>NZ_JBAKHU010000030.1:0-78884 GCF_036906895.1 Micromonospora sp. CPCC 206060
CGTTGGGGATCACCCGACTGTCGAAGTCGCAGGTCAGCGTGATGGCCCGTGACCTCGACGAACACGTCGCGTCGTTCCGTACCCGCCCGCTCGATCAGGGCCCGTACACGTTCGTCGCCGCCGACGCCCTCGTACTCAAGGTCCGCGAGGGCGGCCGGGTCGTCAACGTGCACGCCCTGGTGGCTACCGGCGTGAACGCCGACGGGCACCGCGAGATCCTCGGCCTGCAGGTCACCAGCGCTGAAGACGGCGCCGGCTGGCTCGCGTTCTTCCGCGACCTCACCGCCCGGGGCCTGACCGGGGTACGTCTTGTCACCTCGGACGCGCACCGCGGTCTCGTCGACGCGATCGGCGCCACCCTGCCCGGCGCCACCTGGCAAAGATGCCGCACCCACTACGCGGCGAACCTGATGTCCGCCACGCCGAAGGCGTCCTGGCCGTGGGTGAGAACGCTGCTGCACAGCGTCTACGACCAACCCGACACCACATCGGTGCACGCCCAGTACGACCGCCTCATCGACACCGTGCACCCCAAACTCCCCGCCGTCGCACAGCATCTCGAAGCCGCCCGCGACGACGTCCTGGCGTTCACCGGCTTCCCGAAGGAGATCTGGCGACAGATCTGGTCGAACAACCCGCAGGAACGTCTCAACCGGGAGATCCGCCGCCGTACCGACGTCGTCGGGATCTTCCCCGACCGCAACGCCCTGATCCGCCTCGTCGGCGCCGTCCTGGCCGAACAACACGACGAATGGACCGAAGGCCGCCGCTACCTCGGCCTCGACGTCCTCGCCAAATCCCGCCTCACCCTCATCACCACCGACACCAAGGACACGCCCCCACACGACCTACCAGCACTCAGCGCATAGAACCCAACACTCAACCCACCGAACAACAAACGATCACGCAACAACCGCTAAACACCACTCCACAGGACTTGACCTCTCCAGGATGCGCTCGATCGACTCGCGCATAGCCTGTCGGGTGTGCTCGTCCTCGTTCGCGACGGCAGCCCACATCCGCCGGCAAGCTGCCCGCACCTGGCTTTCCTGAGCAGCCCAGAACGCCTCGACGTCGTCCGGGCCAGTCGGTTCGGATGCCGAGGTTGGTACCGCTGCCATCCGGCGCCCCTTCCGGGCGAGGACACGACCTTGCCGCCCGTTTGGTGATCCACTCGGTTTTCAGGAAGTCGGGGTGTCCGACCGAGGGGGACAGCCCGGTTTCCTGAAAACGGAGTGGACCACGCCCCGCCGCAGACCCGAACCCGTGTCAACTACCCGGTCAGGGCTTGCGCAGCCACGTCTCCGGGTCGGTGACGAAGACACCCTTGCCCTGGTGACGGCTGATCACCTCCAGCGCCTCAAGGCGCACGAAGACCAGCCGGATCGTCGACGCGCTCACCCTGTGCTGTTCGCACAGTTCAGCGATCGAGGGCAGCTTGTCCCCGGGCTTGAGCCGTCCGCTTCTGACATCGGACATGATCCCGTTGGCGATCTTGAAGTAATCCGGCAATGCAGGCATGGCACTCCTCGCGTGGCACCTGCAATTCGATCACGGGCAAGCCACGCTGAACAAGCCGAAGACACCAAACAGGCAAAGGTTGCCTAAAGCAACTTCAGTGACTAAGTTAGGCGGCGAGCGCTCCTCGCGTGGCAACGAGCAGGGCTCTTCCCCCGGTCGGGGCGGGTGTCGGAGATGGAAGGGATACACCCGTCCCGGCCGCCCTCCAGCGGCAGCGCCGGCCCCGGCTGCCCTTGCGGAAAGGCGGTCCTCATCGTGCGCAGGTTCCTCCGGCTGTTCCGCCGGAACCGGTCGACGGCAATCGGCCGACCCACGGCAGCCGAGCGGCCACCCGACCGGCGGCCACCGGCCCGGCACCGCGCCGACAACCGGCCCGCAACCAACCGGCCCGCAACCAACCGCGCCGACACCCGCGCCACCAACCGGCCCGCCGGCCGGTCCGGGCCACCCGGGCGGCACAACGCGGGCCACCACTACCGGTCGACGGCGTACCGGCCGCTCTGCGCCAATCAGGTACGGCAGCAGCGGTTCAACCGGTCGCGGCACGGGCTGGACCCGGCCGAGGTGGACGGCTTCCTGCACCGGGTCGCCGACGAACTGACCGCGCTGCACGCCGAACTGGTCCGTACCCGGGAGGAGAACGTGCGGATCAAGGGTGCGCTCCGCGACTGGCAGTCCCGGTTCGGGCCCCGGGTGGTACGCCGGTGAGCAGCGTGACGGACCGCCAGCGGTACGTCGTACACCTGACTGTCGTCGCCGCCGACCTGCCGGCGGCGGAACTGCTGGCCCGCTCGATCGCCCGGTCGTTGGCCTTCCTGCCCGACGTGCGGATGGGCGAGACCACCGTGTCCGAGGTGGACGATCAGGGCGTACAGCGTCAGGTCTTCTGCGACCGGTTGCTCGGCGGCCGACGGCGCTGCGTACGGCGGGCCGACCACCCCGGCCACTGCACCTCATGATCGCGCTACTTCTTGAAAACAGGGCCCTCAACGGCGCATGAGGGCCCTACATCTGTGAAATAGCACGACCTTGCGCGTGCGGCGGCCGGCCGGCAAGCGGCCCCGGAAACGACGAGGCCCGCCGGTACCCCTACAGGGTGCTGGCGGGCCGAGTCGGAGAAGGTCAGGCCGCGACCGTGACCGCCACCTCGTTGATGCCCCGGGCGGCGTTGACGGTGGCGTCACCGTTGCCGTGCCGGGAGAGCGCCCGCAGGGTCCAGGTACCGGGCGCGGCGAAGAACCGGAACTGACCGGCCGGAGAGGTCACGACCTCGGCGGTGAACTCACCGGTCGAGTCGAGCAGCCGGACGTAGGCACCGGCCACGACCTCGTCGGACGCGGAGGTCACGACGCCGGTGATGACGGTCTCCTTCTCCAGGTCCAGGCTGGCCGGGAGCGGAGCGGACTGGTCGGGGGCTGCGCAGCCCGCAGTGGTGGGAGCAGTCATCGTGATCACGCCTCTCCGGGCTCGTCGCCGAGCGCCACCGGCACGCCGACCAGCGAGCCGTACTCGGTCCAGGATCCGTCGTAGTTCTTCACGTTCTGGTGGCCGAGCAGCTCCTGCAGCACGAACCAGGTGTGCGAGGAGCGCTCGCCGATCCGGCAGTACGCGATGGTCTCCTTGCCGTCGTCCAGACCGGCGGCAGCGTAGATCTTGCGCAGCTCGTCGTCGGACTTGAAGGTGCCGTCCTCGTTGGCCGCCTTCGACCACGGCACGCTGATCGCGGTGGGCACGTGCCCGGCCCGCTGCGCCTGCTCCTGCGGCAGGTGGGCGGGGGCGAGCAGGCGACCGGCGTACTCGTCGGGCGAGCGGACGTCGACCAGGTTCTTGGTGCCGATCGCGTCGACGATCTCGTCGCGGAACGCCCGGATCGAGGTGTCCGGCTCCTGCGCGACGTACTGGGTGGCCGGGCGGGAGACCTTGTCGGTCACCAGCGGGCGGGCGTCCAGCTCCCACTTCTTGCGACCACCGTCGAGCAGCTTGACGTCGCCGTGGCCGTAGAGCTTGAAGTACCAGTACGCGTACGCGGCGAACCAGTTGTTGTTGCCGCCGTAGAGGATGACGGTGTCGTCGTTGCTGATGCCCCGCTCGGAGAGCAGCGCCTCGAACTGCGACTTGTTGACGAAGTCCCGGCGCACCTGGTCCTGGAGGTCGGTCTTCCAGTCGAGCTTGATCGCACCGGCGATGTGGCCGGTGTCGTACGCCGAGGTGTCCTCGTCGACCTCGACGAAGACGACGCCGGGGGCGCCGATGTTCTTCTCGGCCCAGTCGGCCGAGACGAGTGCGGTGTCGCGACTCATCAGATCACTCCCTGTTGAGGATGGTGGGTGGTGAGCCTGCGCGTAGGTCCGGATCGTGTTGTCACAGCCCGCGCGGGACCCAGTAGGAAGGACGGATCAGGGGTTCGTGCGACGGCGCCACTGCCGGGCGATGAAGGGACACCGGAGGGGGCTCGTGCCCCGCGTGCCGGCGACCGCCGTTCAGGCGGCCGGATGCAGCCCCGCCGTCAGATGACGGGGCGACAGAGGCAGGTGGCCACGCGGCACAGGTCGACCGCGCGCCGTTTGGTGAGGTGTGTCCCCATGGGGAGGGAGCCTACCAGCCAGGCGCCGGGTGACCACCCCTAGCGACCACGATCCGGGACTCCCGACCCTGTGACGGAGGCCCCATGTCCCGTGGCGACGGACCCGGATCCCCTGCTGACAGGGAACCGGGTCCGGTGGTGGTGGGCTCAGGCCGCGTTGAGTGGTACGTCCTTCGCGGTGGCGCTGACCTCCAGCCCTTCCGGCAGTACCCGGACCTCACGTACCCGCAGGTCGTAGGGCAGCTCCGGCAGCGGCACCCGGATCGAGATGCGCTTGGCGTAGTTGGTCAGCAGGGAGCGGGCCAGCGGCACGTTCGGCACCCCCTCGGCGTTGAGGTCCTCGAACTTCAGCGACACCTGCCCCTGCTCGTTGACCGTCAGCACCCCGATGCCGCTGACGGTGAACCGCTGCCCGAGCAGGTCCACCGGCAGGGAGACACCGAGCTTGCCGTTCTGCTCGGCGAGCTTGACCCCGGGCTGGCTGATGAACTGCGCCACGCTGTCGTACGCGATGACCCCGGTGCCGTCGACGGTGGCGGCGCGGATGTCACCCTGCCCGGAGCGGATGGTGTCCAGGGAGGCCGTCACGTCCCGGGCGGTGATCTCCAGTCGGGGCAGCCGCACGGTCCGGTCCTGGACCGGCCCCTGGGCGTCCCGCACGTTGATGGTGATCGACTCGTACCGTCCACCGACCACCTGGGTCAGGAACGGGAACCCGCCGATCGAGACGTCCGGCGTGGTGGACGAGATCTGCCGCTTGGCGGTCTCCCGGCCGGCCTGCTCGGCGATGGCACGTTCGGCCGCCCCGGCGGCCACCCGGTCGGCGAGCACGAACAGGCCGCCGAGCACCACCAGCAGGACGAGCAGCACGATGAGCAGCTTGCGGCCCCGCCGCCGGGGTCGCGCCTCGTACTCCGGGTAGCTCTCCGCCGTCGCCGTCACGCCGCCTCCTCCGTCGCCGCCACCGCCGGTCGGCGGCGCAGCGTCTTGTACCCGACCGGCCGGTCAGCCAACCGTGCCCGGACGGGCCGGTGCGGCGTCCCGGGGACGCCACACCGCGTGAATCATCGTCAGGGTCAGGTGAGGAAGAGTACGCACATCGCGTAGGCGGCCGGGGCCGCCAGGGCGAAGCCACCGGTCGGGCCCTGCATGTGCCGGGCGATCCACATGGTCGGCGGTTCACCGGCCATCAGCCGTCCCGCCTCGGCGTACCCCACGGCCAGGTCGGCCAGTACGGCGGTGGCGGCGGTGACCAGCCCGACCACGGCGGCGCTGGTCGGGGTGAACCCGAGCAGGTAGCTGCCGATGACCCCGCTGGCAAGCGTACCGACCATCGCGCCGACGACCACGCCGGTCGCGCCCCGGGGCACCTGCGGGGCCAGCCGGGGCAGGGGGAAGAAAGCGTCGACGAGCCGGGCCACCGCCAGGGCGACGGCGGTCGCGGTCAGGCACACGAAGATCGACTGGGTACCGGCCGGGATCCGGGTCAGCACGATCAGCGTGGCGAAGGCCATCACCCCGATCATGATCAGCAGAGTGGTGCCGAGCGAGTCGGTGACCCGTACCCGGTCGACCCGGCGGACGAGCTGCCCGAGCACGGCGAGCACGAACCCGCCCGCCGTCACGAAGCCCAGCGGAGCCAGTCCAGCCACCTCGGGCAGTACCGCAGCGGCGTCGACCGCGGCGGCGGCCAGCACGCTGACCGCACCGACCACCGGCCAGGCCGGCGGCCGGATGGCCATCGTCCAGGACAGGACGAAGAGGACCTGCACCCCGAAGACCACGATGGCGAACGGGAGCCGGTGCCCCGGCCCGGCGGTCTGCGCGCCGAGGACCAGCCCGAGCCCGAGCAGCGCGGCGAACCCGGCGACGGTGAGGGAGAGTCGCCGGCGTACCGGTACCACCTCGATCTCCTCGTCGGGCTCATCGTCGGTTGCGTCGTCCCGGTCGCCGGCCCGGGGCTGCGGTACGGAACCGTCGCTGTCCCGTCGGGCCCGGCGCGGACCGTTCCGCTCGGTCCGGTCGTCCGACCGGTCGTCCTCCTCTGACCAGGGCTGACCGGCGGCTCCGGGCTGACCGGCGGGCGGTAGCGGCGGCCGTCCCGGAGCCGGCGGAACGGCCGGCGGACGTCCCGGCGTGGGGACCGGAGCGGAGGCCGGCGGACGCCCCGACGCGGGCCCGCCGGGACGCCCCGGCACGGGAGCGGACGCGGGGGTGGGGGCTGGAGGACGGCCGGGCCCGGGAGCAGGGGGACGGCCGGGTGCCGGGGGATAGCCGCCGGTCGGGGCCGGTGCACGGCCCGGGACGGGGGCACCGCCACGCGGTCGCCCCGGGATCGGCGCGCCACCCGGCGGATGACCGGGAGCCGGGGTGGCGGCTGGCGGGTAGCCGTCGGCCGGGTCCGGACCACCGGCCTGCGGCGGGTAGCCGCGCGGCGGGCCGCCCGGTCCCGGGCGGTTGCCGTCGGACCAGGGGTCACGACCGGCCTCGGGGGGCGTCGAGGGAAACACGCCCTGATCGTGCCAGACCGGAAGACCGAAACGCGGACCACGGTTTCAGCGAAGTAAAAACCTGCCTGGTAAGGGCCGACAAGTCGGGCAAACAGGAGTTTACGTAAGAGCAACCCCTGGTTAGTCAGTTAAGCTCAGGTCCTTACCCGCCCCGTCAGCGACGCCGGGACCCACGCCAGTCTCCAGCGGTGCCGCCCTGTGCGGGAGCCGCTGGTCGCCGCGCGGCCTGACCGGCCGCCGGGACGGAGGTGATCGTGTGGAGATCCTGCTCCTGGTGACTTCGCGCGCAGGCGAACCAGCGACAGTACTGCCCGCTCTCGACCTGCTGCCTCACTCGGTGCGTACCGCACCCCGGGACGTACGCACCCTGGTCTCCGGGCCGAGCCCGGACGCCGTGCTGGTCGACGCACGCTCCGAGCTGAGCGAGGCCCGGGCAACCTGCCGGATGCTGCACGCCACCGGCCTCGGGGTGCCGCTGCTCGCGGTGGTCACCGAAGCCGGCCTGATCGCGGTGAACGCGGACTGGGGTGTGGACGACGTCCTGCTGGCCACGGCCGGTCCCGCCGAGGTGGAGGCCCGCCTCCGGCTCGCGGTCGGGCGACTGAACAGCGTGACCGCCGCAGCCGGCGGCACGATCCGCGCGGGCGAGTTGAACATCGACCCGGACACCTACGCGGCGAAGCTGAAGGGCCGGCCGCTCGACCTCACCTACAAGGAGTTCGAGCTGCTGAAGTTCCTCGCCCAGCACCCGGGCCGGGTGTTCACCCGTGACCAGCTACTGCGTGAGGTCTGGGGCTACGACTACTTCGGCGGTACCCGCACCGTCGACGTGCACGTCCGGCGACTGCGGGCCAAGCTCGGCTCGGAGTACGAGTCGATGATCGGCACGGTGCGCCAGGTCGGCTACAAGTTCGTCGTGCCGCCGTCCCGCTCGCTGCCCGACTCGGAGCCGGCACCCCTGCCGGTCTGACCGTCCCCCGTCCCCCCGGCGACCGGCGACCGGCCGGCGACAACTGGGAGCCCGGGGACGACCGGGAGCCCGACGAGCAGGCAACGGCCGGAGTCGGGTCGGCCCGGCGGCAGCCTGGGCGAGTCAGACTGAAGAATCCTCAAAAGCCCTTTTTGTGAGCCACGTCAGTCCTATCCTGACTGTCGGGTTTCAGCAAAGGGGGCGGCCGGTGTCCGAGATGACCAGTCCGACGGTGGCGGGACCAGCCACCAGGGAGACGGGCCGGGTCTCCTGATGCCCACCGTCGCAGCGGTACGAGCACTGAGCGTGGTCGTACTGGTGGTCACCGCACTGTTCGGGACGGCGTACGTGCTGGGCCGGACCCTGACCGCCGAACACCCACCGGCCCCGCCGGCCGGCCTCTTCCCGTCCCCGACCAGCGGCGGCCCCCGGACCGGCACCGAACCGTCCCGACCCCGTGTCCCGTACCCCGACGCTCCGGCCACCGCCGGGAACTCCGGCACCGGATCGGACCGCCCGCAGACCACCGCCCCCACAAAAGCGCCCGACCTGGACGCCGGGACCGGCGGCGAGCACCAGCAACTCCCCCTCGAAGAGGGCGGCCCGTACGGCAGCCGGCTGACCACCGGATCGAGCCAGGTCGCGCTGACCTTCGACGACGGCCCGGACCCGAAGTGGACCCCGCAGACCCTGGAACTGCTCCGGCGGTACCAGGTGAAGGCGACGTTCTGCCTGGTCGGGCAGAACGTCCAGCGGTACCCGGACCTGGTCCGGGCGATCGTGGCCGACGGGCACACCCTGTGCAACCACTCCTGGAAGCACGACCTGCTGCTCGGCAGCCGCTCCCGCCAGGTCATCGAAGCCGACCTGCTCCGCACCAACCAGGCCATCTGGGCGGCGGCGCCCGGCGCCCGGATCGCCTACTACCGCCAGCCCGGCGGGAACTGGACGTACCCGGTGGTCCTGATCGCCCAGGAACTCGGCATGACCGCCCTGCACTGGACGGTCGACCCGAAGGACTGGAACCGCCCCGGCGCCGGGAACATTGCGGCCATGGTCACCGGGAGCACCATGCCCGGGTCGGTCGTACTCCTGCACGATGCCGGCGGCGACCGGCAGGGCACGATCATCGCCCTCGGCACGATCCTGCCCAACCTGGTCCAGCGTTTCCAGCTCGACGCGCTGCCGACCGGCGCGGCGTGACGACGCACGCGACAGGGCGGACCAACAGCCGACAGCCGGCTACCGTGACGGCATGATCGAGCGCGACGGGATGATCGGGAATGCGGATGGTGACCGGGTCGGCCGTACCGACCGGCTCACCCCGGCGGAGGTGGCCGAGGTACTGGCCCTGGCGGAGACCGCCACCGCCGCGGACGGCGCCGCGCCGCTCGCCGAGCACGTCCTGCTGCGGCTCCGGCACCCCGGCGCACCCGCCGCCCACCTCACGGTCCGCGACCCGGCGGGCACCCTCACCGGGTACGCCCACCTCGACCTGACCGCGCCCGGACAGGGGGTGGGCCTGGAACTGGCCGTGCATCCGGCCCACCGGCACCGGGGCCTCGGCCGGGCCCTGGTCGAGGCGGCCCTGGCGACGAGCCCCGGCCCGCTGCGCGCGTGGGCGCACGGCGACCACCCGTCGGCCGCCGCGCTCGCCGTCGACCTGGGCTTCACCCGGACCCGGCTGCTCTGGCAGCTCCGCCGGCCACTCACCGCCGAACTGCCGGATCCGGTCCTGCCGGACGGGGTGATCCTGCGCGCCTTCGAGCCCGGGGTGGACGACGAACCCTGGCTGGCGTTGAACGCCCGCGCCTTCGCCGACCATCCGGAGCAGGGCCGGTTCAGCCACGACGACCTGCGGGTACGGATGACCGAACCGTGGTTCGACCCAGCCGGTTTCCTGCTCGCGGTGGAATCCTCGACCGGCCGGCCGCTCGGCTTCCACTGGACGAAGATCCACGGCACCGGCGGTCCGGCTGCCGGGACCGGTCCGGGCTCCGGGACCGCTCCGGGCTCCGGCTCGGCGGCCGGGCGGATCGGCGAGGTCTACGTGCTCGGGGTGGACCCGGACGCCCACCGGGGCGGCCTGGGCCGGGCACTGACCAGCGCCGGTCTGGCGTACCTGCGGGCACAGGGACTGGACCGGGCGATGCTCTACGTCGACGACTCCAACACCCGGGCGGTAGCGCTCTACGAGCGGCTCGGCTTCGCCCGCTGGACGGCCCACGTCGTCTACCAGTCGTAAGGAAGGGCCCCTTCTTAACGCTTTCGGTATAGGAAGGGCCCCCTGTTAACAACTGACCCCTGAGAGGGCGCTGCGGGCCGCCAACCTCTGGGACGAGGTCAAGGACCGGCTGGGCAAGCCGGGCGCCGGCCTCTCCGGTGGTCAGCAGCAGCGGCTCTGCATCGCCCGGACCATCGCGTTCGAGCCGCAGGTGGTGCTGATGGACGAGCCCTGCTCGGCCCTCGACCCGATCTCCACGCTGACGATCGAGGAGCTGATGTTCCAGCTCAAGGACCAGTACACGATCATCATCGTGACGCACAACATGCAGCAGGCGTCCAGGGTGTCGGACCGTACCGCGTTCTTCTCGATCGAGAAGACCGGCGACCGGCCGGCTGATCGAGTACGACAACACCCAGAAGATCTCCACCAACCCGAGCGTGAAGAAGACCGAGGACTACATCACCGGCCGCTTCGGCTGAGGTGTTAAGAAGGGGCCCTTCCTCTACCGAAAGCGTTAAGCGGGGGCCCTTCCTTACACCTCAGTGGAGGATGAAGCGGGGTTCGCCGTCGGCGGGCAGTTCCAGCCGGGGCGTGACCGGGGTGGCGGCGTCCCGGCTGTCCGCCGCGGCCAGCACCCCGGCCAGGTCACCCGCGGCGGCCACCTCGGTCAGGGTGACCAGGGTCGGCGGCAGCATGGCGAGTTCCCCGGCCGCCGCGCGAGCCAGGGCGTCCGCCGGGCGCACCCACATGGTGTGGTCGGCCTCGCCGGAGACGTCCCGGGTCCGCTGTCCTTCCGGCAGCAGGGCCACGAAGAAGTACGTGTCGAAGCGGCGCGGTTCGAACTCCGGGGTGATCCAGCGGCTCCAGGGTCTCAGCAGGTCCGAGCGGACCGTCAGATCCCGCCCGGCGAGCAGGTCCGCGAAGCGCAACTCCCGCCGGACCAGCGCGGACCGGGCGGACTCCCAGTCGTCGGAGCTGACGTCGCCGACCACGGTCTGCGCGGCCGGGCCGGCGAGCAGGACCCCCGCCTCCTCGAAGACCTCGCGGGCGGCGGCGCACACCACGGCCTGGGCGGGGCCGGCCGCGAGCCCCAGCCGGTCGCCCCACTGGGCCGGTGACGGGCCGGACCAGTCCAGGTGCACCTGGGAGTCGGAGGGGTCCACTCCCCCGCCGGGAAAGGCGTACATACCGCCGAAGGCCATCGCGGCGACCCGGCGGATGACGTACACCTCGAAGTCGGCACCGGCGGGCCGGAGCAGCAGCACGGTGGCCGCGACCCGCGGGGTGGCCGGGACACCACCTTCGGCGTGGAACCGGCGGGCGTGCTCGACCAGTGCCGGCGGCGCCACGAAGGTGCGACCGGCGGGATCCTCCCGGTGGGCCGTCGGCTGCTCGCTGTCGATGGTCATTCCGCGAGCGTAGTGCGCCATCCTGTTCAGTGGGCGGAACGGCTGCCGACCTCGGGTCCTTGGTTAGCGTTCGGGCATGACGCGTTGGGGAATCCTGGCCACCGGAAACATCGCCGGCCGCTTCGTCGAGGACCTACGGCTGCTGCCCGACGCGGAGGTGGTCGCCGTCGGTTCGCGTACCGCCGAATCGGCCCGGCTCTTCGCCGACCGGCACGGCATCGGCCGGTCCTACGGCTCCTGGTCGGAGCTGGCCGACGACGACGACCTGGACGTGGTGTACGTCGCCACCCCGCACTCCGCGCACCACGAGGCGACCATGACCTGCCTGGCCGCCGGTCGGGCGGTACTGGTCGAGAAACCGATCACCCTGGACCGGGCGGGGGCGGCCGAGCTGGTCGAGACCGCGCGCAGCCGCGACGTCTTCCTGATGGAGGCGATGTGGATGCGCTGCAACCCGCTGATCCTGCGGGTACGCGAACTGATCGCCAACGGGGCGGTCGGCACGCTCACCGGCGTACAGGCCGACTTCGGGGTGGCCGGGCCGTTCCCGCCGGAGCACCGGATGCGCAACCGGCTGCTCGGTGGTGGCGCCCTGCTGGACCTCGGGGTGTACCCGGTCAGCCTGGCGCATCTGCTGCTCGGGGTACCGGACCACGTCGCCGCGTGGGGGAAGCTCGGCCCGGAGGGCGTGGACGAGAACACCGGCATCGTCCTCGGGTACGACTCCGGGGCGGTCGCCACGCTGAGCTGCGGCATGCTCGGGATGACCCCGGTGGCCGCCGCGATCACCGGTACCCTCGGCCGGATCGAGCTGCCGTCACCGTTCTTCCGGCCGGGGCACGCGGTGCTGCACCGGCTCGGCGCCGAGCCGGAGACGATCCCCGGTGAGCTGGTCGGCAACGGCTACCAGGACGAGGCGGCCGAGGTGCAGCGCTGCCTCGCGGCCGGGCTGCGGGAGAGCCCGCTCGTCCCGCACAGCGCGACCCTGGAGGTGATGACCCTCCTTGACGACATCCGGGAGCGGATCGGCGTCAGCTACACCTGAGGTGTTTGCAAGGGCCCCTTCCTATCGTTTTCGGTATAGGAAGGGGCCCTTGCAAACACTTGCCTCAGCTGAAGAGCGGCCGGACCAGGAAGTACATGATCGCGCCGATCGACCCGGCGGCCGGGAAGGTCAGCACCCACGCCCCGACGATGTTGCCGGCCACGCCCCACCGGACGGCCGAGAGCCGCTTGGTGGCCCCGACGCCCATGATGGCCGAGGTGATGGTGTGGGTGGTCGAGATCGGGGCGCCGAGCACGAGGGCGTTGAAGTAGAGCACCGAGCTGGCCACGGTCTCGGCGGCGAACCCCTCCGGCGGCTTGAGGTCGATGATCCGCCGGCCGAGCGTACGGATGATCCGCCAGCCACCGGCGTAGGTGCCGGCGGCGAGGACGGCGGCCGAGGTCCAGAACGCCCACTCCGGGATGAAGCCCGGGTCGTCCTGGTACCCGCCCACGTAGAGGGCGAGTACCACGATGCCGATGGTCTTGGCGGCGTCCTGCATGCCGTGGCCGACCGACATGGCGGCGGCCGAGAGGGTCTGCGCCCAGCGGAAGCCCCGGTTCAGCTTGCCCGGGTGCCCCTTACGGAAGATCCACTGCACGGCGATCATGACGATGTAACCGAGCAGGAAACCCACCATCGGGGACAGCACCATCGGCAGGATGACGTCCTCGGCGATGCCCTTCCAGAGTACGGTGCCGGCGGCGGCCAGGGTCGAGCCGACCAGGCCGCCGATCAGGGCGTGCGACGACGAGGACGGCAGCCCGAAGTACCAGGTGATCAGGTTCCAGGTGATGGCACCGATGACACCGGCGAAGACGATGCCGAGGCTGGCCGTACCCGTCGGGAGTTTGACCAGGCCGCTGCCGACGGTCTTGGCGACCTCGGCGCCGAAGTGCGCACCGATGAAGTTGCCGACCGCAGCCATGGCGAGCGCCACCCGGGGCGTGAGCGCCCGGGTGGAGATGCTGGTCGCGATCGCGTTTGCGGCGTCGTGGAAGCCGTTGGTGTAGTCGAACGCCAGCGCTACCAAGATCACCGCCAGTACGGCGATGAGTTCCGGGGACACTGGCTCAGGACTCCTTGACCGCGATGGTCTCGATTGTGTTCGCCACGTGCTCGAAGGCGTCACAGGCCGCCTCCAGCTCGTCGGCGACCTCCTTCATCTTGAGAACCGTCAGCGCGTCGTACTCACCGGAGAAGAGGCGGACCAGCAGCATCCGGTACGCCTGGTCGCCGTCGTTCTCCAGGCGGTTGCACTCGATCCAGTAGTCCTCGAGCGCCTTCATCGTCCTCAGCCTCGGCATCGCCTCGGCGGTCAGCTTCGCCTGCAGGTCGAGGACGTTGACCAGTTCGTGCATCTCGCGCGGCAGCGACGGCAGCTTGGTGAGCCCGTAGAGGTAGAGCAGGTTCCCGACCGCCTCCAGATGGTCCATCACGTCGTCGAGCTGCGACCCGAGGCGGTAAATGTCCTCGCGATCGAAGGGAGTGATGAAGGTAGAGTTGATCTTCTTGTAGAGATCGTGGGTGATCTGGTCGCTGTCGTGCTCGACCTCGGTGAGCCGCTCGCTGACCGACTGCACGTCGACCCCCGGCAGGCTCAGCTCGTTGAGGAGCTCGGTACCCCGCACCAGGTTCTGCGCGGCCCTGGTGAAGAGCTCGTAGAAGGCGCCCTCGCTGGGGCGGAAGGAAAACTTCACGGCACGGACCTCGTTGCATCGGTGGACGGGTGGCGGGTTCCCGAGGGAGGGCTGCCCTGGGGAATGCTAGGAAACAAGAAAACGGCCCATCAGGCGGCCCACCCCTGGCCAGCCCCCATTCACTCTTCGTTCACCTGCTGTTCATCTTGTCCCGCGTGGACGCCGCTCCGCGCCCCGTGCGGGGCAGCACCGGTGGCCCCGGGTACCCGCCCCGCCCCCTGCACCGGGATCACCCCCGAACGGCCCGACCCGGCCGGCCCGGGGTGTTCCGGGGCCCAGGGGTGTTTTGAGGCCCAGGGGTGTTTTGACGGCCCCGGCTGCACCGATCGCCCGGGGTGCTCCGACGGCCCCGGCTGCACCGATCGCCCGGGGTGCTCCGACGGCCCCGGCTCCTCCGACAGCCCGGGCTCCTCCGCCGCGAGGCGGCGCCGTTCGTGTTCCACGTCGAAGGTGGGCGGCGGATACCCGAGGTGGAGAGTGGCGAGCGTCTCACGGAGCAGGTGGGACACGGCCCAGTCCCGGTACCACTTCCGGTCGGCGGGGACCACGTACCACGGGGCTCGGTCGCTGGCACAGCGGCCGAGCGCCTCCGCGTACGCCGCCTGGTAGTCCCCCCAGCGGGCCCGGGCGTCCACGTCCGCCGGATCGTACTTCCAGTACTTACGCGGGTCGGTGAGCCGTTGCAGGAGCCGCTCCCGCTGCTCCGCGTAGGAGATGTGCAGCATCACCTTCACCAGGGTCACCCCGGCGTCCGCCAGTTCCTGTTCGAACGCGTTGATCTGGTCGTACCGGGCCCGCCAGACCGGCTCCGGGGTGACCGATGCCACCCGGGCCACCAGCACGTCCTCGTAGTGCGACCGGTTGAAGATCCCGACCCGGCCGGGCGGCGGCAGCGCCCGCCGGATCCGCCACAGGAAGTCGTGCCGCAGCTCCTCCGCAGTCGGCGGTCCGAAGGACCGGACGTGCAGCCCCAGCGGGTTCATCGCGCCGGCGACCCGCTTGACCACCCCGTCCTTACCGCCGCAGTCCATCGCCTGGAGCACCAGCAGCACCCGACACCCGTCGGACGGGTCGGCCTTCGCACCCGCGAAGAGCATCTCCTGCCGCTCCGCGAGGTACGCCCCGATCCGGGCGACCTCGCTGCGGGCCCAACCCTTCCGGTCCCCGCCGGTCACGTCCGGGCCGGGCAGCCCGGGAGTGGAGCGCGGATCGACAGCAGCCAGATCGACCAGACCGTCGTCGCCGGGTGCCACCCGGAGCAGGTCGCGAAGGGACCCGTCCCGCGGGTCGCGGTTGCCATCGCTCATCGACCGATCATCACGCACCCACCGCCGTCCCGCCCGTCGACCGGCAACGTCGACCGGCAACGTCGACCGGGAACGTCAGCCGGGAACGTTGTTAATAGGGGGCCCTTCCTATGCAGAAAACGTTAAGCGGGGGCCCTTCCTTACACTGCCGGGGTGTGGGATCTGGTGGCCGGGTTCGAGGCGGAGCGGGGCCATCTGACGGCGGTCGCCTACCGGATGCTCGGCAGTCGCAGCGAGGCCGAGGACGCCGTACAGGAGACCTGGCTGCGGTACGCGAACGCGTTCGCCGATCCGGCGTACCGGGCCGAGATCCGGGAACTGCGCGCCTGGTTGACCACCACCACCGCGCGGATCTGCCTGGACGTGCTGCGGTCGGCGCGGGTACGACGGGAGACGTACCCGGGTCAGTGGCTGCCCGAACCGGTCGTCAGCCGGCTGCTGGCCGGGGCGGGCACGCCGGACGGTTTCGCACCCGACCCGGCGGAGCGGGTCGCCCAGACCGACGAGGTCGGGCTGGCGCTGCTGGTGGTGCTGGAGCAGCTGACCCCGGAGCAGCGGGTCGCCTTCGTGCTGCACGACGTCTTCGCCACCCCGTTCGCGGAGATCGCCTCCGTGCTCGGTACCACCCCGGCCGCCGCCCGCCAGCTCGCGTCCCGGGCCCGCCGGACGGTGAGTGACCCGGGAGCGCCCCGGCACACCGCCGATCCGGCGGAGCAGCGGCGGGTGATCGAGGCGTTCCGGCGCGCCGCCGAGAACGGGGACCTGGCCGGCCTGTTGGCGGTGCTCGCCCCGGGGGTGGTCCTGGTGGGCGACAGCGGGGGGCACTTCCCGTCGGCCCGGCGTCCGGTGCTCGGCGCGGACCGGGTGGCCCGGTTCTGGATCGGGGTGACCCGGCCTTCCCCGCGTACCGGCCGGGACGAGCGGTGGTACCGCCCGGTGCTGGTCAACGGGAGTGTCGGGCTGCTGGCCGAGACGGTCCACCGGGACGGCCGGCTGTGGCGCAGCGTTGTGGCGTTCACCATCGACGGAGGCCGGATCACCCACGTCTACCAGCAGTCCAATCCGGACAAGCTGAGCGGGGTGGCCCGGCTGGCCGACCTGGACCGCTGAGCGTCGGACCAGCACCGCCGGCCACCGTCGCCGGCCGGCTCAGACCACCAGGGCCAGCCATTTCCGGTACGCGGTGGCGAACGGCTCACTGCCGTCACCCAGCACGGCGAACAGCCACCGGGCCGCAGCCTCGGCCTCGGCCACCAGCTCGTCCGGGTATCCGAAGCGGACCCGGTGCTCGGCGAACTCGTCCTCGTCGCGCAACTCGACGGCACCGGTGGCCCGCCGCCGCACCACGTCGAGGTCGAGATCGATCAGGTGCACCGTGTCATCGCCCTCCCAGCGGGCCTGGCTGGCGATGTCGCAGTAGACCTCGCTGGTCCTCGGCGGCGGGTTGAACATCCCGGTCCACCAGCCCTGGTGGGGTACGAGCAGCACGAACGGGATCTTCTCCACCGAGGGGCGACCGTGGTAGATGGACTTGGTGCCGGCCGGCACGCCGAGCCAGACACCCAGGTCGTCCTCGGCCAGCCGACGGGCCGGGTAGTCGCGGTGGGGGGTGCCGTCGTACTTGCGGTAGATCACCCGCACCACATCGCTCGACATGCACCGCAGACTATCCGATACCACCCAGTCGGCGCCCCCGCGAATAGACCGGGCGCCGTCGATCGATTCCGAAGAGTGACCTCCGGTCGGGGTGGCGTGCGAACCACGGTGTCAGCGGCGCCGGGTACCGTCCAACGGTGACCGCGCCCCGCACCACCCTTGGTTTCCCGAAGTCCGTCCAGGCCGGGCGACGGCGCTCGGGCAACCGGCCCACCGGCGTCGAACTGCTGACCGCAGCGGTGGAGACGGTGCCGGGCGGGGCCACCCGCCCCGGTCAGCAGCAGATGACGGTCGCCATCGCCGAGAGCATCGCCTCTGGTGAGCACCTGCTGGTGCAGGCCGGTACGGGTACCGGCAAGTCGCTGGCCTATCTGGCTCCCGCGCTGACCGTGGACGGCCCGGTCGTGGTCTCCACGGCGACCCTCGCCCTCCAGTCCCAGCTGGTCGAACACGACCTGCCCCGGCTCGCCGACGCGGTGGAGCCGTTGCTGAAGCGGCGGCCCGCCTTCGCGGTGCTCAAGGGCCGGCACCACTATCTCTGCCTGGCCCGGCTGGACAGCTCGACCGAGGAGGAACCGGGGGACACCCTCTTCGACACCCCCGGCGGCGGCAACAGCGGCGGTGGGGGCCTGCGCTGGCTGGGTGAGACGGGCCGGCTGGGCAAGCAGATCCAGCGGGTACGCGACTGGGCCATGGAGACCGAGACCGGCGACCGGGACGAGCTGGATCCGGGCGTGGACGACCAGGTGTGGCGGACGGTGTCGATGCCGGCCCGGGAGTGTGTCGGTGCCGGGCGCTGCCCGTTCGGGGCGGAGTGTTTCGCGGAGGCGTCCCGGGCCCGCGCCCGGGAGGCGGACATCGTGGTCACCAACCACAGCCTGCTCGCCGTCGACATGCTCGCCGGCCGGCAGATCGTTCCGCCGCACAAGCTGCTCATCGTCGACGAGGCGCACGAGCTGGTCGACCGGGTCTCCTCGGCGGCGCAGGCCGAACTGGTGCCCGAGCTGATCGACCGGGCGGCCCGACGGGCGCGACCGCTGCTGAAGCCGGAGACCGCCGAGGCGCTGGTCGAGGCGGCCGACGCGCTGTCGGTGGGGCTGACCGAGACACCCGCCGGCCGGATCACCGCCGGGCTGCCGGCCGCCCTGGCCGAGGCGTGCACGCTGCTGGACGCGGCGACCCGGGCGGCGTTGGAGGCGATCGGCGACGTGAAGGCCGACGACCCCGACCCGGTCCGCAAGCAGCAGGCGAAGGCGGTGCTGGACGAGTTGTCGAAGACCGCGCAGCGGCTGCTGGAGGAGGCCGACCACGACGTGGCGTGGGTGGAGAAGCCGGAGGGCGCCGGTTCCGGACGGCGGGCGCTGGTCGTCGCGCCGCTCTCCGTCGCGGGTACGCTCGCCACCCACCTGTACGACGAGCGCACCGTGGTCGCCACCTCGGCCACGCTGACCCTGGGGGGACGGTTCGACACGGTGGCCCGGGCCCTGGGGCTGGCCACCACGGAGTCCACCCCCTCTCCGGCCGCGCAGGCGCAGGCCGCGTCGACCCGAGCCGCGTCGACCCGGGCCGGGGCGGCCGGCGGGACGGCGGCACAGGACGGCGGCACGGCGGTCCGGGGGGACGGGGCTGCGGAGGGGCGGGGCGGTGATCCGGGTGACGAGGGGCCGGGGTGGAGTTCGCTCGACGTGGGCTCCCCGTTCGACTACGCCCGGCAGGGCATCCTCTACGTCGCCGCGCACCTGCCCCGGCCCAGCGTCTCCGGGCTGCCCGAGGCGGCCGGTGAGGAGCTGCTCGCCCTGGTGACCGCGCTCGGTGGTCGTACCCTCGGACTCTTCTCCTCGCGTCGGGCCGCGCAGCAGGCCGCGGAGCTGCTGCGGGCGCGCACCGACCTGCCGGTGCTGCTCCAGGGTGAGGAGGCGCTGCCGCTGCTGGTCCGGCGGTTCAAGCAGGAGCGGTCGAGCTGCCTGTTCGGGGTGATGTCGCTCTGGCAGGGGGTGGACGTGCCGGGCGACTCGTGCCAGCTCGTGGTGATCGACCGGTTGCCCTTCCCCCGGCCGGACGAGCCGCTGGCGGCGGCGCGGGCCGCCGCAGTGGACGCCGGTGGTGGTTCGGGCTTCGCGGCGGTCAGCGTCCCGATCGCCGCGGTACGCCTCGCCCAGGGGGTGGGCCGGCTGATCCGGGCGACCGGCGACCGGGGGGTGGTGGCGGTGCTGGACTCCCGACTGGAGACGGCCCGGGGGTACGGCCCTTTCCTGCGCCGCTCGTTGCCGCCGTTCTGGTACACCACGCGCCCCGAGGTGGCCCGGGGCGCGTTGGAGCGGCTGGGCCGCAGCTGAGGGTGCTTCCGTGCCCGGCCGCGCAGCCGTCGGGCGGGCACGGACGGCCCGATGGGCCGGGTCAGGGTGTGCTGGAGGCGACAACCACCGCGTCCGGCGGCACCTCGGGTACCCGCCGGTGGTTGAGCCGACGGATCGCGGTGTTGAGTACGGCGATCAGCGGTACCGAGATGAGGGCACCGACGATGCCGGCGAGCACCACCCCGGCGGCGATGCCGACGATCACCGCGAGCGGGTGGATGGCGACCGCCCGGCCCATGATGAGCGGTTGCAGGATGTGCCCCTCGACCTGCTGGACCCCGATCACCGCGCCGAGGATGATCAGCGCGGTCACCGGGCCGCTGTCGACCAGGGCGACCAGCACGGCCACGGTGCCGGAGAGGGTGGCGCCGACGATCGGGATAAACGCACCGAGGAAGACCAGGGCGGCGAGCGGGAAGGCGAACGGCACCTTGAAGATCATCAGGAAGATGCCGATGCCGACCGCATCGATGAAGGCGACCAGCACGGTGGCCCGGACGTAGGCGACCAACGTGGACCAGGCCGCCTGGCCGGCGTCGTCGACCCGCCAGCGGGCGGCCAGCGGGAGCAGCCGGACCAGAAACCGCCAGATCTTGGACCCGTCCCGCAGGAAGAAGAAGGTGGCGAAGAGCACCAGCAGGGTACCGGTGAGTGCCTCGGCGAGGGTGGCGGCGGTGGAGATGGCCCCGCTGGTCAGTGACTGGGTGTTCTCATCGATCCACTTCTGCCCCTGGTCGATGTAGTCGCTGAGCTGGCCGTCGGAGAGGTGCAGCGGACCGGTCTTGAGCCAGTTCTGGATCTGCCGGACGCCTTCGGTGGCATTCTTGCTCAGCTCCGGTACCCCGTTGACGAACTCGTTGACCACCAGGGTGAGCGTCCCGACCACGGCGCCCAGGCCACCGACCAGGACCACCGCGGTGGCCGCCGACCGGGGGAACCGGGCCCGCAGCAGCCAGCCCACCGCCGGGGCGAGCAGCGCGGAGAGGAGCAGCGCGATGGACAACGGGATGATCACGATCTGGATCCGGCCGATGATCCTGATCAGCGCCCAGCCGAGTACGCCGATCACGATCAGCCGCCACGACCAGGCGGCGGCGATCCGCAGCCCGTGCGGCACGTCCGCGTCGTCCTGGCTGGAGGTGGAGGGGTGCTGCGGCACCTGCGGGGCGGGCAGCCCGGCGACCGGCACGTCGGATTGCGCCGGCGGGCCGGGCGACGAGGGACTCGCCACCCCACCGTCCGCCTTGGTGTCGCTGGGGACTGACGCCCGGCTCGACTCGTACGCGCGACGGATCCGCGCGCGAATCTGCTCGAAGCGGCTCAAAAGCACCTCCCGGCTGGCTACAGGCTCCACCACCGTAACGGGCAAACTCCAGCCCAGACCTCCGATGGCGACCCTGATTCGGCCCCCACATTGCCCCGGCCCGGTACCGCGCAACCACCGCGACACCGGTGCCGCCGGACACGGTAGCGTTCCAGCGTGACTGCGGACCCCAATCTCGAAGCCGGCCTGCCGATCCGTCTGCTGCACGACCGCGTCCTGGTCCGGATGGAGGGTGCCGACGGCGAGCGGCGGTCCACCGCCGGCATCGTCATCCCGGCCACCGCCTCGATGGGCAAGCGACTGGCCTGGGCGACCGCCGTCGGGGTCGGGCCGAACGTCCGGGCCATCGTCTCCGGCGACCGGGTCCTCTTCGACCCCGACGACCGCTCCGAGGTCGAGCTGCACGGGCGCGGGTACGTGCTGCTGCGGGAGCGGGACGTGCACGCGGTCGCCGCCGAGCGGGTCGAGCCGGACTCCACCGGCCTCTACCTCTGAGTCCCGGACCGGACGCCGGCGTTCCGCCCGATTCCGGCACATCCGGCAGATTCTCGCCCTTTTCGGCACTCCGCCCCGTTTGCCAGGCCGTTCCCGGGGAAGCCACGCGTTCGATCGCTGGTCCGCCCCGGGCCTGACGGGCTGCTGCGCCCCGGCCCGGGCCGCCCGGTGGCACCAGGACGGCAAGTGCCCGCAGCGGAGGAAGAGATGCCGGTATTCGTGAAGAAAGTGTTCGCCTGGCTCGGAGTCGCCTTCCTGATCTTCTTCGTGGCGTTCCGACCCGATGGCGCCGCCGCCATGTGCCAGTCGATCGGCGTCGGCCTGATGGCCATCTTCCAGGGCTTCGGCGACTTCCTCACCGGCGTGACCGCCTGACCCGGGGGGACCCCGTCACCCACTGCGGCTATCCGGGACGGGCACCGGCCGGCGGTACCGGCCGGGACGGCGTCGACGGCAACCGCCCGGGGTCACCCCCGCCAGGGGCCGGGCGGCGGGGCGGCACCCCACGGCGGCTGCCCGTGACCGGGATACGGCGCCGCGCCGTACGGACCCGGGGGCGGGTACGAGCCCGGGGGCGGGTACGAGCCCGGGGGCGGGTACGAAACGGGTGGCCCCACCGGTCGGGGCGGGGCGAGCACCACCGGGATCGGTACGACCGGCTCGTCCGGCGGGTCCACCGAACGGCGTGACCCGTCCGGGAAGGTCAGTTGGTACCGCTGACCGTCCCAGATCCCGATTGGCGTCTGCGGATCCCGTCCCACGAAGAACGACCGGTACGCCGAGATCGAGCCGAGCAGTTCCCGTTCCTCCCGGAGCGCCCGGTCCCGGTCCGCCGGGCGGTCGTCCAGGCCCCGCCGCATACCGTCCCGGAGCAGCGCCAACCGGGTCGCCGCGAACTGGTAGCCCCGCATCGCCTTCAGCCCCGCGTCGCCACCGACCCGCCGGGCCCACTGCCGGGCCGCGTGCCGCCGGCCCAGGCTGCCCAGGGCTGCCACCTCCGGCGGGGTCAGCCAGCCGGCCCGGACGTAGTCGGGGAGCACCCGCTCGGTGAGCCGCCCCTCCCAGCCCCGTAGCCAGACCGCGAGACCGACCAGCGCGAAGAAGATCGGCGTCATCACGCCGATGTAGCCGTAGAGCGAGATCAACGCCTGCCCGGTGGCCACGGTGAGCGACGGCAGCAGGTTCCAGGTGCCGTGCAGCATCATCGCCAGCAGCAGACCGGCCAGCGGGGCGAGTACCCGGACCCGACGGTCGGCGGTCCGGGCGGCGATCCCGAGCCCGATCCCGGTCATCGCGGTGAACATCGGGTGGGCCATCCCGAAGAGCAGGATCCGGACGATGAAGATGGCGATCAGGTTCTGCGCCCCGGTGGCCGGCCCGTACTGCTCGACACCGCTGGCGTAGCCGTGCCCGCCCAGGTAGAGGATGTTCTCCACCATGGCGAACCCGACCGCGGAGAGGCCACAGTAGACCAGTCCGTCGGTGATCCCGGACCACTCCCGGCGGCGGAAGAGGAAGAGCAGGACCGGGCCGAGGGCCTTGGTCAGTTCCTCGATGAACGGGGCGACCAGCACCGCGACCAGCGCGTCGGGCAGCCCCCACTCCTGGAACCGGTCGGCGAAGAAGCCGTTGACGTTGATCGAGGCGGCGGTCGAGACGAACGCCCCCCAGGCGAAACAGAAGATCAGGTACTTCAGCGGCTCCGGTTCGTACCGGTCGAGCCAGAGGAAACAGGCGATCAGCACGGGTACCGGCAGGATCGCCGCCACCAGGCCGACCAGCAACGCCTCGGCACCCAGACTCTGCCCGAGCGTGAACAGCATGAAGACCGCGCTGCCGGCGATCAGCAGGATCACCCCGGCCAGTACCAGGTACCGCAGCCAGCCGGCCCGCCGGCCGGGCATCGCCGTGGCCGGTCCCCCGGCCGGAGGCGGGGTGGCCGGTCCCCCGGCCGGAGGCGGGGTGGCCGGTCCCCCGGCCGGAGGCGGGGTGGCCGGTCCCCCGGCCGGAGGCGGGGTGGCCGGTCCCCCGGCCGGAGGCGGGGTGGCCGGTCCCCCGGCCGGAGGCGGGGTGGCCGGTCCCCCGGCCGGAGGCGGGGCGGGCGGCAACGGCGGGTACGCGGCTCCGCCGGGCGGAACGGGCGGCGACGGGGAGGAGAGGGCTCCGCCGGGCGGGGTGTCGGCCATGCGGCCAGCGTATCCATCCTCGGCCCACTGGTCCGGGCGCATTCCCACCGGATATGCTCCAACCCAGGTCACGAGCGCCAGCGTCAAGCCCCGGCTTGCTGGCCGGCAACCCTCGTCGAGGTTCGCGGTGGGGTGCCCCGGGTGATGACCGGGCCCAGCCCGATCCGTGTGCTGGGCAAGCGCGGACCCTGTCCCCTGTGCCGAGCCGGGGTCCGGTGGACCCTGGAGGAACGGCATGACCCTGTTGGCAGCCCCGCCCGTCCCGTCCCGCTCCCGCCCGGCGGCTGCGCCGTCGCCCACCGCCGTGCCCGGCACGACCGGGCCGCTCGACGTGCTCGGGGTACCGGGTCAGATCAATTTCGACTACGCGGCCAGCGCGCCCTGTCTGCGGGCCGCCGCCGACGCGGTGACCGACCTGCTGCCCTGGTACGCCAGCGTGCACCGGGGTGCCGGAGCGCTCTCGGCGCACTGCACCCTCGCCTACGAGCGGGCCCGGCAGACCATCGGCGACTTCTTCGGTGCCCGTACCGACGACCACGTGATCGTCACCCGGAACACCACCGACGCACTCAACCTGCTGGCCCGGGCCCTGCCCACCGGCATTACGGTGGTCACCTTCGCCGGGGAGCACCACGCGAACCTGCTGCCCTGGCCGGCCGGTACGGTCCGGCTGCCGGCGCCCGACTCCCCCGCCGCCGCGGTGCGAGCCCTGGACGCGGCCCTGCGGGAACTGCGACGCGGCCCGGACGGCGGTGTCCAGGACGGGCCGGTCCTGGTCGCGGTCACCGGCGCCAGCAACGTCACCGGCGAGTGCTGGCCGATCGCCCGGCTGGCCCGGCAGGCGCACCGGCACGGCGCCCGGATCGTGGTGGACGCCGCCCAGCTCGCCCCGCACGTGCCGGTCGACCTGGCCGCGCTCGACGTGGACTACCTGGCCGTCTCCGGGCACAAGCTGTACGCCCCGTTCGGCGCCGGGGTACTGATCGGACGCGCCGACTGGCTGGACGCGGCGCCGCCGTACCTGGCCGGTGGGGGTGCCACCGGGCACGTCGGCGACGCCACCCACGACGTACGGTGGGCGACCGGCCCGGCCCGACACGAGGCGGGTACCCCGAACCTGCTCGGTGCGGTCGCGCTGGCTGCGGTCTGTACCGCCCTGGTGGAGGCGGACCGGCCCGCGCTGCACGCCCGGGAGCAGGCACTGCTGGCCCGACTGCGGACCGGTCTGGCCGCGCTGCCGGACGTGGTGGAGCTGCACACCTTCGGCGTCGACGCCGACCGGGTGGGCATCGTCTCGTTCGTGGTGGCCGGGCGGGACTCCGCCGAGATCGCGGCGGAACTGGCCCGGGAGCACCAGATCGGGGTACGCGACGGGCTCTTCTGCGCCCACCCGCTGACCCGGCGGCTGCTCGCCGAGGCGGCGGCGCGTACCGGTCGACAGGACCTGCCACCGACGGCCCTGCGGGTCAGTCTCGGCCTCGGTAGCACGGCCGCCCAGGTGGACCGGCTGCTCGGGGCACTCGCCACGATCGGCTGATCCGTCGCCACGACCGCCGTCGGCTGACGGTCCACGGTCCCGCCGTCGGCTGACGGTCCACGGTCCCGCCGTCGGCTGACGGCACACGGTCCGCCGTCAGCCGGCCGGCTGGTCGTCGGGGGCACGCCCCTGCTCGCCGGGCGGGCGCGGCGTGTCGCCGAACGCCTGCCGGACCAGCCGGTTGGCCTCGTCCTGGTCCAGACCGCTCGCCTTGATCAGGTCACTGGCGGTGGTCCGGATCTGCGCGATCACCACACTGCCGGAGAAGCCGACCCCCTCCCGATAGGCCCGGCCGGCATGACACACCGCCCGCATGGTCCACTCCCGGGCGTCGTCGGGGTCCTTACCGACCGCGAACTCGTGCCGCAGGACCCGGACCGACTCGGCCAGGCTCCGTACCGCCTCGGACATCGCCTCCGGGATCGGCTCCTCGTCCTCGATCAGGGTCACCGCCCGCCGGATCAGGGTGCCGCTGTTCCGCATCGCCCGGTCGACCGGTTCGGCCGCCTCCGCGTAGTGGGTCAACGCCTCGCGCCGGTGCCACCGGGCCGGGGAGATGGTGGTGGTCTCCTTGGCCCCCTCGATCGCCTCGGAGAACGCCTCCAGCTCCGGCTGGTTGCGCCGCAACCGGTCCAGGGCCCGCTGGCAGCGGGCCGGATCCCGGGCGACCAGCGCCTCCGCCGCCTCGGTGAGCTGGTCGGCGAGCAGGTCCAGCGCCGGGCGGGCCGCCCGGTTGATCACCCGGAGCGGGTTCAGCGGCAGCAGCAGCGCCGTCACCAGCAGGGCGACACCGCCGCCGACGAACGCGTCAACGAACCGGGGGAATTCGAGATCCGCCACCGACGGGCTCAGCGTGACGATCAGTACGGCGGTCGCCGCAGCCTGGATCACGATGGCGACACTGCCGCCCAGAAAGACCGCGACGACGATGGCGAGCAGGACCACCACGCCGAGCTGCCAGGGTCCCGTCCCGAAGAAGTAGATCAGAATGTCGCCGATCAGCACCCCGAGCGCCACTCCGATGATCAGCTCGACGGTCCGCCGCATCCGCTGCCCCACCGACGCGGCCAACGTGCCGACCGCCGAGATCGGCGCGAAGACCGGCTGCGGGTTGTTCAGCAGTTCGTGGGCGGCGGTCCAGGACAACGCGGCGGCGAGCCCGGCCTGCAACGCGAGCACCCAGGCCATCCGGACCGCGTGGAGCCGCTCCCGCAGGGTCGCGTGCCCCCGGTGCCGCAACTGGGCCATCACCGCCGCCAGCCGCTGCCGATCCCGCGCGTCGGCGTACCGCTCGCCGGGGCGCCCCGGCGGATCGGTTGACGCGTCACGGCCTGCGGACATGGGCCGGACTACCCGCCGTACCCGGGGTGAATCCTCCGGATCGGGACGGATCGGCCGGCCTGGTCGCCCCGACTGAGCCGGGTCTAGCCTCGGCGTCATGGCCGCCACCCCGATCCTCGCCGACCTGCGTGCCGCCCTCGGCGACGCCGCCGTGATCATCGACCCGGACCTGATCCGGGGTTACCGCCGCGATGAGGCGGACCTCTGCGCCGCCGGTACCCCGCTGGTGGTGACCCGGCCGCGCAGCACCGCCGAGGTGGTCGCGGTGGTCCGGGCAGCAGCCCGGTACGGCGTACCGGTGGTGCCGCAGGGCGCGCGGACCGGCCTGGCCGGCGCGGCCAACGCGGTCGACGGCGCGGTGGTGATCTCCCTGACCGCGATGGACCGGATCCTGGAGATCGACCCGGTGAGCCGGATCGCCGTGGTGCAGCCCGGGGTGGTCAACGCCGCGCTCGCCGCCGAGGTGGCGAAGCAGGGGCTGCGCTACCCGCCGGACCCGGGTTCCTGGGAGTCGTCGACCATCGGCGGCAACGTGGCCACCAACGCGGGTGGGATGTGCTGCGTCAAGTACGGCGTGACCACCGAGTACGTCCTCGGCCTGGAGGTGGTGCTCGCCTCCGGCGAGGTGCTGCGCACCGGCCGGCGTACCGCCAAGGGGGTCGCCGGGTACGACCTGACCCGCCTCTTCGTCGGCTCCGAGGGCACCCTCGGGGTGATCACCGAGATCACCGTGGCGCTGCGGCCCGCCCCGGAGGAGTCACTGACCCTGGTCGCGGTCTTCCCGTCCACCGCCACGGCCGGCTCGGCGGTGGCCGGGATCGCCGCCCGGGGTCTCACCCCGAGCCTGCTCGAACTGCTCGACCGGACCCATCTGCGGGCGATCGAGGCGTACCAGCCGATGGGGTTGCGGACCGACGCGGCGGCGCTGCTGCTCGCGGCGGCGGACACCGGCAGCCGGGCGGCGGACGATCTCGCCCTGATCGCGGCGGCGTGCGAGGCGGCCGGCGCCGACGAGGTCTACGCGGCCACCGACGCGGTCGAGGCCGCCGCCCTGTTGCAGGCCCGCCGGCTGGCCCACCCGGCGATGGAACGCTTCGCCGCGCAGACCTACCCGGACGGCAACGGCGGCCTGGTCATCGACGACGTCGCGGTACCGCGCGGTGCGCTGGCCGCCCTGCTGGACGGGGTGGCCCGGGTCGCCGAGCGCTGCGAGATCCCGATCGGGGTGGTCGGGCACGCCGGGGACGGCAACATGCACCCGAACATCGTGGTCGACCGGGCCGACCCGGCCAACCTGGACCGGGGCCGCCGGGCCTTCGACGAGATCATGGAACTGGGCCTGTCGCTCGGTGGCACCTGCACCGGCGAGCACGGGGTGGGGCTGCTCAAGCGGGAGTGGCTGGCCCGGGAGATCGGCCCGGTGGGGGTCCGGGTGCACCAGGCGATCAAGGCGGCACTCGACCCGACCAACCTGTTCAACCCCGGCAAGGTGCTCTAGCCCGCGGCGCTGCCGTTCAGCCGGCTGCACCTCGACCGCCGGGCGGGACGGGTCAGTGGCTGGAGGGCAGCGGCGTACTTCCCGGCTCGACACCCCGGTCGGCGGCGAGCCCGCGCACGTCCGGTACGCCGAGCCGGGCCGCGTCCGCCGCGATGTCGTCCGGCATCTGCTCCGACTGGCGTTCCGCCTCGACCCGCGCCCGGTAGTGCTCCACCTCCCGGGCCCGGGTCACCGCGTCCCAGCCGAGCACCGCGCCCATCAGCTCGGCGGCGTGCCCGGCCGACTCGGCACCCCGGTGGGCGGTCTCGAACGAGATCCGCATCCGACGGGTGAGCACGTCGTCCAGGTGCAGCGCCCCCTCGGCGCGGGCCGCGTACGTCACCTCGGCGGCAAGGTACTCCGGGGCGCCGACCAGCGGCGCGGCCTGCAACGGGTCCGCCGCGATCAGGGCGAGCAGTTCCAGGGTCAGGTTGCCGTACCGTTCCAGCAGATGCTCCACCACCCCGACCGGCATCCCGTGCCGGCGGGCCAGGTCGGCCCGGTCCCGCCACAGCGCCGCGTACCCGTCGGCGCCGAGCAGCGGCAGGTCGGCGGTTCGGGACGGGCGTCCCCCACCGAGCCGGCGGACCGCCCGGTCCACCACGTCGGAGGCCATCACCCGGTACGTCGTGTACTTGCCACCCGCCACCAGCAGCAGCCCGAGCATCGGCTCGACCACGGCGTGCTCACGGGACAGTTTCGAGGTGGAGTCCGAGTCTCCGGAGAGCAGTGGCCGGAGCCCGGCGTACACCCCCTCGATGTCGGCGGTGGTCAGCGGCCGGTCGAGCACCGCGTTGACCTGCGCGAGCAGGTATTCGATGTCCCGCGCGGACGCTGCCGGGTGGGACCGGTCGAGCTGCCAGTCGGTGTCCGTGGTGCCGATGATCCAGTGCCCGCCCCACGGGATGACGAAGAGCACCGACGTGGCGGTACGCAGGATCAGCCCGGTCTCCCCGGTGATCGCCGAGCGGGGCACCACCAGGTGCACCCCCTTGGAGGCGCGCACCCGCAGCCCGGGGCGGAGCCCCACGTCGTTGAGCATCCGCGACATGTCGTCGCTCCACACGCCGGTCGCGGCGATCACCGTGCGGGCGCGTACCTCGAACTCGGCGTCCGGGGAGCCGGCGGGCGCCTCCAGGTCCCGCACCCGGACCCCGGTCACCTCGCGGGCCTGGCGGAGCAGCCCGACCGCCCGGGCACTGTTCACCACGGTCGCGCCGAGGCTGGCGGCCGTCCGGGCCAGGGTCACCACCAGCCGGGCGTCGTCGACCTGCCCGTCGTGGTAGCGGATCGCGCCGGACACCGCGTCGGAGCGCAGGCTCGGGAAGACCCGCCGGGCCCCCTCGCGGGTCAGGTGCCGGTGCAGCGGCATCCCCCGGCCGCCGCCGAAGACACCGGCGAAGACGTCGTACATGGCGACGCCCGCCCCGTAGTAGGAACGCCGCCAGAACCGGCCGGGTACCGCGCGCACCCCGTCACCGGCCGGCAGCGGCACCAGGATCGGCACCGGTCGGACCAGGTGCGGTGCGAGCCGGGTGGCGAGCAGCCCACGCTCGGTGAGCGCCTCGTGGACCAGCCCGAACTCCAACTGCTCGAGGTAGCGCAGCCCGCCGTGGATCAGTTTGCTGGACCGGCTGGACGTGCCGGCCGCGTAGTCGCGCGCCTCGACCAGCGCGACCTTCAACCCCCGGGAGGCAGCGTCCAGGGCGGCCCCCGCCCCGGTCACCCCGCCTCCGATGATCAGTACGTCGAAGCGCTCGGCCCGCAACCGGCGCAGGTCGGCTGCGCGCCGGGCCGGGGAGAGCTGACCGGCGATGGCTCGGGACACATTCGGGTCACGCACGTGTCCACGGTAACCGCCACCCCGCCCCTCTTGCCGATCATGGAGTTGTGGTGCCCCATAAATGCCGTACATGGCACTAAATCCCCCACCATAAGTCCATGATCGACGGGCGGTGGAGCCTCCCAGCCGGTACGGGTGCACACGACGCCCGGGCCGGCGCTGCGCCGTACTGTGCTCACCATGCAACCCGGTCCCTCCGACGTACCGCCGCCTCCGCCTCCACCGGGGCCGCCGGGACCACCGGGGCTGCCGGCCGGGCCGGCGCCGACCCGCGCCCACCCCCTCCTGGTGGTGGCCACCGCGCTGCTCGGCTGCTGGACGGTGGCGGTGACCATCGGCGCCCAGGGGTACAGCTGGCTGTTCGAGCAGAGCCTGCTCATCTCCGGGCAGGACCCCACGCAGTGGCAGGGGCCACCGACCGACGCACTCAACACGGTGCTGGTCGCGTTCCCCGCCGGGCTGCTGGCGGTGCTGCCCCGGTCCGCCGGGATCCGCGCCGCCGGCCGGGTGTGGTTCACCGGGGCGCTGCTGCTCGCCGCACTCGACGCGCTACGGGCCGTACCGGTCGGACAGCACGAGCTGTACCTGGCCGCGCTGACCGCCACCGCCGCCCTGGCCACCCTGGTGCTGCACCTGCTGGCCGCCCGACGCCGGGGCGGTGGGGCCGACGGCCGGGGCGGTGGGGCCGATGGCCGGGGCGGCGCGGTCACCGGGGCCGCCGACAGTCGGAGCCGGGTACGGCTGCTCGCCATCGCCGCCGGATCGCTGCTGGTGCTGCCCTGGGCCCTGATCGGTGCGCTCGGTGGCGTGCTGGAGACCCTGCTGGCCGTCCTCGCCGCCGTGGCCCTCGGCAACCTGGCCTCGGCCCTGCTCAACCGGTCGTTCTGGGCCGGGTACGGTCTGCCGGCCGGCGTGTCCCGCCCCCGCCCGGTACGGCTGGTGGTGCTCGGTGGGCTGGTCGCCGGGGTGGCCCTGCTGCTCCTGGCCGCCGGCAGCGGGCAGAGCGGCACACAGCTCGCCGCCCTGCTGATCGTCCCGCCCACCGCCTTCACCATCGCCGCGCTCCACCAGCTCTCCGCCACCACCGTCGGCCCGGCCGGCGGTACCCCGGTCCGCTGGGTCACCGGGCTGGCTCTGCTCGGGCCGCTCGCCTTCGTGGACCCGGAGGAGATCACACTGGTGCTGGCCGCCAGCCGGGACGTGCCGTACTGGACGGTTGTGGCCACCGTCGGCGGGCTCCTCGGCGCGCTGCTGCTCGGCCTCGGGACCGGGATCACCGCCGGCCGGGCCACCGCCCGGCTCCCCCGCCGGGGCACGGCGATGGTCCTCGCGCTCAGCACCGTACTCGTCACCGGCGCCGGGTACCTCGGCCCCGGCCAGCCCGGAGTGCACGGCGAACGGCTCTTCGTGGTCCTCACCGAACAGGCCGACCTGACCGCCATCGCCGGCCACCGCCCCGGGCAGCTCGACCGGGACACCCGGGCCGCCGAGGTGTACCGGCGGCTCGTCGAAACCGCCCGGCGCACCCAGGCCGACCTGCGCCGCGACCTGGACCGGCTACACCTGTCGTACACGCCGTACTACCTGGTGAACGCGGTGGAGGTCGCCGGCGGGCCGGAGGTGCGCGCCTGGCTGGCCCGGCGGCCGGAGGTGGCCCGGGTACTGGTCGGTCAGCGGGTACGCCCGCTGCCCGCCCCGGCGCCCACCAGCCGGGGCGACGCCGACGCACCGACCACCCCACCCTGGAACCTGACGATGATCGGCGCGCCCCGGGTCTGGTCCGAACTCGGGGTGACCGGCGCCGGAATTACCGTGGGCGGCTCCGACTCGGGCGTCGACGCGGCCCATCCGGCCCTGACCGCCGGATTCCGGGGCGGCGACGACTCCTGGTACGACCCGTGGGAGACGACCCGGACACCGGGCGACCGGAACGGGCACGGCACCCACACCCTGGCCAGCGCGGTCGGTGGGCGCAACGTCGGGGTGGCGCCCGGCGCCCGCTGGACCGGCTGCGTCAACCTGGACCGCAACCTCGGTAACCCGGCCCACTACCTGGACTGCCTCCAGTTCATGCTGGCCCCGTTCCCGGCCGGCGGGGATCCGTTCACCGACGGCCGCCCGCAGCGGGCCCCGCACGTCCTGACCAACTCGTGGGGCTGCCCGCCGATCGAGGGCTGCGACGACGACGTGCTGCGCCCGGCCACCGCCGCGCTGGACGCGGCCGGCATCTTCGTGGTGGTCGCCGCAGGCAACACCGGACCGGACTGCGGGTCGGTTGACGCCCCGCCCGCGATCTACGGTGACGTCCTCGCCGTCGGCGCGATCGACGCCGCCCGCCAGGTGGCCGGCTTCTCCAGCCGGGGACCGACCGCGTCCGGGGCGACCAAACCGGACCTGGTGGCGCCCGGCGCGGACATCCTCTCCGCCATGCCGGGTGGCGGATACGCCGTCCAGAGCGGCACCTCGATGGCCACCCCGCACGTGGCCGGGGTGGTCGCCCTGATGTGGTCGGCCAATCCGAAGCTGATCGGGGATCTGCAGACCACCCGACGACTCCTGCGGGAGACCGCCTACCCGGTGACGCCGCCCTCGGGCGCTGACGCGTGCGGTACGCCGGAGGAGAGTCGCGGCGCCGGCCTGGTCGACGCGTACGCCGCCGTCCGCGCCGCCCGTGCGGGGTAAGGGTGTTTGCAAGGGCCCCCGCTTATCGCTTTCGGTATAGGAAGGGCCCCTTATTAACAGGGAAGCGTTGCTTCCCGTCGGATCTGCTCATGGCCTATGGTCGGCGACCATGGACCCGGAGATCACCTTCAGCGAGCTGACCGACGACCAGATGCCGGCGGTGACCGCCCTCTGCACCGACGCACTCGACCTGGCGGAGGACGCCGCCGAGGCCGGGGCGATCCTGACCACGCTCCGGGTACGCGCCGTCGCCGACCGGCCGGTGGTCGGCTTCGTCGCGCGGCGGGGCGGTACGCCCGTCGGCCTGGTGATCGGCTCGATCTCCCGTCGGAAGGCGGGTCTGGGCCACGTCGACCTGATCGCCGTCGCGCCGGACAGTCGACGGCGAGGGGTGGGGCGCAGCCTGCTGGTACGCATCGAGCAGGCGCTCGCCGGCCTCGGCGCCACCGAGGTGCTCCTCGCCGGCAACCCGCCCCACTACGCCTGGCCCGGCATCGACGTGCGCTACACCCCGGCGATCTGCACCGCACTCGCTCTCGGGTACCGGCAGGACCGCAAGGCGTGGAACATGACCGCCGACCTGTCGTACCCCGAATCGCCAGCCCTGCGGTCGACGGAGGCGGCGGAGACCCGACTGGCCGGCCAGGGCGTGGTAGTCCGGCGGGCCGAGCCGGCGGACCTACCGGCGCTGACCCGGTTCGCCCGGGAGACCTTCGGCGGGAGCTGGGACGGCGAGTTGGCCAACTCGGTCGATCGGGCGGACGCCGGCTGCCACCTCGCCCTGCGCGGCGGGGAGATCATCGGCTTCGCCGCTTACGGCTCGTCCCGGCCGAGCTGGTTCGGACCGATGGGTACGGCACCGTCTGCGGAGGGCTCCGGAATCGGTGGCGTCCTGTTGCGGCGCTGCCTGGCCGACCAGCGGGCCGGCGGGCACGACCGGGCACAGATCAGCTGGGTCGGCCCGGTGCCCTTCTACTCGGGTAGTGCCGGGGCGCGGATCGAGCGCGTCTTCTTCCTCTACCGCAAGACGCTCTGAAACGTTCGGTCGGGCCGCAATCTGGAAAAACCGGGGTCGCCAAAGAATCGGTACGGGGAACGTTTACCCCTCTTTCCGTCACGCGAGCCGCGGACACCTCCTACCGTCTGGGTGAGGGAGGCAGTCATGGCTGTTGACAAATCCGACGATCTCCGGCCGGCCGGATGGACACCGATCACCGAGTTGCCCGGTGGAGGCCTTTTCGACCGGCTCGACTTCGGTGACGCGACCCGCCACGCGGAATGTGAGGACGCCGACCACTCCTGGCCGGACGGGGCGCTGGTACTGGCGGACGCCGATTCGTCCGGGACGGACGAGCCACTGCAACTCGTGGACGCACCGGTCGAGGTCGGTCCACCAGCGACCGGTCGGCGCCGGGGAAACCGCAGCGGGGCCGGCCAGCGGAACTGACCGCAGCAGGCGGACCGGACGCACCCTCGCCCCGGCGAGGCTCTGGCCACCGGTGCGCCAAAAAGGAACGGGGCGGACCGCTTGCGCGGTCCGCCCCGTTCGGGGCGTTACTGACGTGGACTCAGAAGTCCATGTCCCCGCCGCCCGGGCCAGCCGGGGCAGCCGGGGTCTTCTCCGGCTTGTCCGCCACCACAGCCTCGGTGGTGAGGAACAGGGCCGCGATCGAGGCCGCGTTCTGCAGCGCCGAGCGGGTCACCTTGGCCGGGTCGATGATGCCGGCCTTGAGCAGGTCGACGTACTCACCGTTGGCGGCGTTGAGGCCGTGGCCCGCCTCCAGGTTGCGGACCCGCTCGACGACGACGCCACCCTCCAGGCCGGCGTTGACGGCGATCTGCCGCAGCGGAGCGTCCAGCGCGAGCCGGACGATCTGCACACCGGTCGCCTCGTCGCCCACCAGGTCCAGCTTGTCGAACGCGGTCTTGCCGGCCTGCACCAGCGCGACACCACCACCCGGGACGATGCCCTCCTCGACGGCGGCCTTCGCGTTGCGGACGGCGTCCTCGATGCGGTGCTTGCGCTCCTTGAGCTCGACCTCGGTGGCCGCGCCGACCTTGATGACGGCGACGCCACCGGCCAGCTTGGCCAGGCGCTCCTGGAGCTTCTCCCGGTCGTAGTCCGAGTCGCTCTTGTCGATCTCGGCCCGGATCTGGTTGACCCGGCCCTGGATCTGCTCGGCGTCACCGGAACCGTCGACGATGGTGGTCTCGTCCTTGGTCACCACGACCTTGCGGGCGCGGCCCAGCATGTCGAGGCCGGCGGCGTCCAGCTTGAGGCCGACCTCCTCGCTGATGACCTGACCACCGGTGAGGATGGCGATGTCGGCCAGCATGGCCTTGCGGCGGTCACCGAAGCCCGGCGCCTTGACGGCGACCGACTTGAAGGTGCCCCGGACCTTGTTGACGACCAGGGTGGCCAGGGCCTCGCCCTCGACGTCCTCGGCCAGGATCACCAGCGGCTTGCCGGACTGCATGACCTTCTCAAGGATGGGCAGCAGGTCCTTGACCGAGGAGATCTTGCTGTTGACGATCAGGATGTACGGGTCGTCGAAGACGGCCTCCATACGCTCCGGGTCGGTCATGAAGTACGCGGAGATGTAGCCCTTGTCGAAGCGCATACCCTCGGTGAGCTCCAGCTCCAGCCCGAAGGTGTTGCTCTCCTCGACCGTGATGACGCCTTCCTTGCCGACCTTGTCCATCGCCTCAGCGATGATCTCGCCGACGGTGTTGTCACCGGCGGAGATGGAGGCGGTGGAGGCGATCTGCTCCTTGGTCTCGACGTCCTTGGCGAGCTTGGACAGCTCCTCCGAGACGGCGGCGACAGCGGCCTCGATGCCCCGCTTCAGGGCCATCGGGTTCGCACCGGCGGCGACGTTGCGCAGGCCCTCGCGGACGAGCGCCTGGGCCAGAACGGTCGCGGTCGTCGTACCGTCACCGGCGACGTCGTCGGTCTTCTTCGCGACCTCCTTGACCAGCTCGGCGCCGATCTTCTCGTAGGGGTCCTCGAGCTCGATCTCCTTGGCGATGCTCACACCATCGTTGGTGATGGTGGGGGCGCCCCACTTCTTCTCGAGCACGACGTTGCGGCCCTTCGGGCCGAGCGTCACCTTCACGGCGTCAGCGAGCTGGTTCATGCCCCGCTCGAGGCCGCGGCGCGCCTCTTCATCGAACGCGATCATCTTGGCCATACGGCGTTGTCCTCCTGGACACTCACGGGCCACCCGAGTGTGTGCCCCGGATGGGCCGCCTGATTACGCACCTTCGGACGTCACTACCTGGCGACAATGACGTCCGTCGGCCGGGCCGGACAGCCCGCGACGACCGGCCATGTGCCGGGCACCGTCACCGGTGCCACGGCCGTGGCCCTACCGCCCCGACCATTGGCACTCGCACACCGCGAGTGCCAATGACTTGTTTAGCACTCTCCCCTGCCGAGTGCAAGCACGACCGGCCCGACCGGCCCGTTCGGCGACGACCGCAGGAGGCCCGGAGAGTCGGGGAGGAGCCACCCGCCAGAGACGCGGGGCGGCGCGGTTTCCGCACGTCGAGGGAGATCACGCTTCCCACACCGCATGTCGGCCACGCTTCCCGTACGTCCGGGAAGGGCCGGGCAGAGAATCCGGGAACGGGCAGGGCCGGGCAACCGCCGTAGGGCGCCACGGGCAACGGCAGGCCACCACGCGGGCAGCCTCACGGACGACCAGGTCGTCGGGCATGCCGGACACGACCGGAGACCGACCGGGGTACGGGCGGAGCGGGCCAGCGGCCCGGCGGGAAGGAGCAGCGGGCGGGGAGTGGTGGAGCCCCGTCACGATCGACCGGACCCGGTACCGGATCCGTGGTAGCGCGGGTACTTCCTCGGCAGGACGGCACATTCGACGGGACCGGTTCGCTGGGCGGTCGAGCCCGCACCCGACTTGGTTTACAACCCGGACCCGGTCACGTCGTTGCGGAGACCACGACCGACGGGTGCGACCGCCGGTCGACCGGTACGGTCAGCCGCCGCAGTCGGGAAACCTCCCGCGGCCGGCTGCCACGTCGTACCCCTCTCACGACCGACGTCGTGGTCGGGAAGCCTCGGCGCGGACGCCGAGGGCGCCTCAGGCGATGACGCGAACCCGCTCCGCCTGCGGGCCCTTCTGGCCCTGCGCAATGTCGAACTCGACCCGCTGCCCGTCGTCGAGTGCCTTGTAGCCGTCCATCTCGATCGCGGAGAAGTGGACGAAAACGTCCTGACCGCCGTCGACCGCGATGAAGCCGTAACCTTTTTCGCTGTTGAACCACTTCACGGTGCCCTGTGCCACGGTGCACTTCCTCACTTCGATGGTGCTGGCTGTACGACGACCTCCGGTCGCCACCGGAGGCATCGGGACCACTCGCGGAACCCACCGTCGGGCCCACGAAAATGGCTGACCGAAATCGCACGCTACACGAGGTGTGACGACGGCGCACTACCCCAAACCGGACACACTTCAGCCGTCTCCGACACCAATACACATCGGCGAGCGTCGTTGGGTGTAGGGAGGCCCGCCTATGTCGGCGTACCCACCGACGACACGCTGGTCATTCCGGTTGCCACCGGCCTGCCGGGTGGGATAGGCATCCCCGGTGGAGCAACTGAGGACCGGGGTACCGGTCACACCGACCACCGTCGAGGTACGCCGGATCCGACCGACCGACGCCGCGCGGATGCGGGCGCTGCGCCTGGAGATGCTCGCCGACGCGCCGCTGGCCTTCCTCGAGACCCTCGCGGACGCTGCGGCCCGCCCGCACGCGGACTACGTCGCCCGGATCACGCAGACCTCGACGGGCTGCGGCACCGCACAGTTCGTCGCCGATCCCGGTGGTCGACTCGTCGGCTCGGCCGGCGGTTTCGCCCCGGCCGACGACCCGTCGACCACTCTGATCTTCGGCGTGTACGTCACGCCCTCCTGGCGGGGTGCCGGGGTGCTCGGTCGCCTGATCGACGCGATAGCCGTGTGGTCGCGGGAGTGCGGCCGGCCGGAGCTGATGCTGGAGGTCGTGGTCGGCAACGACCGGGCCCTGCGGGCGTACCAGCGGCTGGGCTTCGTCGACACCGGAGAACGGGTCCCGCACCCGGTGATTCCGGCGCTGACCGAGCTGCGGATGCGCCGACCGTGTTAATAGGGGCCCCTTCCTCTACCGAATGCGATAAGAAGGGGCCCTTCCTTACATCTCAGCTGTGGCGGCGGCTCTGCACCACCCGGAACCGGTTGGCGACGTACGCCCCGTCGGTCAGCGCCGCGTTCGCCGCCGCGTTCGCCCCGCTGCCGTGGAAGTCGGAGAAGGCCGCCGACTGGTTCACGAAGACGGCACCGGTCAGGTTGCAGGACAGGTGCACCCCGACCTCGATCGCAGCCGCCTCGGCCGCGTCGAGCACCTTCTCGTCGGTGGAGTAGACCGCGGCGGTCAACGCGCCACGCTGCCCCACGGTGGCACGGAAGATCTCCAGGCTGTGCGCGGTCGAGTCGGTGCCGACGGCGAACGAGATCGGCCCGAACCACTCCCGGCCGTAGGTGGCCACGTCGGCGGCACCGAGCTTGACGATGGTCGGGGTCCGTACCACCGCACCGGGGTAGGTGGGGTGCTCCAGCGGCTGCGAGGGGAGCACCGCGTCCCCGACCCGGGCGACCTCGTCGAGCCGGGCGAGCACACCGTCGTTGACGATCGCACCGGTCAGCTCGACGGCCCGCGCCGGGTCGCCGGTGAGCTTCGCGACCACGCCGGCGATCCCGGCGGTCACCTCGTCGAAGCTCTTCTGCCCCTGGTCGGTGGCGATACCGGCCGACGGGATCAGGATGTTCTGCGGGGTGGTGCACATCTGGCCGCTGTAGAGGACCAGGGAGAAGCCGATGTTGCGGCACATCCCGGTGAAGTCGTCGGTGGAGTCCACGATGATCGTGTTGACCCCGGCCTTCTCGGTGTAGACCGACGCCTGCCGGGCGTGCGCCTCCAGCCAGTCGCCGTACTCGGTGGACCCGGTGAAGTCGACGATCTTCACGGCCCGGTGCAGGGCCAGGTCGGAGGCGAGCTTCTCGCCGGGCGCCTCGGCGGCGAGCAGCACCAGGTTGGGGTCGAAGCCGGCCTCGGCGAGCACCTCGCGGGCGTACCTCACGGTGATGGCGAGCGGCAGCACCGCACGCGGGTGCGGTTTGACGACGACCGGGTTACCGGTGGCCAGCGAGGCGAACAGCCCCGGGTACGAATTCCAGGTCGGGAAGGTGTTGCAGCCGATGACGAGGGCCACGCCGCGCGGTACCACGTGGAACGTCTTGGTCATCCGCAGCGGCTCGCCCTTGCCGGCCGGCTTCTCCCACTCGGCCGTCCCCGGGTGCCGGGTCATCTCCGCGTACGCGTACGCGAGCGCCTCCAGCGCCCGGTCGAGGGCGTGCGCCCCGCCGGCCTGGAACGCCATCACGAAGGCCTGCCCGCTGGTGGCGTGCACCGCGTTGGCCAGCTCGAAGACGTGCGCGTGCAGCCGGGCGAGGATCTCCAGGCACACCCCGAGCCGGGTCTGCGGGCCGGCGTCCCGCCAGGCGGGCAGGGCGGCGCTCGCGGCGGCCACCAGGGTGTCGGCGTCGGCGTGCGGGTACCGCACGGCCAGGTCGATGCCGAACGGGCTGGCCTCGGTGGACACCCGGTCGTCGCCGCCGGGCTGGTCGAGGGGGAAGTCGGTGCCGAGGTACGCCCGGAATGCGGCCTCGCCCTCGCTCGCGGCGGTCTCGCCGTACACCCGGGGGCTGGGTGACTCGGGATAGGCGGACCAGTACCCCCGCTCCGTGATCGCGGTCAGCGCCCGGGCGAGGGTGTCGGCGTGCTTGGCGTACAGGGGATGCGGGGTCTCCGTCATGCCCGTCATCATGCCGCAGCCGCCGGGCCGGGGGTAAGAGCCGCCGGGCCGGGCCGAGGCAGCGGCGGCGCCCGGGTGGCCGGCCCGGCCAAGTCGTCGCACGCTGGAGGTATGCGACCGTCGCTGCGCAGCACCGCCACCTGGCTCAACGGCACCACCCTGGTCGGGCTCGCGCTCGCCCGCCTGGCGCGGGCCACCGACCGGCGTCGGCTGCCGGGCGGGGTGCTGGTCGCCGGTGGGTACCGGCTGCCGTGGCCGGGACAGGACTGCCTGACCGTGGGCTCGGTGATCCTCAGCCGCCGGCCGGCGGGCTGGCTGCTGCACCCGGACCGGGCCGATCTGCTCGGCCACGAGATCCGGCACATCGGGCAGTACGCGCTGCTCGGCCCGCTGTTCTGGCCGGCCTACTGGCTGGCCTGTGCCTGGTCGTACGCGCTGACCGGCACCTACGGGTGCCGCAACGTCTTCGAGTGCCGGGCCGGGCTGGCCGCCGGTGGCTACCCGACCAACGCGCGACTGCGACCGTGGGCGACCCGGCTGCGCCGGGTGGTCAACCGACGATCGCGGACCACAACGACCGGGGCGGACGAGAGGGAATTTGGTCGGGGGGACGATCGCACAGCGCCTCCGGCGCTGGGTCGTTAGAACCAAGGTCTACGGCGAAACGACCCCCCGCACCGAGCATCTTGCGTCGTCGGGTAACTGACGTCAAGTCCTTACCGGGCGATTTTTCGCCACCTGTGGCAATCTTTCAGCTACCCGACGTGACGAAACGATGCTCAGCCGAGCAGGCCCGCATCCCGGGCGGCGCGCAGCGAGGGCTTGATCCGGTGGGTGGGCCCGACCTGGGTGGCCACCGCGTCCAGGGTCTTCAGACCCTCGCCGGTGTTGAACACGACCGTCTCGGCGTCCGGGTCGAGCTTCCCGGCGGCAACCAGCTTGCGCAGCACCGCGACGGTCACCCCGCCGGCGGTCTCGGCGAAGACCCCCGTCGTACGCGCCAGCAGCCGGATCGCGTCGCGGATCTCGTCGTCGTCGGCGTAATCCATCCAGCCGCCGGTACGACGCACCGCCTCCAGGGCGTACAGCCCGGCGGCCGGGTCGCCGATGTTGAGCGACTTCGCGATGCCGGTCGGCTTGACCGGGGTGATGGTGTCCGTGCCGCCGTGCAGCGCGGTGGCGATCGGCTTGCAGCCGGCCGACTGGGCGCCGAACACCTTCCAGCCGTTGGCCGGCGCCTCGACCAGGCCGATCTCCACCAGCTCGCTGAACGCCTTGTCGATCTTGGTGAGCAGCTCACCGCTGGCCATCGGGATGACCACCTGCTCGGGGATCCGCCAGCCGAGCTGCTCGGCCACCTCGTACCCGAGGGTCTTGGACCCCTCCGCGTAGTACGGGCGCACGTTGACGTTGACGAACGCGGTGTCCTCGAACTCGTCGGTCTCCACCAGTTCGCCGCAGAGCCGGTTCACGTCGTCGTACGAGCCGTCGATGGCGACCAGTTCCCCGCCGTACACGGCGGTGGTGACCACCTTGCCCTGCTCCAGGTCACCGGGGATGAAGACGATCGACGGCACCCCGGCCCGGGCGGCGTGGGCAGCGACCGAGTTGGCCAGGTTGCCGGTGGAGGCGCAGGCGAAGCGGGTGAAACCGAGCCCCCGGGCGGCGGTGAGGGCCACCGAGACCACCCGGTCCTTGAACGAGTGGGTCGGGTTGGCGCTGTCGTCCTTGACCCAGAGCGGCGCCCGGATGCCGAGTTCGGCAGCGAGCCACGGCGCGGCGACCAGTGGGGTCAGCCCCGGGTCCAGGGTCACCCGGGTGGCCGGGTCCTGACCGGCCGGCAGCAGGCCGGCGTACCGCCAGATGCTCTGCGGACCGGCCTCGATCTCGGCCCGGGTGACCTTCGCCAGAGCGGCGCTGTCGTAGTCGACCTCCAGCGGGCCGAAACACTCGTAGCAGGCGTGCTGCGCGGCGAGCGGGTACCGGGCGCCACAGGCACGACAGACCAGGGCACGGGCCGGGCCGGTGGCGGTGGGCTGGGCGGGGATCGCGTCGACGGTCGACGTCATGTCGAGGGGTCCTCTCATCTTTCCCCGCATCGCACCGTGCGGCGGGGACGGATTTGGCACCTGCCTCGCGCCGCTCGTCATCGAGCGTGCGGGGTGGTTGCCGGGGCGTCGTCGGGCCGTATCCCTCAGCCCCTCTGGATGAGGTATTCAGTTGTGCCGTGGAGTCTACGGGCGTCCGGCCAGCCAGCGGGAGCTGTGTCCCAGGTTGTGAGCTGCCCCGCATCAGCCGGCGGAATGCAGCAGGATCGGGCGCCCCGGTTGCCCGGGGCATCCCGATCCTGTCGCCAGCGGTCGGATCGACCGACCGTTCAGGAAGGTCGGATCAACCGACCTTCCAGGAGCCCCGGGCGTTGCCGCCGAGCAGTTCCGTGTAGACGATCTGCCCCTTGGCCGACTTCACGTCGAAGACCACGGTACCGCTGCGCTTCGTACCGGCAGCCAGGTCGATGCCGCTGGACAGCGCGGTGCCGCAGCCGGCGAAGATGCCGCCGATACCGTTCTCCTCGGTGCCGGAGGAGTCCACGAAGTTGAAGTAGAGCGGGTTGATGGACCCCTCGCCCTTCACCACCTCGACCGTCACGTCGGCCACCAGGTAGGTGCCGTTGTCCGGCTCCGGGGCGTACGACCGGCAGCCGGTCTTCCGGGTGGTCACCTTCTGCACGGTCACCCGCAGCTCGTCCCCGTCGGTGCTGGTGAGGATCAGGGTGTCCCCGATCGCCATGTTCTCGGTCTCGTCGTCGGTCGTGGGTGGCGAGGTGTCGGTGCCCCGGGTCGGGGCGGTGGTCGGCAACCCGGGCTGGGCCGGCGGCGAGTAGGAGATGCCGGGGTCCTCGGTCTCGTCGCCGGCCGCGACCAGCGCGACGATGCCGCCGCCGCAGCAGAGCACGAGCAGCACCCCGACCACGGCCAGGACGATCACCAGCGTGTTGCTCTTCTTCGGCGGAGCGACCGGCATCATCGGCATCCCGACCCCCGGACCGTAAGCCGGCCCGGCCGGTGGTGGCGGGACGAACCCGCCGGAGGACGGCGCATACGGCGCGCCCGACGACGGGGTGTACGGCGCTCCGGAGGACGGCGCGTACGGCGCGCCCGACGACGGGGTGTACGGCGCGCCCGAGGACGGACCGGGCGGCGGGTACGGCGCACCGGAGGTCGGGCCGTAGGGCGCGGCCGGTGGCGGCGGGGCGTAGCCGCCACCGGGCGGGGCGTACGGGTCACCGGACGGCGGGGCGTAGCTGCCACCCGGCGGGGCGTACGGGTCACCGGACGGCGGACCGTAGCCGCCCGGCGGTGTGTACGGGTCACCGCCGCCCGGCTGCGGGTTCCACACCGCCGTGGGTGGCGGGGTGTTGTACGGGTCGCTCGGCGGGACGTACGGGTCGACCGGTGGGCCGTACCCGGGCGACGGGGCGGACGCGCCGCTGCCGGCCGGGGCCGGCGGCTCGTACTGCGGTGACTGGCCAGCCGGGTCCGGTGAGGATGGCGGCGGCTCGTAACTCAAGGGGTGACTCCTTGCTCAGGCAATCTGGCAACCGGGCAAACGATGTCAGACCCTGTCCACCCACGCCTCACCCTTGTCGCCGGGATGACTCTACGAACGGAGCGGATCGCGGGGAGGAACCCCGGACCGGGGCGGGCCGGCCGGATCGGCGGCGCTGGCGTAACGCGCGATGTCAAAAACGCCGAATGCCGGCCACCGGGTCAGCTGGTCACGTCCTTGCGGGTGAACCGCCAGAACGCCAGCCCCCAGAAGAGGGTCGCGTAGCAGATAGCCGAGATGCAGCCCCGGACCACGCCGTCGGTCTGCACCGGGGTGGAGAGCAGCCCCAGCCAGGCGTTGGCGTAGTGGGTCGGCAGGAAGGCACGCAGCGCCCCGAGCGCGGTGATCTGGTCCAGGATGCTGGACAGGATCCAGAGCAGGACCGCACCGCCGACCGCGCCGAGCGCGGCGTCCGTGGTCACCGAGAGCAGGAACGCCAGCCCGGCCACCACCAGGAGTACGACCGCCAGGTAGCCGAGCACCGCGAGCAGCCGCAGCAGCCCCTCCCCGGCCGGGATCTGCGCCGCCACCGTGCTGCGCAGCGGCGACCAGCCGTAGCGCAGCGTCCCGGCGAGCAGGGCGGTACCGGCCAGCAACAGCAGGGCCAGCGCCGAGTAGGTCAGCGCGACCAGCAGCTTGACCGCCAGTAGCCGGGCCCGGGGTACCGGCACGGCCAGCAGGTAACGCAGGCTCCCCCAGCTCGCCTCACTGGCCACGGTGTCCCCGCAGAACAGGGCCACCACCACGACCAGCAGGAACGACGCGGAGACGAAGATCGAGAAGAGGGTGAAGTTGAGCCCGCCGGAGGTGGCCAGGTCGATCAGGCTGGCGAACTCGCCCCCACCGTTGTCGTCGTCGTCTCCGGTGTCGAACTGGAACGAGATCAGAATGATCAACGGGAGCAGGACCATGAAACCCAGCGCGAGCTGGGTACGGCGCCGGGACGCCTGCCGGCGGAACTCGGCGAGGAACGGCAGGGTCGCCGACGGGCGGTAACCCGACGCGGCCCCGGCGGCGCTGGCCCCACCGGGCCGCTCGGCCGACTGCAACGAACCGGACATCAACGGTCCCCACTTCCGCGAGAGTTCTCCCCGACCAGGGCGAGGAACGCGTCCTCCAGGCGACGCCGGGGCACCACCCGGTCGACCCCGACACCGGCCCGGACCAGTTCGGCCACCACCTCACTGCGGGCGGTGCCGTTGGTGTCCACCACCAGCCCACCGTCGCCGTCGGGCAGCACCCGTACGCCGGTCAACCGGTCCAGCACGGCCCGGGCCGCCTGCGGGTCGCTGACGTCGAACAGCACGCTCGGCGACTCGCCGACGATCTCCTCGACCGGGCCGGAGGCCACGATCCGGCCCTTGTTGACCACCACCGCGTGGGTGCAGGTCTGCTCCACCTCGGCCAGCAGGTGACTGGAGACCAGCACCGCCCGCCCGTCGGTGGCGTACCGCTGGAGGACCCGGCGCATCTCGGCGATCTGCGGCGGGTCGAGCCCGTCGGTCGGTTCGTCGAGCACCAGTAGTTCGGGCAGGCCGAGCATGGCCTGCGCGATGGCCAGCCGCTGCCGCATGCCGTGGCTGTAGTTCCTTGTCCGGCGGTGCACCGAGGCACCCAGCCCGGCGATCTCCAGCGCCTGCTCGAAGTGCGCGTCCGCCTCCGGCCGGCCGGTGGCCCGCCAGTACGCCTTCAGGTTCTCCAGACCGGACAGGTGCGGCAGGAAGCCCGGCCCCTCGACCAGGGCACCGATCCGGGAGAGCACCGGGGAGCCCGGCACCAGCCGGTGCCCGAAGACGTAGATCTCCCCGGCGGTGGGCTGGGTCAGCCCCATCAGCACCCGCAGGGTGGTGGTCTTACCGGCACCGTTCGGGCCGAGCAGACCGACCACCTGTCCCGGGTACACCTCGAAGTCGACGTTGGAGACCGCGACGAAGCCGTCGGCGTACTCCTTACGGAGGTTACGGACCGCGAGCGGGATGCCGGCGTACTGCGGATGCACCGAGGTGTCGTGGCGGCGGTGCCGGCGGCGGACCACGGCGACGACCACGACGAGCCCGACCATGATGGCGGCGAGCAACCCGACCAGCACCCAGCGCCAGACCGCCGCCGAGGTGGCGATCGGCTCGCCGTCGACGGTGGGCAGGGTGACCGGCCCGCCGCCCGGGGCGACGGTGTAGACGGTCGGCTCGGCCGGGGTGGCGTACCCCTGGTCGGAGGTGGCCACCACGATCCGCAGCCGGTGCCCGGCCTCGATCCGCCGGACGATCGCCGGCAGGGTCACCGTGACCGGCTGGGCGGTGGCGACGTCGGCCGGCAGCCCGGTCAGCCGGACCGGGGCGACCAGCCCGTCGGGCAGGGTCGCCGCGCCCTCCGGGTTGACGTCGTAGAGCTTGACGAACAGCACCGCCGCACCGGTCGGGGACGCCGCCCGGATCCGGACGGTCGGCGAGCCGACCACGTCCACCGCCTCCGGTAGCGGCGCGGACTCGAAGCGGGCGTGCTGGCCGGGCAGGTCCCCGGCGACACCGGAGAGGAAGGACGAGAGCGCCCCGGCGAACGGTACCGAGGAGATCGCGGCGGGGTTCCCGTTCGGCGGGTTCGCGATCGACTGGACCGGGCCGGTCACCTCGACGGAACGGCGGGCGGTGCCGCCGGTGCCGGGGTAGTCCGCGACGCGGTAGCCGGTGGCCACCAGGCCCCGGTCCAGGGCGTCGAACCCGGTCGTCCGGGACCAGGTGAAACTCCGTTCCGGCACGTCGCCCTCGCCCCGGACGTAGTGGTCGAGCCACTGCGCGGTGAGAAACTTCAGCCGGTCCGAGTCGGTACGCGGACCCTTCCCGCCGTCATGCCCGCCCGTGTACCAGGCGACCCGGACCGGGGTGCCGTTCGCGGCGATGCCCCGGGCGTTGGCATCCGCCTCGGCGAGCGGGAAGAGGGTGTCCGCGGTGCCCTGCACCAGCAGGGTGGGTGCCTTGATCCGGCCCAGTACGCCGGCCGGGCTGGACCGGCCCAGCCGGGCGACGGCCTCCGGGTCGGCCCGGCCGGTGGTGGCGATCCGTAGGTACGCGGCGCAGACGTCGGGGGCGAACCGGCCGCAGGACGGGTCGGCGGCGAAAGCCGGGCCGCCATCCGGTCCGGTGCCCGGCCCCGCACCGGGTGCCGGGCTCGGCGGTCCCGCCGAAACCGGGGCGCCCTCCTCGTTGCCGGTCGCCCCGGCCAGGCCGGCCGGACCGCTGCCGGCACTGCCGCCGTTGCCGAAGAAGATGCCGGCCCAGCCCTTCTTGAACACCCCGTCGACCGGGGACCTCCCGCTCGACTCGGGTAGCAGGGCACCGGCCAGGTCGTGCCAGGTGATCATCGGGACGATCGCGTCGACCCGCTGGTCCTGGGCGGCCAGCAGCAGGGCCAGCGCGCCGCCGTACGAGCCGCCGACCACCCCGACCCGGGGGTCACCGGCGGCGTCGGTGCGCACCTCCGGCCGGGCGGCGAGCCAGTCCAGCAGCCGCTGCGCGTCCCGCACCTCGTGGTCCGGGTCGTCCAGGTGGATCTGACCACCGCTGCGGCCGAAGCCACGGGCCGTGTACGCCAGCACCGCGTAACCCAGCCCGGCCAGGTCCTCGGCGTCGGCGCGGACCGACTCCTTCGACCCGCCGAAGCCGTGCGCCAGCAGCACCGCCGGTACCTTCCGGCCGGCGGACGCCCCGTCGGGCAGGTAGAACGTGGTGTCCAGGGCCACCGGCTCGGCCCCCGCCGGGCCGGACAGCACGGTGAGCACGCGCGACTCGGTGCGGAAGTTCTGCTGGTCGGGCCAGACCGCCCAGACGACCGCGCCGGCGAGTAGCGCGGTCACCGCGGTGGCGGCGACGACCCGGCGCCGGGTCAGGGCACGGCGCAACCGCGCCGGCAGGGGGGAAGGCATGAGATCAACCGTACGACCCGGAAGCTGTGGGTTGCCTGAGATCACCGTTCCCCTGGCACGGTGAATCATGTACCCCTGCCAGGTTCCCTCGGGCATCGGTAATCATGTAACCCCTGCCAGTTGGCACCGGTACCGGCTGGACCGTCGGGAGATGAGGTGTGTCGTGAGGGGTGAGCTGGACGAGGCGCTGGCCCGGATGGCCCGCCGGGAGGAGTTGCTGCGGCGCCGGTCGGCGTCGGGTGAGGGCCAGAACGCCGCACCACCGGGCGGGGACCCGGTGGCGGAGGTGACCGAGGCGGTCCGGCGGGTGGTGGCGGCCCACCCGGGACTGTCGGTCCACCTCGACGTCGCGCACGGCGGCGCGGCCCGACACCTGCGGATCGCCTGGTCGGACGGGACGGTGACGGTGACCGCCGGCACGTCGGCGGAACAGCCGCAGCGCGGCCCGGTCACCCGGGTCGACGAGCCGGCCGGCAGCCCCCCACCCGCCTGGCCGCTGCCGGTCACCCCGTTCCCGGCCGGGTCCGTCGACACCGACGGGCTCAGCGACGACCCGGAGGCGCGGCTGGCCGAACTGCTCCGGCGCAACCCGACGCTGCTGGAGAACCTGCGCCGCAGCGGCGACCCGTCCTGACGCCCGTGCCGGTTACTCTCGCCCGGTGGCGGAATCCGATCTGACGCTCACGCTCACGGCGACTCTCCGGCCGGCGGCACTCGACGGACGGCGGGGCATCGTCCGGCTGCACCCCGAGGTGCTCACCGCGCTCGGTCTGCGCCCCGGTGACCCGGTCCGGCTGACCGGGCGGCGAGTCACCGCCGGGATCGCCGCCCGGGCCGACGCCGGGGCCAGCACCGCCCTGCTCTACGCCGACGACCTGCTCCTGGGCAACCTGGGGGTACGTGACGGGGCGCAGATCGGGATCGCCCCGCTCGCGGTGGCCGGCGCCCGGCGGGTCACGCTGACCGGGCCGGTGGAGATCGTCGCCGCCGTGTCGCCGGAGATGCTGCGCCTGGCCCTGCTCGGCAAGATGGTCACCACCGGGGACGACGTCTCCCTGCTGCCGCAGGACGTGCTCCCCGACGCGGCGGTCCGTTCGCTGGTCGCAGCGGCCCGGCGCAGCCTGGCCAACACCGTCGGGTACGCCTGGACGAGCGCCCTGCTCACCGTGGTCGACGCCGACCCGGCCGGTGGGGCCCTGGTCACCATGGACACCGTGGTCGGCTGGGAGCACGGGGCGGCCACCCGGGGCGACACGGATGCCGGCGCAGACCGGTCCGCACCGGCGGCGCGGGCCGGCACGGCGGCCAGCGGACCGGACGCAGCCACCGGACCGGACGCGGCCAACGGACCGGAGGCGCCGAGCGTGGACGAACTGCCCGGCCTGCGTGCCCAGGCACGGGAGCTGACCGAGCTGCTCGACCTGGGCTTCCACCACCGGGAGGTGCTGGACCGGCTCGGCACCGCCGTCGCGCTCGGCGTACTGGTCACCGGGCCGGCCGGGTCCGGCAAGGCCGCCCTGGTCCGCGCGGTCGCCGCTGCGGTCCAGGCCCGGGTCGAGGCGGTCTGGGCGCCCGAGTTGGCCGCGCTGACCAACGACGCGGCGGCCCGGCGACTGCGCGAGGCCGCCGCCTCGGTCCGCACGGGCGGGCCGGCGGTGCTGCTGGTCACCGACGTGGAGGCGCTCGTCCCGGTCGAGCAGCCCGGACCGTTGGCCACCGTGTTCCGGCAGGTCGTCGCCGAGACGGTACGGGCCGGCGGGGCGGTGGTCGCCACCACGGGCCGGCCCGAGACGGTCGACCCGGCGCTGCGCTCGCCGGACCTGCTGCCGGTGCAGATCGCGGTACCGCTGCCGGACTCAGCGCTGCGGCAGGAGCAGTTGACCGTGCTGACCCGGCGTACCCCGCTGGCCGAGGACGTCCGGCTCGACGAGATCGCCGGGCGTACCCCCGGGTTCGTCGCCGCCGACCTGGCCGCGCTGGTCCGCGAGGCCGGGGTACGCGCCGCGCTGCGGCAGAAGTCCGCCGAGGCGCCGACGGTGGCGATGGCCGACTTCACCGCCGCGCTGGAGGTGGTCCGGCCCACCTCGATGGCCGCGTCCACCCTGGAGCTGGCCACGGTGACCCTGGCGGACGTGGGTGACCTGGTCGAGGTGAAGCAGACACTGACCGAGTCGGTGCTGTGGCCGTTGAACTACCCGGACACCTTCGCCCGGCTCGGCGTGAAACCGCCACGCGGGGTACTGCTCTACGGCCCGCCGGGCTGTGGGAAGACGTACCTGGTCACCGCGCTGGCCGGGACCGGCCGGGCCAACGTGCTCTCGGTCAAGGGTGCCGAGCTGCTGTCGAAGTGGGTCGGTGAGAGCGAACGCGCGGTCCGGGAACTGTTCCGCCGGGCCCGCGAGGCCGCCCCGACGCTGGTCTTCCTCGACGAGGTGGACGCCCTCGCCCCGGTACGCGGCCAGGCCACCGACGGGGGTACCACCGACCGGGTGGTGGCCGCGCTGCTCACCGAGCTGGACGGGGTGGAGGACCTGCGCAACGTGGTGGTGGTCGGGGCGACCAACCGGCCCGATCTGGTCGACCCGGCGCTGCTCCGGCCGGGGCGGCTGGAACGGCTGGTCTACGTACCCCCACCGGACGCCGCCGGCCGGGTGGAGATCCTGAAGGCGGCGGCCCGTCAGGTCCCGCTCGCCGAGGACGTGGACCTGGCCGGGCTGGCGGAGTCGCTGGACGGCTTCTCGGCGGCGGACTGTGCCGCACTGATCCGGGAGGCGGCCCTGGCCGCGATGCGGGAGTCCATGGCGGCGGCCACGGTCACCGGCGCCCACCTGGCGACCGCCCGGGGCCGGGTCCGTCCGTCGCTGGATCCGACGCAGGTGGCCTGGCTGGCCGCGTACGCCGAACAGCACGCCCCGCGCTGACCGGTGGGGGGGGCCGTCACTCCCTCGGCAGCAGCGGACCGAGCGGGCCGAGGTCCAGGTTGAGGTCCTCCGGCGCCAGACCGAAGTACTCGCGGAGGCCGATCATCTGCTCCTCCAGCGCCATCAGGGTGGTGCCGATCCGCTCGACCTGCTCGTCGGTCAGGTCGCCCAGGTCGACCCGGTGCAGGGCCTGGCGTTCCACCAGTTGACGCAGCAGCTCGATCACCGTCAGCACCAGGCTGCCCAGCCCACGCTCGACCGAGTCCCGATCCAGCTCGATCCGCGGCGCCAGCGGGGTCACCCGGGGCGGCTGCCACCGTCCGTCGCCGAGTTCCGCGAGCAGGTCGGCAGGGTCGCGTGGCCCGGTCATCCGGGCGGGCCCTCGGTCTGCTGCCGCAGCGCGCCGGCCGAGCAGAGCAGCGCCCGCAGTGAGATGTGGACCAGGTCGACATCGGCGATCGACAGGGTCACCTCGCCGTCGACCACCACCCCGGCGGCGAGTACCCGGTCGAGCAGGTCGACCAGGGCGACCGGCCGGTAGGGCGCGGGGTCCGCGCTGTTCGACGCCAACGGGGCGGTCACCGTTGCGCCTCCCCGGCCTGCACCGCCACGAAGGAGTACGGCGGCCAGGGGCCGGTCAGTTCCAACCGGATCGTCGGGTGCCGGTCGGCCAACTCCCGCACCACCGTGGCGAACTCCGCCGTAGCCGCCGCCGCGGCGAGGTACGCCCCGTTGAGCACCATCCAACCAGTGTCCCCGATGAGCCGGCGGTCCTGTGGGGTGTGCCGACGGGCCGCCTCGGCGTGCCGCCCGAGTACGTCGTGCACCTGATCGGCGCTGTGCAGAGCGGCCTGCTGGGCCAGTTCCCGGCCGGCGAGCTGGGCCCGTCTGCGCCGGAGGTAGGCCAGGCCCGGGCGCTCGTCGACACGGTCCGGGACGAGGGCCGCCGTGGCCGACGCACCCGGGACGGCGTACGCCTTCACGCCCCACTCGACCCGGCCGGCGACCCGGTCCAACGCCGTACCGAACTCCGCCTGCCGTTGCATCAGCACGGCGCCCACCCGGGCCCCGTCGCGGTAGACGGTGGCCAGTCGGGTCGGTACCACCGGCCCGAACCGCGCCACGGTGTCCACCACGTGGTGATGGGCCCGGGCCACCGTCTCCAACCAGGGCAGGTTCTCCAGGTTACGGGCCAGCGGTTCCTCGCCGAACTCGGCGAGTGGCACGGTACCGACCACTGCGACCAGCCCGGCCGCCTCGACCAATCCGACCGGTCCACCACCGACCCCGGCCAGGCCGGCGAGCCGCTCCGCCGGTACGCCCCGGGTCACCGCGTACAGCCAGACGGCCGAGTCGGGTGCCATCGGTCCTCCTCTCCGTCAGCCAGCTCGCTCTCGTTCGCCGTGCACCGGTCCCGGTGCGCTGATCAGCGTTCGTCGACGATGCGACGGCGGTGGGCCCGCTCAGCCAACTCCTCGGCGGTCAACTCCTCGGCGGTGAGCCGCTCAGCGTCCAGTTCCCCGGCCCGGCCGGCGACGTCCTCCGCCGAGACTGAGGCTGGCCGAACCCGTACGGTCTCCAGGGGCTCCGGTTCCACCGGGCGGCGCGGCCGGGAGGAGAGGAAGGGGTCGTGCTCCCACCAGTCGATGCCCATCTGCCGGGCGGTGTCCACCGAGGCGATCACCAGCCGGAGTTTCAGGGTGAGCAGTTCGATGTCGAGCAGGCTGACCCGGATGTCTCCGGCAATGATGATGCCCCGGTCGAGGACCCGTTCCAGGATGTCGCCGAGGTTCGCCGGTTCGTGTCCGGCGGGGAGTACCTGCCCGGAGTTCTGCACGACCGCCGGGGACTGCTGCGCGCTGGTCATCTCAGCCCACCTCACTCTTGCCGCGTGGGTAGCGGCGGACCCGCCGGTAGGCGAGCAGCTCCCCGTAGCCGTCCAGTTCGACCAGGTACAGGCCGAGCAGGTCGATCGAGGAGGGGAGCCGCTGGTCCTCGATCGTCTCCACCCCGACCAGCCAGCCCTCGTCGGTCGGTTCCAGGGAGATGGCGCCGAGCGTCTGCTTGCCGGTCAGTTCGGCGATCTGGCGCATCGCCTCCCTGGGCACCTGAGCGGCCGCCAGCCCGGCCGGCTCGTCGTCGTATTCGGACTCGTCGTCGGTGTACCCCGGTTCATCGTCGGTGTGTTCGTGGGACACGGCGCCCAACTCCTCTCCTGACCGGTGTGGACCGACCCACAGCCGGGGAACCGGATCCCCGGTCGTCACGGGAACCGCATCCCCGGTCGCCGCAGGGACCAGATCCCCGGTCGTCGCGGGAACCGCATCCCCGGTCGCCGCAGGGACCAGTTCTTCGGTCGTCGCGGGAACCGCGTCCCCGGTCGTCGGGGTGACCGGACCCGTCGGTCCCGGTGCGACGAGCCGGTCCAGGACGGCCTGCTGTGCCCGACCGCGCTCCTCGCGGGAGATCCGGCCGGCGGCGACGTCGCGGTCCAGTTCCTCCAACTCGCGCCGCACGTTGGCCGGGTCGAACAGCTGCGCGTCGGCCTGCCGGTGCAGCGTCCTGACCACGGCGGTCAGCCCGCGCACCGGCGCGTACGGCAAGGTCAGCAGCGCCCAAAGTACGTCCACAGCTCACGCCGCCAACTGCTGCGAGTCGACGAAGTCGTACGGGGCGAGCGGGCCGAGCAGCCGCAGCCGAACCCCGCCCTGCCACCGTTCGGCAACCGCCTCGGCCGCCTCGGTGAACTCCGCGTCACGTCCGGCGTCGACCAGGAACGCGGCGTGGGCGGCGTCCTGCTCGTGGCTGGGCGGCCGGACCTGGTTGGCGACGGAGAGCGGGGCGAGCCGCTCCACCAGCTCCCGGGTGTCCGCCTCACGGCGGGCCTCCACCGCCTGGCTGATCATCTCGCCGAGACGGATCCGCTGGTTACGGATCGTCCGCTCCGGTTGGCCGTGTACCTGCCGGGCCAGATCGGCGGCGGCCGGCTGCTCGGCGAGGATCCGGACGAGCAGCTCCCGCTCGATGTAACGACCGTGTACGACGTACTCGACCCGCCCCTCGAACTCCCGGAGGAGTTCGAGGAACCGGTCATGACGCGCCTGAAGCAGGTCGGTCACCGCGTCCGGACCGGTGACCACCGTGCCGAACCGTACCGGCAGGACGGGGGCGACGGTGGCGGTACCGTCCAGCAGTTCCTTGTACGCGGTGAGATCCGCCGGCCGGCCGACCGGCTCCTCCAGCACGACCTCGCTGACCAGCGCGGCCAACTCGTCGTGCCGGACCACCTCCACCACACCGGGCGGGTCGCCGACCCCGCTCGCGTCCGGGGTCGGCTCGACGTCCGCCGGCACGATGCCGTACACGAACAGCCCGGTCCCGACCGCCATCTCAGCTCTCCTCAGGCCGACGTCGGCGGGGTGCCCGGTCCCGGTTCCTGCGGTCCGTCGGCCCGCCGACCACATCCGTCAGCCCCTGTTCCTGCTCCGGGTTGATGTCCAGACGGTCGACCGCCTCAGCGAACCGCAGGTACGTCTCGATGCTGGCGATGGTGATCCGGGCGTTCATCTCCAGCAGCCGGATACCGACCACCGCCACGGAGACCTGCGCGTCGATCACCACGCCCTTGTCGAGCACCGTCTCCACCACATCGGCCAGTTCCGAGGTGGGGTTCCGGGCCAGTACGCCCCCAGCGGGTTCACTGGTCATCGACACGTTCTCACTCTCCCCGCTCGTCACGCGGCCTACGCGTCACCGGAGCTGGTCTGGTGCCCTCCGGGGTCCGCCGCACCGGACGACGCCTCGGCTCCGCAGCCGTGGTGGGACGACGCCTCGGCTCCTCCGCGGCCGGACGGGCCCGACGGACCGGAGGGGCGGCGCGACGCGGAGGTGCCGGCTCGGGCACCTCCTCGTCCACGTAGTCCTCGTACTCGTCGTACTCCTCATCGGGAGCCGGGCCACGACGGGCCTGTTCCTCCTCCCGGAGCACGGTCTCGTGGTCACGGACGACCTGCTGGTCGCGGATCTCACCACGCCAGCCCGCCACCTGGTCGGGATCGAGCACGACCTGGGTCATCACGTGGCGGACGAAGTGCTTCAGCTCAAGCCGTACCCGGCGGCCCTGGGCCCGCCAGAGGTTGCCGGTCCGCTCGAAGAGTCCCTGCGGGTGGTATTCGAGCACGACCAGGATCCTGGTCAGATCGGGTGCGAGCGCGTGGAAGCTGACCGTGCCGTCGACGGAACCCTTCTCGCCCTTCGAGCGCCACACGATGCGCTGATCCGGAACCTGCTCGATGATGGTCGACTCCCAGGTGCGGTGCGACCAGAAGATCTGGACCTTCCAGTTGAGCTTCTCGTCCGCCTCCTGGTCGACGTTCTCGACCTTTTTCATGAAGCTCGGGAAGTCGGCAAACTGGGTCCACTGGTTGTAGGCGACCCGGACCGGAACCCCGACGTCGACCGTCTCGACGATGTTGGTGACCTTCAGCTTTCCCTTGCCACCCTTGCCGCCCTTGCCGCCGGCACCCGCCGCCCGCATCAACTTCTCCTTACCGCTGGCCAGACCGGCGCTGATCATCGCGGTCGTCGGCGATTTTCCGTCGGCGAGTTTGCTGGCGCCGGTGGCGGCGGCCACCAGGCCCGGTCCGCCGCCCTGCTTCGCGTACTCCGTCAGCCGGCCGGTGGCACCGGTGATCCGTTGGGTGACCATGGAGATCGCGCGCTCGCTGAGCGCACCGGCCAGGTCCCGGACGTCCGCCACGAGCTGACCGCGCAGCTTGTCACCGATGCCGCCCGGGGTCATGTCCTTCGCCATGGGTCACCTCCCCCGTGGGTCGACCGGAGCACCGGTCCGGTCGGCCCCCTGGTCATCGGCGGCCCTGTCGTCCCGCTGGCCGCCGGCCGTCCGGTCATCGGCCGAACCGTCGCCCCTGGCGTTCGCCGCACCACCGCTACCCGACCGCAGCGACTGCGCCTTGCTACGCAACCGGCTGCTCACCGCGTCGATGCGCGCGCCGGCCGCGGCGCTGACGGCGGCCCTGCCAGCGGCTGTCAGAGGTCCACCGAGACCGGCGAGCCTGCCCACCTCCGGCGAGGACCGCAGTAGGTCGGTCCCCCGCCGCACCAACTGGCCCGGGTCCCGGCTCATCCGGCCGACAGCGACCGCAGCGGCCAGCGTGAGCGCTTTCCGGAGCTTCCGGCGCCGGCCGAGCACGTAACCCAGGCCGAGCGCCAGACCCGTCCCTGCCCCGCGTTTCATCTGATCTCCTTCAGCCTCGGCCCACGACACACCACATCGCCCACAGGACCTGGCCGGAATCGGAAAAGGGGAAACCGGCAGGAGTGCCTCTGATACGGGGGTGCTGATTTATCGGGCCTGGCGGGCAGTACCCTGCCGCAGCCGGAAGAAACCCGCCGCGAGCGTTTCCGACAGCAGAGTCGAGAACGCGGGACAGACAGCGGAAAACAATCGGTCAGGCACGGCAAAATGGGACAACGAACTAGAAAGACACCAGCCGTGACCTGGCGTTACAGAGGCAATGAGCAGGCGCAAAACTGCCCATCAACGCTCGCGGGGCACCAGATCGAGCGATATTTCCGCGCGCACCGTGTCGCCCGTCGCGGACAATGTCGCGCCGCATTTCGTGAGCACTCCGATAGCACCGGAATTGTCCGGGGTGGTTTCGGCGACCACGGTACGCATCCCCAGCCCGGCCGCCTCGGTCAGCAGTTCGCGAAGGGCCGCCACACCCACCCCCTGACCACGGAAGGAACGGCCCAGCCACATACCGGTCTCGGCGACACCCGGCTCAGGCCGGCGGGCCAGCCGGATCATCCCGACCACCTCACCCCCGAGCAGGATCGCGTACATCACGGTGCCCGTCGGTCCCTCCAGACCGTCGTAGCTGGCCCGGTGGAACTCCCGGAACGCCTCCCGGCGGGCGTGCGACCAGCCGGCAGGCGCGTCGACCGGCGGCATGACATCATCCGGTTCCGCCTCCGCAGCGGCAACGGAGAGCAACGGCTCAAGTGTCTTGTCGTCCACCGGCACCAGCCGGACATCTCCCGCCACGAGCCGCAGTCTGCCGGGCCACCCGCCCACCGGTCCAGCGGTTCGGCGATCATCTGCCGGTACGGTGACCCCGGCTCACCTGAAGCGGCAGAGCACCACGGTGGCGTCGTCGTGCCGCTTGCGGCGTCGCAACCGGTCGCCCCGGTCCTGCTCTGCGGCGCGTACCCGACTGACCAGCGCGTCCGGTCCGTCCCGGCTGACCAGGTCGAGCAGCCCCGCCCAGTCGAAGAGCCCGAACTGCTCCACCGCGCAGGACGCTCCGTCGGTGAGCAGCACGGCCCGGCGTACCGCGCCGGCTCCGGTGAGCGGCAGGGTGCCGGTGACCGCGTGGTACGCCGCGTCCGGATCGGTGGCGGCCACCCAGTAGCCGTGCGTGCGGTTCATTCTTTCCCGCTGTACGGCCACCGCCCGGCGGAACCGGGTCACCGGGTCGTCCGTCGGCGGTACCGTCTCGGCGACCCGGCGCAGTTCGGCGAGCGCGGTGTCGAGCCGATCGTCGGAAATCACCCGTACCGCCCCGCCGACGTCGAGGACCAGCGGGCTGTCGCAGAGCACCAGGTAGTCGACGTGGTCACCGCCGTCGCGCAGCAGGCAGACCGTGGCGGACGGCGTACCGGGGTGATCCAGGTCGCAGTCGTCGCCATGGTCGGCCCGGACCGCGAGGATCGCCGCCGCGAGGCTGCTCATCAGCGTCGCGGCGGGCCGGGCGGCGACCGCGAGCCCGATCCGGGCGGCGAGATGCCGGACATACCAGGCCGGACCGTGTACGCAGCCGGTGTCGAAGCCGTCCGGCACGGTCGCCCCGTCGAGTACGCCCACCAGCGGGCCGAACCGGAACACGTGGTCCTCGTTCTCCAGCCGGTCCGGGGCGGCCTCCGAAGCGGACCAGACCTGCATCATCGGCGCACTCCCGATCCCTCCCGGTGCCGAGACGGCACGTGGCGCGGCGGCCGGTCCGCCGGCACCCACGCGGGTACCCGGACCGTACCGGGACATGCCGCAGAACCCGCAACCCCGCCCGGGCCCGGCGTTCCGTCGTCGGGCCCGCCGCCCAGCGACCTGCGGTGACGGTTGCGGCTCCTCGCCAGCGGTGGCTGCGGCTGCGGGTGTCGACTCAGCGTCGGCGGCTACGCGCCCGGGACGCGCGCAGACGCCGCAGCCGGCCGATCAGCAACGGTTCGGCAGCGAGCGCGGCGGGATTGTCGAGCAACGCGTTGAGCAACTGGTAGTAACGGGTGGCCGAGAGCCCGAAGGTGTCCCGAATGGCCTGCTCCTTGGCCCCGGCGTGCCGCCACCAGCGCTGCTCGAAAGCGAGGATGTCACGCTCCCGCTCGGTCAGCCCGTCGTTCCCCGTGGGCACCGTCGCTGCCTGCCGGCCGTCGGCTGGAAGGGCCGTCGCCACCTGCCGGTCATCGGTCGGCACCGGGCCATCCGGGCCGTCCCCACCGCCCGGATCCGCCCTCTCGGCTGAGCCCTCGTCACCAGTGGAACCCGGCCCCCTGGTCGGTTCCGGTCCACCGGGCGGATCCCGCTCCTCGACCGGTTCCTGTCCACCGGACGGATCCCACTCCTCGACGGGGTCCTGTCCACCGGACGGATCGGCGGCGCCGGGCACCATCCGATCCGGTGCGGTACGCGGCGGCGGGACCGTGATGCCCGCCTCGGTCACGGCGTCAGCGGGTGGCTCCAGGTCACTCGGGGCGGCTTCGTAGCGCTTGGCTCCGGGCGACGTCATGGCGCTCCTCGTGGCCGGGGACCTGGGGGGCTACCAGCGTAACCAGCGACTTCCCGAACCGCACCCGACGACGTGAGGGTGTTAACAAGGGCCCCTTCCTATACCAAAAGCGTTAAGAAGGGGCCCTTCCTTAACTTAAATGTCGCGGCGGCGGATCGACCAGACGGCTGCGGCGAGCACCAGTACGGTGCCGACACCGAAGACCAGCGCGGAGTCCTGCCAGGTGACGACGAACTCGGCCGGGGCGCACATGCCGTTCGCGAACTCGCAGGACCGGTGGTCGAGAAGTGTCCACTTCTTCTCGAACCAGGCGAGGGCGTAGGTGGAGAGGACGTACCGCCCGCCGAACCGCACCTGGGCCAATTGCACCGCGAGTTGGATGCCGATCTCGCTGAGTACGCCGATCCCGACGGCGGCGCCGAGCGCCATCGCGGTGTGCCGGCCGAGCGAGGCCAGCCCGAAGGCGACCACGCCGACCGCGAGGATCAGCCCGACCGCCCGCAGCCCACTGATCGCGAACGACTCCCACACTCCCGGGGTCATCTTCGCCGTCGATCCGGAGAACCGGGCGACCAGCCAGATCGCCCCGGTCCAGAGCAGACCGAGGACGACGCTGAGGCCGAGCAGCACGCTCAGCACGGCGGCCAGCTTGGTCAGCAGTACGGTGACCCGCTTCGGGCGCCAGAGCAGCAGGTTCATCATTCCGCCGGTGTTCCACTCGGCGCCAACGAAGGAGGCGCTGACCAGGAACGCGAACAGGGACACCGCGCCGGCGAAGGCGGCGATCAGCAAGCCAAACTCGGAGCGCATGTCGAACTCGTACGGCAGGTACCACTTCGCGTCGTACATCTCGCGCTGCGGCACCCACTCCCGACCGCAGTCCGGGCCGAACCGTTCCTCGGTCTTCTCCCCGCGCGCCTTGGCGGCCTCGCAGTCAGCGACGTTCTGCTGGTGCGCGCGCACCGCCTGCTGGTACTCCGATTCGACCCGCGCCTCGGCGGCGGCCCGCTGCGCGGGACCGGTCTTGGTGCTGCTCAGGCCGAGCGCGACCGCGATGCCGGCGAGGCCGAGCACCATCAGGATCAGCAGCAGCCGGGTGAGCCGGCGCTTGAAGAGCCGGCGCAACTCGGTGACGTAGAGGCTCATACTCCCCATCCCCCCTGGGCCGGCGCGGCCGACGTGGTCTCGGCTCCGGCGGACTCGTCGACCTGCCGGTGCTGGCCGGGTACCGGCGCGGTGGCGGTCAGTTCCAGGAAGACGCTCTCCAGGTCGACGGTGACCGGGGCCAGCTCGCTGAGGTAGAGGCCCTGGTCGGCGAGGATCCGGGTGATCGTCGCCGGCTTGTCGACCCCGCGCAGCATCAGGTGGTCGTCGTGCCGGGCGGCGATCTGGACGCCGGCCCGGGTGAGCGCGTCGGCGGCGGCCGGCAGGTCGGTCACGGCCTCCAGACGCAGGCGTACGGTGCCGCTGGAGTGCTGGGCGAGCACCTCGGCGACCGGGCCGGTGGCAACCCGACGGCCGAGCGAGATGATGGTGACCGAGTCGCAGATGAGCTGGACCTCGCCGAGGATGTGGCTGGAGAGCACCACGGTCATCCCGGAGGCGGCGAGGTCGGCCATCAGCGCCCGCATCTCCCGGATGCCCCCGGGGTCGAGGCCGTTCGCCGGCTCGTCGAGGATCAGCAGCTTCGGGTTCTTCAGCAGGGCGGACGCGACGGCGAGGCGCTGCTTCATGCCGAGCGAGTACGTCTTGACCCGCTCGTCGGCCCGGTCCCGGAGTCCGACCAGTTCCAGCACCTCGGCGACCCGGTTGCGGGGTACGTCCCCGGCGCTGGCCAGCAGGGCGAGGGTGTCCCGGGCGGTGAAGTGCGGGAAGAACTGCGGGCTCTCCACGATCGCGCCGACCTGGCCGGCGACCTCGGGCAGCGCCCGGGGCACCTCCCGGCCGAGGATCGCCATCCGGCCGCCGTCCGGCTTGATCAGGCCGAGCAGGGTACGCAGGGTGGTGGTCTTGCCCGAGCCGTTGGGGCCGAGGAAGCCGTGCACCTGGCCGGCCTCGACGCGCATGTCGAAGCCGGCCAGCGCGTGCCGGGTGCCCCGACGTCTGCTCCGGTAGGTCTTCTGCAGACCCTCTATCTCCAGGACAGCGGACACGCCGACCTCCACGCTCAGTGACTATGACACCGGACACCATACTCGGTATGCATTCGAGCGGAAGGATGCCACACCGGTGATGACGACGGGGCCGTTCCTTACATCTCAGGCACAGATGACGTGGACGCCGGCCTCGCGGAACGCGGCGACCACGGACGGGGCGGCGCCTGAGTCGGTGACCAGGGTCTCCACCCGCTCAAGCGGGCAGATCCGGGCGAACGCGTGCCCGCCGAGCTTGGACGAGTCGGCGATGATCACGACCCGCTTGGCCCGGGCCACCATCAGGTTGTTCATCGCGGCCTCACCCTCGTGGTGGGCTGCCGCGCCGAGCTGCGGGTCGATGGCGTCCACCCCGAGCAGGGCGACGTCCAGGGTCACCTCCCGCAGCAGGGCGCCACCGAGCGGGCCGACCAGTTCGAAGGACTTGGGCCGGACCACGCCGCCGGCCACCACGACCTTCATCCGGGACCGGACCAGCAGCTCGTTGGCGATGTTGAGGGCGTTGGTGACCACGGTGAGCTGGGCGCCCTCGGCGCTGGTGTTCAGGTCGGGGCGAACGGCGAGGGCCCGGGCCACTTCGGTGCTGGTGGTGCCGCCGTTGAGGCCGACCACGGTGCCGGGTGAGACGAGTGCGGCGGCAGCCGCCCCGATCCGCTGCTTCTCGGCCGAGTGCTTGGCGGTCTTGTACCGCAGCGGCAGGTCGTACGAGACGCCGTTGGCGACCGCGCCACCCCGGGTACGCGTGATCATCTGCTGCTGGGCGAGCTGGTCGAAGTCACGCCGGATGGTCGCCTGGGACACGTCGAGCCGTTCGGCGGCGTCCTCGACGGTGACCCGACCGCTCTCGGTCAGCAGTTCGAGCAGGGCGTTCCATCGCGCGTACCGGTCCACCGCGGCCCTCCACTGCACAAAGTCTGATCGTTGGCGTGCACAGTAGTGCTCAAAACACCCGCTGCGCAAAACTCATGGCTGCTCGGAGCCGCCGACTGTTGCCACGACCGGCCAACTTCGCGCAGAATGACGCGCGAAAGACCAGCAAACCGAGCCGCTTTGCGCAGCCGCCGTCAGCGAGGACGGCCACCACCAGATCGGTCCCCGCCCCGCGAGGAGCTCCCCATGGCGTACGTCGACGCGGAGATCACCAGCCAACCCGACTGCTGGCGGGAGGCTGCGGCGCTGGCCACCACCGCCGGCAGCGCCCTGCCCCACCCCGGCGAGCGGGTCGCCGTGATCGGCTGCGGCACCTCCTGGTTCATGGCGATGGCCTACGCCTCCCTGCGGGAGCAGGCCGGCCAGGGCGAGACCGACGCCTTCCAGGCGTCCGAGTTCCCCGCCGGCCGCCGCTACGACCGGATCGTGGCGATCACCCGGTCCGGCACCACGACCGAGGTGGTCGACCTGCTCGCCGCCGTGCGCGGACGGACCCCCACCACCGTGATCGTCGGTGACCCCGGCTCCCCCGCCGTCGCGCTCGCCACCGCCGCCGTACCGATGCCCTTCGCCGACGAGCGTTCCGTCGTGCAGACCCGCTTCGCCACCAGCACCCTCGCGCTGCTCCGCGCGCACCTCGGGGAGAACGTCGAGGCGCTGGCCGCCGACGCCGAGGTGGCCGTCCGCGCCCCGCTGCCGATCGACCCGGCCCGGGTCGAGCAGGTCACCTTCCTCGGCCGGGGCTGGACCATCGGGCTGGCCCAGGAGGCCGCGCTGAAGTGCCGGGAGGCGGCCACCTTCTGGGCCGAGGCGTACCCGTCGATGGACTACCGGCACGGCCCGATCGCGGTGGCCGGCCCGCACCGGGTGGTCTGGGCGTTCGGCACCATCCCCGACGGGCTGGCCGAGGACATCGCCGCCACCGGGGCGCCGTTCGTGCACAGCCGCACCAACGGCACGCACACCGTGCTGGGCAGCTGGGCGGCCGGGCGTACCCCGCTCGACCCGATGGCCGATCTGATCCTTGCCCAGCGGTTCGCGGTGGCCCTGGCCAACTGCCGAAGCCTGGACCCGGACGCACCCCGGCACCTGACCCGGTCCGTGGTGCTGGCATGAGCGGGCGGCACCGCGCGTGACCGACCAGGTCGTCGTCGCGCTCGACGTGGGCGGGACGGGCATGAAGTGCGCCCTGGTGGGCATCGACGGCCGGGTGCGGCACGTCGAACGGCACGCCACCGGCGCGGAACGCGGCCCGCAGGCCGTGGTGGCGACGATCCTGGACGTCGCGGACGGGCTGGCCGGCAAGGCACACGCCGACGGGCTGCGCCCGGTGGCCTGCGGGGTCGCCGTACCGGGGGTGGTCGACGAGGCCGCCGGGGTGGCGGTCTGGTCGGCCAACGTCGGCTTCCGGGACGTACCCCTGCGGGACCTGGTGGCGACGCGGCTCGGGGTGCCGGCGGCGCTCGGACACGACGTCCGGGTGGGCGGTCTCGCCGAGGCCCGGCTCGGTGCCGCCCGGGGCAGCCGGCACGTGCTCTTCATCGCGATCGGCACCGGCATCGCCGCGTCGCACGTGGTCGACGGCACGGCCTTCGCGGGCGCGCACGGCGCCGCCGGGGAGTTCGGCCACATCCTGGTACGCCCCGACGGTCCGCGCTGCGGTTGCGGCCGGCCCGGCTGCCTGGAGGCGGTGGCCTCCGCCTCGGCGGTGGCACGCCGGTACACGGAGGTGACCGGGAACACGGCGGACACAGCCGACGTGGTGGCCCGCGCGACCGCAGGTGAGGCAGCGGCCGGACAGGTCTGGCGGGAGACCGTCGAGGCACTCGCCGACGGGCTGGCCACCGCACACTCCCTGCTGGACGTGGATACGATCGTGCTCGGTGGCGGCCTGGCCCAGGCCGGACCGGACCTGCTCGACCCGCTGCGCGCGGCGCTGCGCGAGCGGATGACGTTCCACCGTGAGCCACGCCTGGTAACCGCGGCCCTGGGCGACGAGGCCGGTTGTCTCGGCGCCGCCCTACTCGCCCTCGACAGTCTGGAGAACTCGTGACGACCCGGGTCAGCGGCAAGGTGGTCACCCCCACCGGAGTAGTCCAGCAGGGCTGCGTAGAACTTGACGGGGACCGGATAACCGCCGTCGCCGAGTACCCGACGACGCATGACGGGCACTGGGTCGTCCCTGGTTTCGTGGACATCCACACGCACGGCGGCGGGGGCCACACCTTCACCACCGGTGACCCGGAGTCGGCGCGCCGGGCGGCGGCCTTCCACCTTGGACACGGCACCACCAGCCTGCTGGCCAGCCTGGTCAGCTCACCGTTCGAGCTGATGCGGGACGCCACCGCCGCGTTCGCACCGCTGGTCACCGAGGGTGTGCTCGCCGGCATCCACTTCGAGGGGCCCTACCTGTCCGACGCCCGGTGCGGTGCGCAGAACCCGGAGTTCCTGCGTGACCCGTCGGTCGACGAGCTGACCGAGCTGATCGGGTTGGGTGACGGGGCGGTTCGCATGGTCACCCTGGCACCGGAGCTGCCCGGCGCCCTGGATGCGGTGAAGCTGCTCGTGTCGCGTGGTGTGGTGGCTGCGGTCGGGCACACCGACGCCACGTACGACGTGACGCTGGCCGCGGTGGCCGCCGGGGCGAGCGTCGGCACGCACGTCTTCAACGGGATGCGCCCGGTCCACCACCGCGAGCCCGGTCCGGTGCTGGCCCTGCTCGGCTCCCCCAACGTGGTCTGCGAGTTCATCGCCGACGGGGTGCACCTGCACGACGGGACGCTGGCGTTCGCCGCCTCGGTCGCCGGGGCGGACCGGACCGCGCTGGTCACCGACGCGATGGCTGCGGCCGGGATGCCAGACGGCGCGTACGAGCTCGGCGGCCAGGCGGTGACCGTCGCCGACGGGGTGGCCCGGCTGGCCCGGGACGGTTCGATCGCCGGCAGCACGCTGACCATGGACGCCGCACTGCGGCAGGCGGTGGGCGCCGGGATCGCCGTACCGGACGCGGTCCGGATGCTGTCCACCACACCGGCCCGGGCGATCGGGCTGGGTGACCAGGTCGGTGCGCTCCGGGCCGGGCTCCGCGCCGACCTGGTGGTACTCGACGACGACCTGAACGTGGTCCGGGTGATGCGGGCCGGCAACTGGGTCTCCTGATCCGGCCCACGCCGTAGCCGAGGATGCCCACGTGGCGGTGGACGCTGTCGAGCTGCTCCGTCTGTGCAACACCAGGTGGGCCTGTTGCCGGTGGACCGGTACGCCTCCGGGCGTCCGGCCGTCGGATCCTGCGGCCGTCGGATCCTGCGGTCGTCAAATCCTGCGGTCGTCGGATCCTGGGGGCAGGCGTGAGCATCCGGGCGGCCCCGGGCCGCAGGAGTCGGCCCCCGGGCCGCAGGAGGAGTCCAGGGCCGGTGCTCCGTTTCCGCCAGCAGCTCGACAGCGTTGACGACAGGCAGGGCAGACCGACGCCAGGGGTGGAGGCCCGCAGCGGGCAACGCGGCCGGCACCCGGGCCCCCGCCCGGACGGCCCGGTCCCGCCCCCGGCCCGGCGGGCTCAGCCCGGCGTCACCTCGACGCCCAGCACGGCCTGCTCGTCGGGGCGGTGCACCAGCACGTCGTTGAGGAACGACTGCACGGCCGGGGCCATCCCGACGTCCCGGCCGGCCCGCTCGGAGAGCAGCCACTTGTGCTCGATGATCTGGGCAAACAGCTCCTGCGGCTCCAGCTTGCGCCGCAGGTGCGGCGGTACGGCCCGGACCACCGGCTCGAAAACCTCGGTCAGCCAGCGGTGGGCCGCCTGCTGCTCGTCGGTCAGGTCGCTCTCCGCGCGGTAGGCGTCCAGGTTGTTGAGCAGGCGCCGGGCCTGGTTCTCCTCGGCGTCCAGGCCGGTCAGCCGGAGCAGCCGTCGGGTGTGGTAGCCGGCGTCGACGACCTTCGGCCGGACCAGGTACCGACCCCCGTCGATCGTGGACAGCGCCACCTCGGCCACGTCGAAGCCCAGGTCGTTGAGGCGGCGGATCCGGCCCTCGATGTCGTGCCGGGCCTCCCGCTCGATCTGCTGCTCGTAGGTGACCTCGTGCCAGAGCGCCTCATAGCGCTTGACCACCTCCTCGCAGACCACCTCCGGGTCGATCGACTCGTGCAGCAGCCCGGCAGCCTGAAGATCCAGCGCCTCACCGAAGATGTTGACCCGGGCGATCTCCAGGTCCTCGCCCCGCTGACCGTTGGAGAGTCGGCTGCGCAGGGCCCCGGTCTCGGCGTCGACCAGGTAGGCGGCGAACGCCCCGGCGTCCCGGCGGAACAGCGTGTTGGACAGCGAGCAGTCGCCCCAGAAGAAGCCGGTCAGGTGCATCCGGACGATCAGCGCGGCGAGCGCGTCGAGCAGCCGGTACATCGTCTCCGGCCGCAACGTGTGCGAGAAGAGCGCCCGGTACGGCAGGGAGAACTGGAGATGCCGGGTGATCAGCACCGGGTCGAGGGGTTCACCGTCCTCGGCGTGCCGGTCGGCGACGATGGCCACCGCCTCGACCGAGGGGAAGTCGATCCGCTCCAGGGCACGCAGCAGGTCGTACTCCCGTTCGGCCACCCGCTCGCCGGTCTCCTTGACCGCGTAGACGTGACCGGCCAGCTTCACGAAGCGCACGATGTGCCGGGAGATACCCTGCGGCAGCGCCACCAGGTGATCGGCAGGCCACTGCTCCAGCGGGGTCGACCAGGGCAGGTCGAGCAGCGCCGGGTTCACGAGGGCAGAGGTGATCCGCACGCCGACAAGCATGACCCGCCGACCGGCTGAGCGCCTCCCATCGTGGCTTGGCACACATCGACCGACGCCCGTCGAGGTCGGCCACCGTCCACGGGCGGTAGCGTGGTCGGGGTGCGGGAAACCACGACGGTACGGCGGAAGGTGCGATCACGACCGGTACGCCCCGGCGGCTGGTGGTTCGACGCCCTGCTGGTCACCGGCTTCGTGGCGCTGACCGGGGCACTCGCCGCCGGCCGGTTCCTCGACCTGGACCTGGCCGTACGACAGTGGGCGGTCGACCACGACCCGGCTGCGCTCTGGTGGACCGCCCGGGTGCTGAACCTGCTCGGCCAGGGCGGCGCCCTGCTGATGCCGGTGGCCGGGGGCCTGGCCGTGGCGGTGACCTGGCGGGCCCGCTCGGTCCGGCCGCTGCTGCTGGTCGCGGCAACGTTCCTGGTGACCTCCCTGACCATCGGCCCGTTGAAGGTCTGGACCGACCGGGCGGCGCCCAGCGCGGTCACCCAGGAGCCGTACCTCACGCCCGAGGCGGCGGTGCCGATCTTCAACCACCAGCTCCCGCCCGGCACGTACGACATGGGCTACCCGTCGGGGCACGTGGCCAACGCGATCGTCTGGTACGGCGTGATCGCCCTGCTGCTGGCCGCGCTCACCGCCGGACGGCTGCCGGTCGGCGTCTACCGGCTGGTCCGGTTCGCCCCGCCGGTGATCCTGCTGTGCACCACCACCTACCTGAGCTACCACTGGCTCACCGACGGGCTGGCCGCGCTGCTGCTCGGCTGGTTCCTGGACCGGCTGCTGCACCGGGTGCCCTGGAACGACCTGCCGCTGCCGACCAGATTGCGGGGCTGGGACGGGCGCTACACCGAGCCGACGAACTGACTCATGTGGTAGGCCGTGCTCCGGCCGTCCAGGGTCCTGGTCCACTTGGAGACCATCAGGTGCAGGTCGTTGGCACCTCTGCTGGACCAGGGGTGGATGAAACCGCCGTACAGTCAGGTTCCTGCCAGGAGGTGACCTGGATCTTCTCGGGGGTCCAGACCTGGTCCGGTCCGCCTGCGGTACGGGTCACGATGCAGCCGGTGGCGCAGTTCAGGTACGACATCACCCAGGTGCCGTCGGCGAGCCGGCGTACCGACGGTTCGCCGAACCGGCCGGTCAGGATCGGGGTGCACGGCCGACCCCAGCCCCAGTTGCTGCCGTTCCACCCCCAGCCCTCGTACGACTCGGGGTAGAAGAGCCGGTCCCAGCGGACCCGGCGCAGCATCATCGGCCCCTCCTGCCGGCCGGAGCGGACCGAGAACACGTAGACCCAGTCCCCGTGGCGTTGCATCGTCCACATCTGGAACGGGTCGGTGTTGGTGCCGTTGTTCCACCACTTCAACGGGGTACGGATGAAGTCGTTGCCGTTGTCGGAGTAGGCCAGGCCGGCGTAGCGGGACTTCCAGTGCGGGCCGGCCGGGCCGGCGGAGTTCCAGTTCTCGATGCTCATGTACGAGATGAGCTGGCGCCCGGTCTCCGGGAAGCTGATCCCGTCGTTGGGGATGACGGTGACCTCCCAGAGACCGTCGATGCCGATGCCGTTGTGGCCGTTGTGCATCAGCTCGGGGGCCCGGCCGTTGCCGACGACCCGCGCGGCGCTGTCGAAGACGACCCCGCCGGGCACCCCGGGGTGGATGTTGGAGCGCAGCATCACCGGGGACCGCCAGTCGTTGGGCAGCGGCGGCCCCTCCGGCCACGGGGTGTTGAAGGTGTCCCCGAAGAGGTACCCGATCGAGCCGTTCTCCAGCACGTACGGGATGCCGAGGTCGGTGCCGGCGACCTGCCAGCGGCTGTTGGTGTCCAGGTCGGCGCCGGTGAGGCGTTTCTTCCAGGTGGCGGCCCGCGCCTCGCCGGGCAGCGCCAGGGGCGGTACGACGGCGGCGGCGACCCCGGCGGCGGCGACCCGGCCGAGGAACGTACGACGATCGAGTGTCATGGCGGCAACCCCCTCTCCCCAACCCACCGTACATCGTCAATCATGAATAAAGATCCGGTCGGCGCCACGGATGACGGGAAGCGGCGCGCATTGTTCATCTTCCGGCCGTAGGGTCTTGCTCCGTGGATCAGTTGGCCCGCCGGTTGGGCGTACCGGATGCGGTGGTCATCGGGCTGGGCTCGATGCTCGGCGCGGGTGTCTTCGTGGTCTTCGCCCCCGCTGCTGCGGCGGCCGGCGGCTCCGGACTGCTGCTGCTGGCGCTGGCGCTGGCCGGGTTCGTCGCGTTCTGCAACGCGACCAGTTCGGCCCGGCTCGCCGCCCGGTACCCCGAGTCCGGCGGCACCTACGTCTACGGCCGGGAACGGCTCGGCCCGTTCGCCGGCTTCGTCGCCGGCTGGGGGTTCGTGGTCGGCAAGACGGCGAGTTGCGCGGCGATGGCGCTGACCATCGGGGCGTACCTCTGGCCGGGGCAGGCGCGCCCGGTCGCGGTGGCCGCCGTGGTCGCGGTGACCGCGGTGAACCTGCGCGGCATCGGCAAGACCGCCGGGGTGACGCGGGCCCTGGTGGTGGTCACGCTCACCGTGCTCGCCCTGGTCGCGGTGACCGGGCTGGCCGGGGGCGGGTTCACCGCCACCCGGCTCGGCACCGGGGGCGGCACGCCCGGCTACGGGGTACTCACCGCCGCCGGGCTGCTCTTCTTCGCCTTCGCCGGGTACGCCCGGATCGCCACCCTCGGCGAGGAGGTCCGCGACCCGGAGCGGACCATCCCCCGGGCGGTACCGCTGGCCCTAGGCCTGGTGCTGGCGATCTACCTGACCCTGGCCGTGGTCGCGCTCGGCGTACTCGGTCCGGACCGGCTGGCCGCGTCGACCGCACCGCTGGCCGACGTGGTGACCGCCGCCGGCTGGCCCGGTGCGGCCTGGCTGGTCCGGGCCGGGGCCACCGTGGCGGTGACCGGCGTGCTGCTCTCCCTGGTCGCCGGGGTGGGCCGCACCCTGCTGGCGATGGCCCGCCGCCGGGACCTGCCGGGGGCGCTGGCCGCCGTGCACCCGCACCGGCAGGTGCCGCACCGGGCCGAGCTGGCCGTGGCGGCCATCGTGATCCTCGTGGTCACCCTCGGCGACGTACGCGACGCAATCGGCTTCTCCAGCTGCACCGTGCTGGTCTACTACGCGGTCACCAACGCCTCGGCGCTGACCCTGGGCCGGGATCCGGCCCGGAAACTCCCGGTGCAGACGCTGGCCGCGCTGGGGCTGGCCGGGTGCGTACTGCTCGCGGTGACCCTGCCACCGGCCAGCGTGCTCGCCGGGTTCGGCGTGCTCGCCCTCGGCGCCACCTGGTACGCCCTCCGCCACCACCTCGTCTGATCCTGCCCGGACGGCGAGGACCGCCGGGCGCAGATCTGTCGTAGGGTCGGGCTAGCGTCGCTGCCGTGAACGCCCTCCACACGCACCTGTCGCGCACCCTCGCCCCCGCCCTCGCCCGGCAGCTTGCCCTGGCCGACCTGCTCGGCGAACGCGGCTGGCAGGTGGACATCAGCGCCGGCACGGTCACCTTCGGTGACGACCTGACCTACCCCATCCAACTCTTGGGGACCGAGAGCCACGGTGACCAGACGTGGTTGTGGGCCTGGGCAAACAGCGGCATCCAGATCCCGCCCGCGCTGCTACGGGCCGCCGAATGGCTACGCGGCTACGGCCGCGAACACGGCATCCCCGAGCTGACCGAGGCCAGCCACCCACTCGACCGGGCCGACGGGCACCTGCTCGCCCTGCTGGCCGGTGGGCTGACCGGACAGTGCTACTACCGTGGCCCGTACCAGGGCGGCGCGCTGTTCTTCCTGGTGGAGCAGGCCCCGGCGGTGGTGACCGCACCGGCCGCACCGCAGCGGGTGCTGACGGTCCTGACCCAGGCGATCCAGATGTACCCGGTGGACCACCGGACCCTGGTCGACAGCTTCCTCCGCCAGCAGGACTACGCAGTCACCGCGACGCAGGACGACGTCAGCGGCCAACGGTCGGACGGGTCGACCATCCGCGTCTCCTTCGACCCGCAGGGCAGGATCACCAATCTCGCCGGTGCGCTCCGCCCCGCCGATGTGTGACTGATCCGGCGGGCGTACCCACCGGTTCAGCGGAGCAGACGACGGGTGCACGGTCCGTCGTGGTCGGCCCGCAGCACACACCGCCGGCCACCCGGCAGCCGCGCAGCACAGAACACCCGATGCCGTACGCCCTGCGCGTCCTCCGCCGACACGGTCGTCTCCCCCGGGTCGGTCTGCGGCAGTACCCGCGTCCACCTGGCCACCACCCGTGCCAGCCGCTGCGCGGCGGCCAGATCCGCAGCGGTCACCGGCAGGTGGATCACGAAACGTTCCGCCCCGACCGGCGTCACCGGTAGCCCCGCTCGTTCACCCCCGACGCCTGTCGGGACTGCCAGCGGCGCATCGCCTCCCGGATTCGCGCCGACTCCTGGCGTACCCGCACCACCTCCGCCTAGAGATCGGCAACCTCGGCCGCCACCCGGGTCAGGAAGCGTCGTACCTCGACCGGGTCCAGACCCCGCCGGCCCCACCGCGTCCACCCGAAGCCCGCGTTACGGATCTGACGCGGGCCCAACGCCTCCCGCCGGGAGTAGACGGTGCCACCGCACCGCTCCCGCACCTCACCACGCCCAGCCCACATACCCCACCTCTCTGCCACACCAGACCGACCCTGCGTACATGCTCTGTCACTCGATGCAGTGCACGCAAGTGGGTAGACTCAATTAGGTAGACCTGGTTCTGCCTACGGTCTGGGCATGAGTGAGGTGCCCGGCCCGCTGGTCGGACCGCACGAGCTACAGGAGATGCTCGGTGTCGGGCGATCACGCATGCGCCAGCTCATCCGCTACCCCACGTTCCCCGCACCGTTCCAGCGGCTACACGGAACCACGGTCTGGCTACGCTCGGACATCGAAGCCTGGATCAGCAGATACCGGCAGCCCCGCCCGGACAGCGACGACGACCAGTCGTAACCGGCCACCAACATCGACTCGGTCAGGAAGTCGGGGTATCGGCATACCCGCGACAGGCCGACTTCCTATAAACCGAGTGGATCACGAAACGCTCCACCCCGACCGGCGTCATTGGTAGCCCCGCTCGTTCATCCCCGACAGGAACAAGGCTTGGGCGGTATGACTGTCGATCAACGCTCGCACACACCGGTCTACGTGCAGGTCGCCGACCTACTGCGGCAGCGCATCGAGTCCGGAGAGCTGGCACCGGGCGCCACCCTGCCCAGCGAGGCCCGACTGACCCAGGAGTACGGCATCGGCCGCGAGGCGGTCCGGATGGCAGTGTCGCTGCTGCGCTCCGAGGGCCTGGTCAGTACCGTGCGCGGACACGGGACCCGGGTACGCGAGATCCCCAACCGCCGGCAGGTCGAGGTTCCCCCGGGCAGCCGAATCACTGCCCGAATGCCCAGCGGGCGTGAACGGCACGAACTGCAACTCGACGAAGGCATCCCCGTCCTCGTAGTCCGCAGACCCGACGGTCAAACAGAAATCCTGCCTGGAGACCAGGTGGAATTGACGACGCCCGCTGACGACTGAGCGGCTCGCCGCCTTCATGCGCTGCTGACGCCCGCTCGCCACTGCGGGGCGAATCAAGGTCACGCAGTTTCCTGGAAATTGGGGTATCGAACTGGCCGGGAGGGGCCAGTTTCTCGGAAATTGGGTGGATCATGCTGGCCGGGTCGGGCGGGTCGGGTCAGGCGGGGACGGTGGGCGGGTCGGGCACCGGGGGCGGCGGCGAGGTCTGCCGCAGCAGCCAGGCCACCCCGGCGCGCCGGGACACCACGGTCAACCGGTCCCCCGCGTTGATCACCATGCGCGGGTCGGGCGCCCAGTCCAGCCGCTTCTGGCCCACCTGGGTGTGCCCGATGAGGCGTACCCCGTCGGACTCCGCCACGGCGGCGAGCGGCCGACCGTCCAGCGCCGAGCCGGCGGCGACCGGTACCTCGGCGACCACCAGCACGTGCCGGCCGACCGGGATGGTGGCGATCACCGCCCGGTTGAGCAGCGCACCGGTGAACGCCGGCGCGGCCAGGTAGGAGACGCTGCGCGAGGCGCTGATGCCGAACGCCCGCTCGATCCGCCCGGCGAAGTCGTCGTCGAAGAGGCGCAGCACCACCCGCAGGTCGGGGTTGATCGCCCGGCCGTTGAGCGCGGCCTGGAGGTTCGCCACGTCGTCGGTGGAGACCACCACCAGCGCCTGGCAGGCCCCGACCGAGGCCGAACGCAGCGTCTCCTCCTGCGCCGCGTCGCCCACGATGAGCGGGACACCGAGCCGGCGGGCCAGTGAGGTACCCCGGGCCTCCGGGTCCTTGTCGATCGCCACGACCTCGATGCCGAAGTCGTTGAGCTGGGCCATCACCCGGGTACCGACGTTGCCGAGGCCGACCACCACCACGTGCCCGGAGCGGTCCGGCTGGATCTGCCCGGTGTGCAGGGCCAACCGGGCGTTGACGATGGCGTCCACCACGACGGCGGTGATCAGCGGGATCAGGGCCAGCCCGGCGAGGTTGAGTACCACCTGCATGATCTGCGCGGCGGTCGGCTTGTTGGTGTCCGGATCGGCGCCGCTCAGCGTGGTGACCAGGGTGAGGTAGAGCGCCTGACCCTGGCTGACGTCCTCGGCCCGGGAGATCAGATAGCCGAGGAGCGCGATGACCGCCAGTACGAAGATCATCGCCATGCCGATCTTGCGGGTGGCGAAGCCGCGTACCGCCCGGAACAGCACCGCCAGCGGACGGCGCCGCCGCCGGGCCACCCGGGCCAGCCGCCGGGCCGCGAGTTCGGCCCCGGCCGGCTGCCCGGTCGCCTCGGCGAGCACCACGTCGGCGTCCGCCGGGTCGGCGGGCAGCACCCGGACCCGCTGCGGGTCGCGGGTGTCGGCCACCGCGCACACCACGTCCTCCGGGCGTACGTCGGCCCGCTCGGCGACGTAGAGGGTCCGGCCAGCGTGCCGGAAGTGGGTCGGGGCGACCTCGCCGAGCGCCGCCGCCACGAACGCCGGGGCGGCCATCACCGCGTCGGAGAGGACCGCCGAGTCGGGGAAGAGCTGCCGGACCCCGCTGGCCAGGCTGGTGTTGAACATCCGCAGTACCAACCGCACCCCCGGCTCGACCTCCTGGGCGCAGAGCGCGGCGTGGATGTTGCCGACGTCGTCCTGGTGCAGCAGCGCCAGCCCGTCCGCACCGGCCAGGCCGGCGGCCCGGAACGTCTGCTCGTCCAGCCGGTCCGCCGGGAGGATGCGCACGCCGCGTACCGCGCGGATGTCCGGGCCGTCCGCGCGGCGCCGGGGCGGCACGATCACGGTCACCCGGACCGTGCCGGCCTGGAGTTCGGTGGCGAGCAGCCCGTTGACCACGTGGAAGGCCAGGGCGTCCTGCCCGCAGACCACATAGTGCGGTCGGGAGTCGCCGTTGGGGCGGAGCCGTCCGCCGGTCTCGACCGCCCGCCGTACCCGATCAAGCCAGGGCTCCGCCATGCCGGGATGGTAGCCAGCAACGATCTTCACGCGCAGCCCCGCGCGCCGGGGCCGGGCATGTCGTTTCTGATCGCGGGTAGAGCAGCCGGCATGCAGACGTTCCTGCCGTACCCGGACTTCGTGGCCAGCGCCCGGAGCCTCGACCAGCGCCGGCTGGGCAAGCAGCGGGTGGAGACCATCCAGGTGCTGCGCGGGCTGACCCGTCCCGGGTACGGCTGGCGGAACCACCCGGCGGTGAAGATGTGGGCCGGGTACGAGGAGGCCCTGGTCCGGTACGGGCTGGACGTCTGCGCGGTGTGGTCTGCCGGTGGTCGGGCCGACACCTGCGCGGCCACCCTGGTCAGCGATCTCGCGGCGAGCTGCGACATCAGCCGGGTCCGGTCCCAGACGGAACTGGCCGGGGCCGGCGAGTTGCCGCCCTGGCTCGGCCGCGCCGACCTGCACGCCAGTCACCGGTCCTCGCTGCTGCGCAAGGACCCCGAGCACTACCGGCCGATCTTCGGGGACGTCCCGCCCGACCTGGAGTACGTCTGGCCGCCGTCCGACCGCGAGCGCCGCTGCCCGGTCTGAGGTGTCAGGAAGGGCCCCTTCCCATCGCTTTCCGATGTATAAGGGCCCCTTCCTAACACCTGCGGCAAACTCGTACAGATGGAACTGTCGCGCACCGTGGGGCGCCTGATCGGCGTACGGCAGCACGAGGTGGACCCGGGCGGTGGCGGCGCGTCCCGGGTACCCGGACCGGTCGACGTGGTGGTGGCCGGCGGTGGCATCGCCGGCATGTCGGCGGCGGTGGTCCTCGCCGAGCGGGGCGTACGCGTCACCGTGCTGGAGGCCGCGCCGACCCTCGGCGGTCGGCTCGGTGCCTGGCCGGACACCCTGGCCGACGGCACCGGGCAGATCGTCGAGCACGGCTTCCACGCGTTCTTCCGGCAGTACTACAACTGGCGGTCCGTCCTGCGCCGGATCGACCCGGCACTGGGCTTCCTGAAGCCGGTACCCGGCTACCCGATCGACAGTGCACAGTGGCCGGTCGAAGAGTTCGGTCGGCTGCCGAAGGCCCCACCGATGAACCTGCTCGCGCTGCTGGTCCGTAGCCCCAGCCTGCGGCTTCGGGACCTGCGCGGAATGGACCGGGACGCGGCACTGCCGCTGCTCACCTACGACCGGGAGCACACCTACGCCGCGCTGGACGGTACGACCGCCGAGGAACTCCTCGACTCGCTGCGCCTGCCCGACCGGGCCCGCGCGATGCTCTTCGAGGTCTTCTCGCACTCGTTCTTCAACCACGAGCGGGAGATGTCGGCGGCCGAGCTGGTGGCACAGTTCCACTTCTACCTGCTCGGCAACCCGGAGGGGCTGGCCTTCGACGCCCCGGACGAGGACCACGCCACGTCCATCTGGGGCCCGCTGGCCCGGTACGTCGAGGAGCGGGGCGGGCGGATCGTCACCGGCGCCCGAGCCATCATGCTGTCCCACGACGACGACACCGGCTGGCGGGTGGCGACCGCCGACGGGACGGTGCACCGGGGCGGACACGTGGTGCTCGCGGTCGACCCGCCCGCGCTCGCCACGCTGGTGAAGGCAAGTCCGCAGCTCGACGAGCTGGCCCCGGAACTGGTCGGGCGGATGCCCACCTTCGGCACCCCCGGACCGCCATACGCGGTGGCCCGGTACTGGCTGGGCGGGGATGTCGCCGCCGGGCGGGCCGTGTTCAGCGGGGTGTCCCGACAGGCCACCCTGGACTCGGTCACCCTCTACCACCGGTTGGAGAACGAGCCACGACGGTGGGCTGCGGCCACCGGCGGCTCGGTGGTCGAGCTGCACGCGTACGCCTGTGAGCCGGGGGTGCCCGCCGGGAAGCTGGCCGAACGGATGCGGACCGAGCTGGTCACGCTCTGGCCGGAAGTGGCCGACCTGCCGGTGGTGGAGCTGCGTGCGCGGGTGGAGGCGCAGGCGCCGGCCTTCGCACCCCGCTCCCATCCGGTACGCCCCGGTGTCCGCACCGACGCAGCCGGGCTCTACCTGGCTGGGGACGGCATCGACACGGAGTTCCCCAGCGCGCTGATGGAACGTTCGGCGGCGACCGGCATCCTGGCCGCCAACCACATCCTGCGGGCCGAGGGCGCTGCCGCCGAGCCGGTACGGTCCATCCGCCCCCGGGGTCTGCTCGCCCCACGCCGAAGGAGTTGAGCCGCCGGAGCTGAACAGCGCTGAACCCTTCAGAAATGTGGTGGCGACCGCACCAGCGTCGATCTACCGTGAACGCCACAAGGTCAACCACCTGAGGAAACGGGAGCCCGGATGCCCGGCCACACCAGCAACAGCGGACTGACGCGGCACACGCCGCGCCGGGTCGTCGTGCTGGCGTACACCGTGGTCGCCGGTGCGGGATCGGCGTGCGCCGCGCAGTCCTGGCGACGCCGGTCCGCCGATGGTGGCGACCGGGAAAAGCAACACCAGTTGGGCAGGTGGCGCGCCTAGCGCCGATCGCAGCACCGCGAGAAAGCCGCCCACTCCGCACGGGACCGGGCGGCTTTCTGCCGTCCGCCGGCAGCCCGCCGGCCGGCTACGCCGCCCGCCCACCGTGGGGACCGACACGGAAGGAGGCCCCGGTGGAGGCCGTACTCGTCATCAACGCCGACCTCGGCCCGCTGCACCGGGTCACCCTCCAGCACGCGATCCGGATGCTCTGCCGCCGGGTCGCCGAGATCCACGAGGCGGAGCCGGACCGGCTGATCGGGGTCTTCCCGGTGCCGAGGGTGGTCCGCCTGGTCCGGTACGTCGTGACCCGCTGGCGGTTCAGTTCCGGACCGGCCTGGTCCCGGGCGGGCGTACTGCACCGCGACGGACGGCGCTGCGTCTACTGCGCGGCCCCGGCCAGCACCATCGACCACATCCTGCCCCGCTCCCGGGGCGGGCGGAACACCTGGAAGAACACGGCAGCAGCCTGTTACGAGTGCAACCAGCGCAAGGGCGACCGTACGCCGGCCGAGGCCGGCATGCCGCTGCGGTCCGAGCCGGCGGTGCCGACCTGGACCGCGCTCGCCCGGCGCTGACCGACCGGCCGGCGGGAACGGGGGGCCCGCCGGCCGCCAGCCCCGGTGGCGCAGTGGAGAGGCGGCGTTCAGGCCGGGGGCCGGTAGCTGGACCGGACCGTGGCCAGGTCGACGCGGGCGTCGGCCCAGTACGCCTCCCGGGTGGTCCAGCCCAGCTTGTACGTGCCGGTCCCCGGCCCGCCGACCATCATCTGCAGGGTGTGCATCCGCTCGCCGTACGGCGCGGCCCAACGGCACTCCCACTCGGCGCCGGACGGGTCACGGGTGACGGTGAACCGGATCGGTTCATAGTCGATCAGGGTCGCCTGGACGAGCGCCCGCTGCTCGTCGGCGCGCAGTGCGGCGAGCGGATCGTCCGTCGAGGGGACGTCCGGGTCGATGCTCAACGCCCGGCTGCGCCGGGGATCCTGGAAGCAGATGACACCCTGCTCCTGGAACTGCCACCAGCCGACCGGTACGACGATCCGGAAACCGCTGTGGTCCCGGTACCAGGTCCAGCCGGCCGGCGGCCGGTACCGCTCACCGGAGGGTTGCGGGCCGGCGGCGACCAGCCTGCCGGCGTGTCTGGGCTGGACACAGTCGAAGGGCGGTGGCGGCAGGCCGGGGGGCGGTGGCGACACGTCGTGGTTCTCACCCGGCTCATGTCCGGGCAGCGGAAGGGGCAGGCCGGTCGACGCAACGGTGGGCCCGGACGTGCCGGCGGGCGGGGCTGCGGACGGGGCGGTCTGCTCCCAGGTGACCGCCATGGCGGTACTCATGCCCACGGTCGCTGCGAGAACGGCGGCCAGCGCCGGGATCCACCAGCGCCAGCGCTGCCGGGTGGCGGCCACCGGCGTACCCGGGGTCGGCTCGGCAGGCTGGCCCGGCTCGGCGGGCTGCTCCCAGGTCGGCACCGGCGGTACGGGTTCCGCCGCCCCGGAGAGTCCCGGGACCGGCCCGACCGACTGCCGCTCCCCCGGCCGGTACGGGTCGAGGCCGGCAGCCATCCGGAGCAACCGTTCCGTCCCGTCCGGTCCGAGCCTGCGGCTGGGGTCGCGGTGCAGCAGACCGGCCAGCACCGGGTCGAGGGTGCCGGCCCGGGTCGGCGGGTCGGGCGGTGTGGTGGCCAGCGCGGTCAGCGTGGCCATCGGAGTCGGCCGGGCGTACGGGGAACGCCCCTCGACCGCCGCGTAGAGCGTGGCGCCCAGCGACCACAGGTCGGTCCCGACGCTGGACACGCCCTCCCGGGCCCGTTCCGGTGCGACGTACTCCGGGGACCCCATGACCATGCCGGGTCGGGTCAGCGCGCCCCGGCTGTCGTCGAAGGTGGCGAGCCCGAAGTCGGTGAGCATCACCCGCCCGTCGTCGGCCAGGAGCACGTTGCCGGGCTTGACGTCGCGGTGCAGGACCCCCGCCTGGTGGGCGGCGCGGAGCGCGGCCAGCAGGCCGAGTCCGATCTGCGCCGTCCGTTGTGGCGTGAGCGGGCCGGTGTCCAGCACGTCCTGCAACGAACGGGAGGGAACGTACTCCATCACGATCCAGGGGGTACCGTCGACGTACACGACGTCGTGCACCGCCACCACGTTCGGATGGTTCAGCCGGGCCGCCGCCTGGGCCTCCCGCATGGTCCGGGCGATGAGCCGGTCCCGTTCGTCGTCACCCGCCCACTGGGGCAGGCTGATCTGCTTGACCGCGACCTCGCGGTGCAGGATGTCGTCCCGGGCCAGCCAGACCCGCCCCATTCCACCCCGGCCCACCAGGTGCAATAGCCGGTAGCGCTTTTCGATCAGCAAGGCCGCACCGCCGGTACCTCCACTGTCGACCATGTAACAGTAGTCACTGAAGTGCAACAGTCTGGTCGGCTGAACTCCTGAGGGCCAGCGTCCGTTCGACCATTCACTGTGGAGTGTCTGGTCGGCCGTGGTTCAGTCTGCGAGCGGCGGGGTCCAGCGGAACCGGGCCGGACGACGTTCGGCGAACGCGGCCACCCCCTCCCGGGCCTCGCCGCTGGTACGGACCAGTCGGTGCCAGTGGGCCACCCGTTCCGGGTCGACCCGCCCGGCGGTCACCATGCCGATGATCTCCTTCGCGGCGGTGACGCTGAGCTGCGAGCGGGTCGAGATGGTGTCGGCGAGTACGCGTACCCGACCGGCCAGGTCGGCGGCCGGCACCACCTCGTCCACCAGCCCGATCCGGGCGGCCCGGTCGGCACCGACCGGGTCTGCGGTGAAGAGCAGGTACTTCGCGGCCCCCGGACCGACCAGCGCGACCAACCGGCGGGTGGTCGGCGCGGGGTAGACCACCCCGAGTCGGGCCGGTGGTACGCCGAACCTGGCGTCAGCGGCGGCGATCCGCAGGTCACACGCGACCGCGAGCTGACAGCCGCCGCCCATGCAGGCGCCCCGGACGGCGGCGATGGTGGGCTTGGTGAAGGTGGCCAGCCGTTCCTCGGCGGCAACCGCGATGCTGCCGTCCCCCGCGTCGAGCAGCTCGTCGAGGTCGGTGAGGTCCGCTCCGGCGCAGAACGTGTCCCCGGCGCCGGTGAGCACCACCACCCGTACCCCGGGATCGGTTTCCAACCCGTCCAGCAGCGGCGGCAGTTGCCGCCACATCGCCGGGGTCAGCGCGTTACGCCGGGCCGGGTTGTTGATCACCACGGTGGCCACCGGCCCGCTGACCTCGACCGTCAACCCCGGTACGACCTGCTGCGACGGCATCCCCACCTCCTCGGTGCCCGCGAGGCTACCGCCCACCCCTCCCCGCCTTGTCGATCATGGACTTGTGGTGCCCCACATAAGCCGCATAGTTCAGCAAGTCGCCCACCACAACTCCATGATCGGCGGTGAGAGGGGACGGGCGGGCCGGAGCCTTCCGAGGAGAAGGTTCCGACCCGCCCGGGTGCCCTGCTGGACCGGTTAGAGGGTCAGGGTCCAGTTGTCGATGTACCCGGTGTCACCGCTGGCCGCGTCCTGTACCCGGAGGGTCCAGGTGCCGTTGCGGACCTCGCTGGAGAGGTTCACCGTGTACGTCTGGTTGATGTTGTCGGCCGAGCCGCCGGTCCGGTTGTGCAGCGCGTAGGTGCTGCCGTCCGGGGCGACCAGGGTGACCACCAGGTCACCGATGTAGGTGTGCACGAT
>NZ_JBAKHU010000031.1:0-77264 GCF_036906895.1 Micromonospora sp. CPCC 206060
TCAACTTTTACCGATCACCACCACGCCGGACATCCATCACAACCGGGCACCTTCAGCCCATACGAAACACGGCCTAGGGGCGGCGTATGGAGTTCCGTGAGGTCGTCCGGCGGCGCCGGATGGTACGCAGCTACGACCCGGACCGCCCCGTCCCGCCCGAGGTGGTCGAGCGGCTGCTCGACCACGCGGTCCGGGCGCCGTCCGCCGGGTTCGCCCAGGGCTGGGGGTTCCTGGTGCTGGAGTCGCCGGAGGACCGGGAGCGGTTCTGGTCCGCGGCCAGTCCCGGTGGTTCCGGCCGGCAGCGCTGGCTGGCCGGGATGAGCCGGGCGCCGCTGATCGTCGTACCGCACGCGAACCGGTCGACCTACCTGGAGCGGTACGCCGAGCCGGACAAGGGCTGGGCGGACCGCTCCCCGGACCGCTGGCCGGTGCCCTACTGGTACGTCGACACCGGGTTCGCCACCCTGCTGATGCTGCTCACCGCCGTGGACGAGGGGCTGGGCGCCTGCTTCTTCGGCATCCCGCCGCAGCGCACCGACGCGTACCGCGAGGCGTTCGGGGTGCCGGAGGACTTCATGCCGATCGGTGCGCTCACCATCGGTTACCGGGCTCCTGACCATCGCTCACCGTCGTTGCGACGGGGACGCCGGCCGGTCGACCAGGTGGTGCACCGGGGACGGTGGGGTGATTGATCCCAGACGGGCACCGGTCGATCAGAGTAACGAAACTGACATGAGCGAACAAACCGCGATGTCGGCGATGGTCGCTAGGCTGACACGGCACGACACCACGGGTCGGCTCGGTCATGGGGAGGGGAGCGCGCCGTCGTGATTTTCAGAGCGGTTCGGGACGGGCGGCCGTACCCGGAGCACAACCTCACGCTCAAGCAGTGGGCGGAGATCCCGCCGCGACCGGTGCGGCTGGACCAGCTCATCACGACCAAGCGGGAGCTCGCCCTCGACAAACTGCTGGCCGAGGACTCGACCTTCTACGGCGACCTGTTCCCGCATGTGGTGCAGTGGAACGGCGGGCTCTACCTGGAGGACGGGCTGCACCGGGCGCTGCGGGCCGCGTTGCAGCAGCGCAACCAGATCCACGCCCGGGTGCTGGTGCTGAGCGGGCAGCTCGACTGACGGGTCGTTAAGGTGGCCGGCATGAGCCTGCCCGGGACCGCTCCGCTCGAACTGCTCGACCTCGACTCGTCGCTGACCGACGAGGAGCGCGAGATCCGTGCCGTCGTCCGCCGGCTGGTGGACGACCGGGTTCGCCCGCACGTGGCCGGCTGGTACGAGGAGGGCACCGTCCCGGCCCGCGAGCTGGCCCGTGAGTTCGGCCGGCTCGGCCTGCTCGGCATGCACCTGACCGGGTACGGCTGTGCCGGTGCCTCGGCGGTGGCGTACGGGTTGGCCTGCCTGGAGCTGGAGGCCGGGGACTCGGGCATCCGGTCCCTGGTCTCGGTGCAGGGTTCGCTGGCCATGTACGCGATCTGGCGGTACGGCAGCGAGGAGCAGAAGCAGCGCTGGCTGCCGACCATGGCGGCCGGCGAGGCGATCGGCTGTTTCGGGCTGACCGAACCGGACCACGGCTCCGATCCCGCCTCGATGGCCACCCGGGCGTGGCGGGACGGCACCGACTGGGTGCTGACCGGCGGCAAGATGTGGATCACCAACGCGCCGATCGCCGATGTCGGCGTGATCTGGGCGCGTACCGGGGACGGGGTGCGCGGGTTCGCGGTACCGATGGACACACCGGGGGTGACGGCGCGGGAGATCACCCGCAAGATGTCGCTGCGCGCCTCGGTCACCGGCGAGATCGTGCTGGACGACGTCCGGCTCCCGGCGGCGGCCCTGCTGCCCGGGGCGTCCGGGTTGAAGGCGCCGTTGAGCTGCCTGACCGAGGCCCGGCACGGGATCGTCTGGGGCGCGCTGGGTGCGGCCCGGGACTGCCTGGAGACGGCACTCGACTACGCCGCGACCCGGGAGCAGTTCGGTCGGCCGATTGCCGGCTTCCAGCTCACCCAGGCCAAGCTGGCGGACATGGCGGTCGAGTTGCAGAAGGGCTTCCTGCTGGCGCTGCACCTGGGTCGGCTGGCCGACGCCGGCCGGTTGCGGCCCGAGCAGGTCAGCGTGGGCAAGCTCAACAACGTACGCGAGGCGCTGGCCATCGCCCGGCAGTGCCGGACGATCCTCGGTGCCAACGGCGTCTCCGGTGAGTATCCGATCATGCGGCACGCCAACAACCTGGAGAGCGTGCTGACCTACGAGGGCACGTCGGAGATCCACCAGTTGGTGATCGGGCAGAAGCTCACCGGCATCTCCGCCTTCGCCTGACCGGCGGCCGTTGTCGGGACGCCTGTCGGGCTGCTGACGGGGACGGGGCGGCGCCCGGTTCTGCGCCGCCTGTCGAGCTGCTGGCGTAGACGGGGCAGTGCCGCCGTTCCCCGCCACTGGTAGCGCATCCGGTGCAGCTCGACAGTGCGCCAACGCGGGTCCCTGGCGGCCGGCGCGACGGGGCCCGCCGCCACCGGGGTCGCTCGACGAGCGCGTGTCGTAGTGGGGACGTACCGTCATCAGCAGGCGATATGTCTGTCGAGGATGGTGAGGGCGATGTCCCAGCACGGTGATGTCAACCAGCCCACCCGGGAGTTCCCGGAGTACGCGCGGGGGCAGGCCGATCCGGCGGCGACGTCGGCGGGAAAGGACGTCGGCGGGCCGGTCGACGACGGGTCGGTGGCACCGCCGCCCGGTGGGTCGGGTGGCGGCCGACGGGCCGGTTTCGGCTTCTTCTGGCTGGCCGGGCTGCTGGCCCTGGCCCTGGTCGTCGGTCTCGGGCTGAACAGCGCAGGTCTCTGGCCGAGCTGGCGTAACCCGTTCGCCGAGCAGCGGACCGACCGTAGTCAACCGCCACTGCTCAAGTCGATCCAGGATCTGAGCCGTTACGTCGCCGCCGAGGGGAACTTCCAGGTGGTGATCGATCTCCAGGCCGACCGGAAGTACGTGCCGGACTTCCTGCTCAACGACCGGACGCTCTTCGTCGGGGCGGGCAGCGTGGAGTCGTACGTCGATTTCTCGACGATCGCCGAGGGCGCGGTGGTGGAGTCGGCGGACCGGAAGTCGGTGGAGATGAAGCTGCCGGCACCGCAGCTCGGCAAGCCCAACCTCGACCTGGAGAAGAGCTACGTCTTCGCCGAGAAGCGGGGTCTGCTGAACCGGCTCGGTGATCTTTTCGGCTCGGACCCGAACCGGCAACGCGAGGTCTACCAGCTCGCCGAGGAGCGGATCGCCGCCGCCGCGCGGGACAGCGGGCTCGCCGAACGGGCCCGGGAGAACACCCGCAAGATGCTGGAGGGGCTGCTCCGCTCGCTCGGCTACCAGACCGTCACCATCACGTACACCGCGCCCTGACCCGGCAGGCACAGTGCCCGCCCCGGCCGACCGGGTCGGGCACTTCGCTGCCGTCGGGTCAGCGGACGTTGGCCAGGTACCGGTCCTCGTTCGGCATGATGATCCAGAGCGCCAGGTAGATGACGACCTGGGTGCCCGGCAGCAGCAGCGAGAGGATGAATAGGAAGCGGACGAAGCCGGGGGACATCCCGAACCGGCGGGCCAGGCCGGCACAGACACCGGCGATCATGCGGTTTTCCCGGGGGCGGACCAGTTTGCGACTCATCGTCGTCTCCAACTCTGCGGCGCCACGCCGCTTAACTTCGACGGTACGAACGGGCCGGGTGCCCGCCCTCGGTCCGAAGGCGGATCCCGACCCCGGGCACCACTAGGGAGTACCCCGGACCGCTGATCCGGAAGCCGCCCTATTTCGGCCCTGTCCGAATGTCGGGCTGGTGGCAGCGGCGGGGGTTACCGCCACGGGTCAGCGGGTAGGCTCGCCGGTCGGTGGCCCTCCGGACCGGGGAAGTGCGGCATGATCAGCGTTTTCGACCTCTTCAGCGTGGGTATCGGACCGTCCAGCTCGCACACCGTCGGCCCGATGCGGGCCGCCCGTACCTTCGTCGGCGGGCTCAAGGCCGACGGGCTGCTCGCCACCACGGTGCGGGTACAGGCCGAACTCTTCGGCTCCCTCGGGGCCACCGGACACGGGCACGGCAGCGACCGGGCCGTGCTGCTCGGACTGGCCGGCGAAGCGCCGGAGACCGTCGACACCGACACCGTCGACGAGCGGGTGGCACAGGTCCGCGCGACCGGCCGGCTCGACCTGCTCGGCGTGCACGAGGTGGCCTTCGACCCCGAGCGGGACCTGGTGCTGCACCGCCGCCGGTCGCTGCCGTACCACCCGAACGGGATGACCTTCGCGGCGTACGACGACACCGGTGAGCTGCTGCGCACCCGGACCTACTACTCGGTCGGCGGCGGCTTCGTGGTGGACGAGGCGGCGGCCGGCGCAGACCGGATCAAGCCGGACACCACCCGGGTACGGTACCCGTTCCTCACCGGTGTGGAGCTGCTCGCGGTCACCGAACAGACCGGGCTGTCGATCAGCGAGGTGATGCTCGCCAACGAACTCTCCTGGCGCAGCGAGGCCGAGGTACGCGCCGGGCTGCTGGACATCTGGCGGGTGATGCGGGAGTGCGTCGACGCCGGGTGCAGCCGGGACGGGGTGCTCCCGGGCGGGCTGAAGGTACGGCGCCGGGCGGCCGAACTGCACCGGCAGTTGACGGCCGACGACACCGGCGGCGGTCCCGCCGACCCGCTGCGGGTGATGGACTGGGTGACCCTGTTCGCGCTGGCGGTCAACGAGGAGAACGCGGCCGGCGGCCGGGTGGTCACCGCCCCCACCAACGGCGCGGCCGGCATCATCCCCGCCGTCCTGCACTACTACACCCGGTTCATCCCCTCCGCCGACGAGGACGGAGTGGTCCGCTTCCTGCTCGCGGCCGGCGCGATCGGGGTGCTGTTCAAGGAGAACGCCTCGATCTCCGGGGCCGAGGTCGGCTGCCAGGGCGAGGTCGGTTCGGCCTGCTCGATGGCCGCCGCCGGGCTGGCCGAGGCGCTGGGCGGTACGCCGGCCCAGGTGGAGAACGCGGCCGAGATCGGTATGGAGCACAACCTCGGCCTGACCTGCGACCCGGTCGGGGGACTCGTGCAGATTCCCTGCATCGAGCGGAACGCGGTGGCTAGCATCAAGGCGATCACGGCCGCCCGGCTGGCGTTGCGTGGCGACGGGGTGCACGCCGTCTCGTTGGACAAGGTCATCAAGACCATGCGGGAGACGGGCGCCGACATGAAGGTCAAGTACAAGGAGACGGCGCGCGGCGGACTCGCGGTCAACGTGATCGAGTGCTGAACCAGCGGGGCGGAGGCGGCGGTGACGGCTGGCGTCGCGGCGATCTGGTCGCACCGCAACTCGCTGCGGATCCTGGTCAAGCGGGACCTCGCGGTGAAGTACCAGCAGTCCACGCTCGGCTACCTCTGGTCGCTCATCGAGCCGCTCGGCATGGGGGCCATCTACTGGTTCGTCTTCGGCCTGCTCTACTCCGGGGACACCACCCGGCATCTCGGTGACGCATCGCGGTCGTACCCGCTCTTCCTGGCCACCGGGATCTTCGCCTGGATGTGGACGAACGCGGCGATCGCCGAGGCGACCAACGCGCTCACCGGCCAGGCCCGGCTGATCACCACCATGAACCTGCCCCGGCAGGTCTTCCCGATCGGCCGGGTCACCGGCCGGTTCGCCGAGTACCTGGCCGGGCTGCCGGTACTGGCGACCGTCGCGGCGGTCTACGCAATGCAGGGCCGGATCGACCCGGGCTGGTCGCTGCTGTCGCTGCCGCTCGCGGTCACCGTGCAGGCGGTCCTGCTGACCGGGGTGGCGCTGCTGCTCTCCGCGCTCAACGTGCTGATGCGCGACATCGAACGGTTCATGCGGCTGGTGATCCGGGTGCTCTTCTACGCCACCCCGATCATCTACCCGCTGACCCTGGTCCGGGACTCGGCGCTGCCCGGCTGGGTCAAGGTGGTCTACGAGCTGAACCCGCTGGTCGGCATCTTCCAGCTGCACCACGCGGTCTGGTACCCGGACGAGTTCCCGGACGCCCGGCTGCTCGTGGGCACGGTGGCCGGCAGCGTCGGAGTGCTGCTGGTGGGGTGGTGGGTGTTCCGCCGCCTCGAACCCGCCGTGCTCAAGGAGCTGTAGTGCCGGAGGCGATCATCAGCGCCGAGCGGTTGGGCATCCGGTTCGTCCGTAACCGGCGCCGGCAGCTCCGCCTCCGCGAACTGGTCATCCACCGGGGCGCCCGGCGGGCCACCGCCGGCCAGTTCTGGCCGTTGCGGGACGTGTCGTTCCAGATCATGCCGGGGGACACCGTCGGCGTGATCGGCCGCAACGGCACCGGAAAGAGCACCCTGCTCCGGCTGATCGCCGGGGTGCTGATCCCGGACGAGGGGCGGATCAGCGTCCGGGGCGCGGTGGCGCCGCTGCTGGAACTCTCCGCGGGTTTCTCCAACGACCTGACCGGCCGGGAGAACCTGCATCTGGTCGGTGCGCTGCACGGGCTCTCCGCGGCCTACCTGCGCCGGCACGGCGACGAGATCGTGGCCTTCGCCGGGGAACAGGTGGCGCGGGCCATCGACACGCCGGTACGGCACTACTCCTCGGGGATGAAGGTCCGGCTCGGTTTTGCGATCATCTCCCGGTTGCCCCACCCGATCCTGCTGATGGACGAGGTGACGGCGGTGGGCGACGCGGAGTTCCGTAGGAAGTGCTACGCGACCATTGACGGACTGCTCGCGGAGGGGCGCACACTGGTGCTGGTGTCACACAACGAGAACGACCTGACCCGGTTCTGCAACCGGGGTCTCTATCTGGACGGCGGCCGGTTGACCGTCGACGGGACGGTGCACGAGGCACTCGACGCGTACCACGCCGCGGTCCCGAGGTGACCCTGGCCGTCGTGCTCGCCGCCGGTGATCCCGCGGCGATGCCCCCCGAGCGTCTCGTCGAGCAGTGGCGTGCGGCCGGGGCCCGGGAGGTCCGGGTCGTCGCCGACCCCGACGAACTGTCCGCGCTGGCCGCCGCCGCCACCGAACCGGTCCTGGTCAGCGGCACCGACCTGGTCGCACACACCGCCGTACTGCGGCATCTGGCCACCAGCCCGGTCGGGCCCACGGTGGCGCTGGTGCTCACCGATCCGGTCCACCCCGACCGGGTCGCGGTCCGGGAGGACCGGGGGCAGGTGGTCGAGTCCGGCAGCACACCCCCGGCCAACCCGACCGGCGGGTTCGGCGGGGCGCTGCGGGTGGGCGTACCCGATCTGCCGGCCCTGGCCGCTGTCGCGCGGACCGTGCCGGACGGGCCGGGGCCGGCGGTGGACCGGCTCTTCGCGGCCCTCGCCGCCACCGGCACCACGGTCTTCGCCCACCGGGTACGCCTGCTCGTGGCGCACCGGGTGACCGACGCCGCCGGGCTGACCGCCGCGGAGGCGGCGGTCGCGGCGGTCGAGGAGGACCGGGCGGAGCTGAAGCTGTCGGTGAAGGAGCGGGACGACTTCTTCACCACGTTCTTCGTCAGCACCTGGTCGCCGTACGTGACGAAGTTCTGCGCCCGGATCGGTCTCGGCCCGACCGGGGTGACGGCGGTCTCGGTGCTCTTCGCGTTCGCCGCCGCCTGGCTCTTCGCCTACGGTGACGCCCGGCTGCCCTGGGTGGTCGGCGCGGTGCTGCTCTACCTGGGTTTCATGCTCGACTGCGTGGACGGGCAGGTGGCCCGGTACACCCGGCACTTCAGTGCCTGGGGCGGCTGGCTGGACACCATGGCCGACCGGGCCAAGGAGTACGTCGTCTACGCCGGTCTCGGTGCCGGGGCGACCCTGGGCGGCTACGAGTACGGCTGGGCGCTGGCCATCGCCGCGATCACCCTCCAGACCGTCCGGCACATGACCGACACCTGGTACGGCGTCCTGCACGACGAGGCGGCCCGCCGTCCCGCCGGCGCCGCCCCCTCGGGTGGCCTGGGGGCGAAGCTGAGCCAGGCGTCGAACCGGGTACAGGCGGACACCGGCTCGGTGTCGTACTGGCTGAAGCGGACCGTGGTCTTCCCGATCGGTGAGCGGTGGGCGCTGATCTCGCTGACCGTGGCGCTGTTCAACCCGCTGGTCAGCCTGGTCGCGGTGCTGGCCTGGGGGGTGCTGGCGTTCGCGTACACCCTGGCCCTGCGTACCCTGCGGGCCCGGTCGATGCGGGTTCCGGTGCTGACCACGGTCGACGCGGTGCTGTACCGCGACGACGGGCCGCTGGTGCGTCGGCTGGGCTGGGCGGCCCGGCCGCTGCCGCTGGCGGTGCTCGCCGCGCTGGCCGCCGCCGGGCTGCTCGGTGCGGCACTGGCCGGGCTGGACGGGACCGCCTTCCGGGTGGCGGTGGCCGCTGCCGTGCTGGTGGTGCTGGCCGCCGGCCTGGCGAGTGCCCGACCGCACGCCGGGGCGCTGGACTGGCTGGTCCCGGCGGCGCTGCGGGCAGCCGAGTACCTCTTCGTGATCGCGGTGGGGGTCGGGGCGGCGGTGTCGCCACCGCTGGTGTTCGCGCTGCTGCTGGTGCTGGCGTTGCACCACTACGACCTGACCGCGCGGCTGGAGAAGCGGCAGGCCGCGCCGCCGCTGCACGACTGGACGCTGGGTTGGGACGGCCGGCTGCTGGTGCTGTCGGCTGCGGCAATAGCCGGATTCGCGAGTATTGCTCTGCCTACACTGGCGGCGTACCTGCTCGTGGTCCTCCTGGCGAGTGTGACCCTCGCCTGGGTGACCGTGCCCGCCCGTGCCGGCCGACCCGCGGCGGGTGCGGCGGAGGGAGCCACCGGGGGTCGGTGACCGGGAGGCCGGACGATGACCCTGATCAGTTTCGTCGTACCGGCCTACCAGGTGCAGGGCTACCTGCGGGAGTGCCTCGACTCGATCCTGGACCAGCCGTTCGGCGACGTCGAGGTGATCGGGGTCGACGACTGCTCCCCGGACGGCTGTGGCCAGATCATCGCCGAGTACGCCGCCCGCGACCCCCGGGTCCGGGCCGTGCAACTGGCCGAGAACGCCGGGCTCGGTCCGGCCCGCAACGCCGGGCTGGACCGGGCCACCGGCGAGTACGTCTGGTTCCTCGACGGGGACGACTGGCTCGCACCGGACTGCCTGCCGGCGGTGGCCCGGCGGCTGACGGAGACCCGACCCGACGTGCTGCTCGTCGACCACGTCCGGGTGCACTGGACCGGGCGGGCGAGCCGTAGCGCCCTGGCCGGGGTACTGCCCGCCGACGGCACGCCGGAGGTGTTCCGGGCCCGGGACCGGCCGGCGGTGCTCCGGCTGCTGCACACCGCCTGGAACAAGCTCATCCGGCGGGAGTTCCTGCTCTCCTCGGGGCTGCGCTTCGCCCCCGGCTGGTACGAGGACGTGTCGTTCAGCTACCCGGTACTGGTGGCGGCGGAGCGGATCGGCGTGCTCCACCGGGTCTGCGTCAACTACCGCCAGCGCCGGTCCGGGGCGATCACCCGTACCGTCGACGCCCGACACTTCGAGGTCTTCGACCAGTGGCACCGGGTCTTCGACCTGATCGACGGTCCGACCACGGGCGAAGGCGGCCGGACGGACCGGGCCGCCGGCCTGGGCACGGTGCTCTTCGAACGGATGATCTGGCACTACCTGACCGTGCTGGGCAACGGTCGGCGGCTGCCACCGGCCCTGCGTCCGGCGTTCTTCGCCCAGCTGACCGCCGACTACCGGCGGTGGCGACCGCCCGGCGGTTACCCGGTACCGGGTGGGATCGAGGGACTGAAGCACCGGCTGGTGGCCGCCGACCGCTGGGGCACCTTCAGCGCCCTCCGGATGGCCGGCCGGACCGGTCAGGTGGTGACGCGTACCGCCCGGCGGGCCGTCGGCCGGACGGTGCCCCCGGTCCGCCGGTCCGCCGGGTGGGGGCGGGACGCGCTGCTGCACGGGTACTACCGGGCGCAGCTCCGACGCCCGATCGACCCGACGCTGGCGGTGTACGCCGCCTACTGGTACCGGGGGTACGCCTGCAACCCGGCGGCGATCTACGCGAAGGCCCGGGAACTGGCCCCCAGGATCCGGGGGGTGTGGATCGTCCGGCGGGACCGGGTGGCCGACCTGCCGCCCGGGGTGGAGTACGTCGTCGCCGGCACCCCGGCGTACTACCGGGTGCTGGCCAGGGCGCGGTGGTTGGTCAACAACGTCAACTTCCCCGATTTCGTGGTGAAACGGCCCGGCTCGGTGCACGTGCAGACCCACCACGGCACCCCGGTCAAAGTGATGGGACTTGACCAGCAGCGGTACCCGCTCGGTGCACCGGGGATGGACTTCGCCGCGCTGCTGCGCCGGGTCGACCGGTGGGACTTCAGCATCACCTCCAACGCCTTCTCCACCCAGATGTGGGACCGGGCGTACCCGGCGGACTATGCCCGGCTGGAGGTCGGGTACCCGCGCAACGACCGGCTGGTCGCCGCCGGACCGGACGAGGTGGCCGGGGTGCGGGCCCGGCTCGGCATTGCCCCCGGGGACCGGGTGGTGCTGTACGCGCCGACGCACCGTGAGTATCTGCCCGGGTACCGGCCACCGTTCGACCCGGACGAGTTCCTGGCCGTACTCGGTCCCACCGGCCGGCTGCTGGTGCGCGGGCACTACTTCGACGACCGGCCGGGTGACCGACGCGGGTGGGGTGCTGCCCGGGTGAGCGACGTGACCGGGTACGGCTGTGTGGAGGACCTCTACCTGGCGGCGGACGTGCTGGTCACCGACTACTCCTCGGCGATGTTCGACTACGCGGTGCTGGACCGCCCGATCGTCGTCTACGCCCCGGACTGGGAGGTGTACCGGCTGGCCCGGGGGGTCTACCTCGACGTGACGGCGGAGCCGCCGGGGGCGGTGGCCCGGGATTTCGCCGAGCTGGTGGCGGTGTTCCGCAGCGGTACGGAGGCCGCCGGGGAGGCATCGGCGGCCCGGCGCCGGTTCCGGGAGCGGTTCTGCGCGATGGACGACGGCCGGGCCGCCGAGCGGGTGGTCCGCCGGGTGCTGCTGGCCGGTCCAGCGGTGGGCGGTACCCACGGGGGAGGCTCTTAAATCTCTCATTCCCGCCGTAACAGGGCTGTCACGGCGGGAACATGGCACGTTTACCCGATGGGCGGATTCGATGATGCTGGTCACAGTCATTCCGGGGCCGGCTGGCAACGGAGCTGCGGGGAGGTGACGGTGACGACCGTCGCACTGAAGGATGTCACCAAGGTGTTCCCGGACGGGACAGTCGCGGTCGACAACATCAACCTCGACGTCAACGACGGCGAGTTCATGGTGTTGCTCGGGCCCTCGGGCTGCGGGAAGTCCACCGTGCTGCGGATGCTCGCCGGGCTGGAGGACCCGACCCGGGGCGCGATCATGCTCGACGGCGAGCTGGCCAACGACCTGTCTCCCCGGGAACGGCGAATCGCCATGGTCTTCCAGGACTTCGCGCTGTACCCGCACATGAGCGTGGGGGACAACATCGGCTTCCCGCTGCGGCTGGCCGGCGTCGAGCCGGAGCCGCGCGGTGAGCGGGTCGCCGACGTGGCCAGCGCGCTCGGTATCGGCGACGTGCTCGCCCGCAAGCCGAGCCAGCTCTCCGGCGGCCAGCGGCAGCGGGTGGCGATGGGCCGGGCGATCATCCGCCGGCCGGGTCTCTTCCTGATGGACGAGCCGCTGTCGAACCTGGACAGCGGGCTCCGCGCGGAACTGCGGGCGGAGATCTCCAGCCTGGTCCGTGAGCTGGGAGTCAGCACCATCTACGTCACGCACGACCAGGCCGAGGCGCTGACCATGGCGGACCGGGTGGCGATCATGCGCAAGGGCGTGCTCCAGGACGTCGGCACCCCCACCCAGGTGTACGGCCGGCCGGCCACGCTCTACGTCGCGGCCTTCCTGGGCAGCCCCCGGATGAACCTGCTGGAGGCGTCGGTCTACGTCCACCTCGACCGGTACGTCGCCCTTAACGTCGGTGAGCAGTCGCTCTACCTGCCCTGGGACGACATCCGGAGCCGGGCGGTGGCGCACTACCACGGGGAGCGGATCGTGGTCGGGATGCGGGCCGAGGCGTTGACCCCGGTGGCCCCGGGCTCCCCGGGTGACGTACTCCAGGGGCGGATCCGGTACCTGGAACACCACGGGCACGAGTCGCTGGCCTTCGTCGACATCGGCGCCACCGCGATCGTGGTGGACGAGCTGAACAAGCCGGTGGACGACGCGTCCGGTGGGCCGGGCCGGCTGCGCCGGTTCGGCCACGCGGTACAGCGGCTCACCGGCCGGTCGGCGGAGAGCGAGCAGCCGGCGACCGATACCCCGACCAGCATCCTCAACGATCCCGGGCGGCACGCCCGCCGCCCCGCCGAACTGTCGGTACGGCTCGCCCCCTATCCGGCGGTGGCCGCCGGGCACTCGCTGGCCCTGTCGGTACGGATGGACGCGCTGCACTTCTTCGACGAGCGGGGTGACCGGATCGACGTGGGCTGGCGCTGACCGCCTGACCACCGGGGCGTCCACCGGGCACGGCGGGGACGGTTGCCCTTTAAGTTACCCGCTAGTAACGTGTCGGGCATGTCCATTGACTCACGGCAGATAGCTGTCGGGATGCTCGAAGCGGTGCCGTTCGCCCGGACCCTCGACATCCAGTTCATCGAGGTCGCTCCCGAGGCGGACGGCGGGGTACGCGCGGTTGTCGAACTGCCCGACAGCCCACCCACCCACAACCACGTCGGTGGGCCGCACGCCGGAGCCATGTTCACCCTCGGCGAGACCGCCTCCGGGGCGGTGGTCCTGGCGGCCTTCGGGCACCTCCTCGACCGGGCCGTCCCACTGGCCGTCCGCGCCGAGATCGCGTACCTGAAGCTCGCCATGGGGCCGGTGCGGGCGACCGCGCGACTGGCCCGTCCGCCCGCCGACGTGCAGGCGGAGTTCGACGGCGGCAGCCGGCCGGAGTTCCCGGTGCTGATCGAGATCACCACCACCGACGGCACGGTCACCGGCCGGATGACCGTGGTCTGGACGCTGCGGAAGACCTGAGCCGAGCCGGGCACCCGGGTTGAAAGGGGTTTGACCCGACGCCCCGGTGGTTAGATTCAGGAGGTGCTGGGCCTACCTGCTCATGTGACCGCCTGTCTCTTCGACCTGGACGGTGTGCTGACCCAGACCGCCCGGGTGCACAACGCCGCCTGGACCGAGACGTTCAACGCGTACCTGCGGGAACGCTCCGTCGCCACCGGTGAGCCCTACCGGCCGTTCGACCCCGGGCCCGACTACCACCGCTACGTCGACGGCAAGGTCCGCGCCGACGGCGTACGCTCCTTCCTCGCCTCCCGCGGCATCGTCCTGCCGGAGGGTGCCCCCGACGACCCGCCGGCCGCGGAGACGGTCAACGGCATCGGCAACCGGAAGAACGTCATCCTGCTGGAGCGGATCCACACCGACGGGGTCGACGTCTACCCCGGCTCGGTGACCTACCTGAAGGCCGCCGCTGCGGCCGGACTGCGCCGGGCGGTCGTCTCGGCGAGCGCCAACTGCCGGGACGTGGTCGACGCCGCCGGCCTCACCGACCTGCTGGAGGTACGGGTCGACGGCCTCGTCGCGCGGGCCGAGGGACTGCGCGGCAAGCCGTACCCGGACACCTTCCTGGCCGGTGCGGCCCGGCTCGGTGTGGACCCGTCCCGGGCGGTGGTCTTCGAGGACGCGCTCGCCGGGGTCGAGGCGGGCCGGGCCGGCGGGTTCGGGTACGTGGTGGGGGTGGACCGGGTCGGGCAGGCCGACGACCTGCGGGCGCACGGCGCCGACGTGGTGGTCCGGGACCTGGCCGAACTGCTCGACGGAGCCGACCGGTGATCCGGGAACGGGCCTATCCCGTCGAACCCTGGCGGATCCGCGAGACCCGCCTCGACCTGGACGTCCTGGCCCAGTCGGAGTCCGTCTTCGCGCTCTCCAACGGCCATATCGGCCTGCGCGGCAACCTCGACGAGGGTGAGCCGCACGGACTGCCCGGCACCTATCTGAACTCCTTCTTCGAGCTGCGTCCCCTGCCGTACGCCGAGGCCGGGTTCGGGTTCCCCGAGTCCGGCCAGACCGTGGTCAACGTGACCAACGGCAAGCTGATCCGGCTGCTGGTCGACGACGAGCCGCTGGACGTCCGCTACGGCGAGGTGCTCGCCCACGAGCGGGTACTCGACCTGCGGTCCGGCACCCTGCGGCGGACGCTGCACTGGCGTTCGCCCGCCGGCCGGGAGGTCCGGGTGGTGAGTACCCGGCTGGTCTCCTTCACCCAGCGGGCGGTCGCCGCGATCAGCTACGAGGTGGAACCGGTCAACGGGCCGCTCCGGGTGATCGTCCAGTCCGAACTGGTGGCCAACGAGGCCCTGCCGCCGCAGAGCCGGGACCCCCGGGTGGCGGCTGTCCTGGAGTCCCCGCTCCAGCCCGAGGAGGAGCTGAGCCGGGAGGCGGGCGGCCTGCTCATCCACCGGACCAAGGTCAGTGGCCTGCGGGTGGCCGCCGCGATGGACCACGAGGTGCACGGCCCGGACCGCACCACCATCACCACCGAGGGGTACCAGGACTGGATCCGGACCAGCATCGGCTGCGTCCTGCGTCCCGGCGAGGAACTACGGGTGGCCAAACTGCTGGCGTACGGCTGGTCCAGCAAACGGTCCCTGCCGGCGTTGCGGGACCAGGTCGGCGGGGCACTGACCGCCGCCCGGCTGGACGGCTTCACCGGACTGCGGCGGGCGCAGCGCGAGTACCTCGACGCCTTCTGGGACGCGTCCGACGTGCGGGTCGAGGGTGATCCCGAGGTACAGCAGGCGGTCCGGTTCGGCCTGTTCCAGGTCCTCCAGGCCGGTGCCCGGGCCGAGCGTCGGCCGATCGCCGCCAAGGGGCTCACCGGACCGGGGTACGACGGGCACGCCTTCTGGGACACCGAGACGTTCGTGCTGCCGGTGCTGACGTACACCCTGCCGGCGGCGGTCGCCGATGCCCTGCACTGGCGGCACTCCACCCTCGACCTGGCCCGCGAGCGGGCCCAGCTCCTCAACCTGTCCGGAGCGGCCTTCCCCTGGCGGAGCATCCGGGGCCAGGAGTCGTCGGCGTACTGGCCGGCGGGCACGGCGGCCTTCCACATCGCGGCGGACATCGCCGACGCGGTCCGGCGCTACGTCCAGGCCACTGAGGACACCCAGTTCGAGCGGGAGGTCGGGCTGGAACTCCTGGTGGAGACCGCGCGGCTGTGGCGGTCGCTGGGCCACCACGACCGGCACGGCGTCTTCCATCTGGACGGGGTGACCGGCCCGGACGAGTACACCGCGGTGAAGAACGACAACATCTACACCAACCTGATGGCCCAACGGAACCTGCTGACCGCCGCCGACGCGGTGACGCGCTACCGCGACGAGGCGTTCCACCTCGGGGTGACCGACGAGGAGGCGGCGGCCTGGCGGGACGCGGCCCACGCGATGAACATCCCGTACGACCCCGAACTCGGGGTGCACCAGCAGGCGGAGGGCTTCACCCGGCTCCAGGAGTGGGAGTTCCGGGACACCCCGCCGGACCGGTACCCGCTGCTGCTGCACTACCCCTACTTCGACCTGTACCGCAAGCAGGTGGTCAAGCAGCCCGACCTGGTGCTGGCCATGCACTGGCGGGGCGACGCGTTCGACGCCGACGAGAAGCGCCGCAACTTCCTCTACTACGAGCGGCGTACCGTCCGGGACTCGTCGCTGTCGGCCTGCACCGCGTCGGTGATCGCCGCCGAGGTGGGCTACCTCGAACTGGCCCACGACTATCTGCGCGAAGCCGCGCTGATGGACCTGCACGACCTGAACGAGAACACCCGGGACGGTGTGCACGTCGCCTCCCTCGCCGGTGCCTGGATCGCCCTGGTGGCCGGGTTCGGGGGCTTCCGGGACCACGGCGACATTCCGTTGTTCTGTCCCCGGTTGCCGAGCCGCCTGGGCCGGCTGGAGTTCTCGTTGACCTGGCGGGGCATGCGGCTGCGGGTCGAGGTCCGGCCGCACGAGACGAGGTACGAACTGCGTGACGGCCCCGACAGCGCCAGCCTGGAACTGCTCCACCACGGGGAGACGGTCCAGGTGGTCTGGGGTGAACCGGTGACCCTGCCGAACCCACCGGCCCGGTCGGTCGGCCCGCCGCCTGAGCAGCCACCCGGGCGGGCCCCGTTGCGCAGGGTGGAGGAAATCGAACCCTAGGCTGTGGAACCCGTCCGGGCGGTCGATGTCCTTGCAGGGGTGACACCACCTGCATCGGAGGCCTGACGACACCGCGCGTCTCGTGCTCGACGCGCTCCGCGCGCTTCCCGCCCAACAGCGGGTGGTGCTGGTGACTGGGCCGGCCTCACGGCCCGCTCGCGGAGGCGTTCGCCCGGAACGCCACCCCGGTTGGCTGACCCGGCATCCGTGGTGGGCCCGGCACGGGGTGGGCCCACCACGGACGGCGGTCAGCGGGTGTCGCCGGTGGACGGACGACCCGCCCGGTCCCGGGGCGCCATCGCGCGCGGGTCGTCCGCGGTGCGGGCCATGGCCGCCTCGTCGGCCCAGTCCCCGCGCTGACGGTCCTGTTCCGCGCGGCGCTCGGCGTTGTTGGTGGCCGACGTGTTGTTCGTGGTCGACTTCCGGGTACGGTCCTGACGGGCCATGACGCACCTCGCGATCGGTGTCGGTCGCTGCTGCCGACCAGTGACGGATCGACGCTGCCGGCGGGCAGCGGGGTGTCGACGCCCCCGCCGGCCAGGGCGGTGCGGCGTCGTCCGGTCACCGCCCGGCTACCCGGACCCCGGTCCGGCAAACCGTGCCGGTCGGTGGTCCGGTTCCGGTCCGGCCGCCGGTCGGCGGCATGCCGGAGTCCGGGAAGGGTAAACCGGGGCGGAACGATCACATGGGTCCGCGCCGGGGTCGCCCGGGTGGCGGGCAGCCACCGACGGGAGGTTTGCGGTGATACGGGCAGAGAGCAGTGAAATGCTGATCCCGGTCGACGGGGCGGAACTCCCCGCCGACCTGTCCGTACCGGAGGAGGCCACCGGGGTGGTCCTCTTCGCCCACGGCAGCGGCAGTTCCCGACGCAGTCCCCGCAACATGGCCGTCGCGCACGTGCTGAACCGGGACAGCCTGGCGACCGTACTGGTCGACCTGCTCACCCCGGCCGAGGAGGAGATCGACGCGCGCACCGCCGAGCTGCGCTTCGACATCGGACTGCTCACCGGTCGACTGGTCGGGATCGTCGACTGGATGAACGCACAACCCTCGCTGCGGGACGCCCGGATCGGCATCTTCGGGGCCAGCACCGGTGCGGCGGGGGCCCTGGCCGCCGCCGCGGCCCGGCCCGGCAAGGTGACCGCCGTGGTCTCCCGGGGTGGCCGGCCGGACCTCGCCGGCCCGGCGCTCGGCCAGGTACGGGCGCCGACCCTGTTGCTCGTCGGCGGCCGGGACGAGCAGGTCCGCCAACTCAACGAGCAGGCGCTACGGTCGCTGCCCGACACCGCCGAGCTGCGGGTGGTGCCCGGCGCCACCCACCTGTTCGAGGAGCCCGGCGCTCTGGAGGAGGTCGCGCACGCCGCCTCGACCTGGTTCGCGGGACATCTCGTCCCCGGGCAGCTGATGCCCGGCCGGTGACCCGCTGCGGTCGCCCGCCGCCGGTTCGCTCGCCGACCGCCGGTTTGCCGGTTGCCGGTACGCCCGCCGGTTTGCCGGTTGCCGGTACGGGTAGCCGGACCCATGCGCATCGGCATCATCGGCGCCGGCCGACTCGGTGGCGCCCTGGCCCGGCACTGCGCGTCCGCCGGGCACGAGGTGGTCATCGCCAACTCCCGGGATCCCGGGACGCTCACCCCGCTGGTCCGGTCATTGGTCGACGGGGCGGTGGCGGTCCGGGCCGGTGAGGTGGCCCAGTTGGCGGACCGGCTGGTCCTGCTCGCCGTACCGTTCCACCGGCACCCGGAGCTGCCCAGCGGGGGACTGGCCGGCAAAATCGTGGTGGATGCGATGAACTACCTGCCGGCGGTGGACGGCCCGTGGCCGGAGCTGGAGACCGGCCGGACCACCTCCAGCGAACTGGTCCGGGACCGGCTCGGCGGGGTACGGCTGGTCAAGGCGTTCAACACGATGCGCTGGGACCATCTGCGCGACTACGGGCACGAGGCGGGCGCCCTCCAGCGGTACGGGATGCCACTGGCCTCGGACGACAACGACGCCAAGCGGGCCGTCGAGGACCTGATGGAACAGTTCGGGTTCGATCCGGTCGACTCGGGCGACCTGGCCGGCGGTGGGCGCCGGCAGCAGCCGGGCGGACCGGCCTGGCTGGCCGACCTGCCCGGTCCGGCGTTACGGGCCCGACTCGGGGTTCCCGCGTACCGCTGACGTCTGGGCCCCGGTCGTCCGGTCCCGGGCCGCCCGGCGGGCCCGCCAGACCGTGTCCACCATCCGGTACAACACGGCCACGACCGGCACCGAGACGAACGCGCCGGCGATCCCGGCGAGCAGGGTGCCGGCGGTCACCGCCACCAGTACCACCACCGGGTGCAGCCGGACCTGCCGCTTCATCACCAGCGGCTCCAGCAGGTTCCCCTCGATCTGCTGCACCGCGATCACCGAGGCGAGGGCGAGCAGGGCGGTGGTCGGGCCGTTGGCGGCGAGGGCGACCAGTACGGCGACGCTCCCGGCCACGGTGGCCCCGATGATCGGGATGAACGCGCCGAGGAAGGTGATCAGGGCGAGGGGGAACGCCAGCGGTACGCCGAGCAGCAGCAACGCGGCACCGATGCCGATCGCGTCGATCGCCGCGATGATCATCGTGCCCCGACTGTACGCGGTCAGCGTGTGCCAGCCGTTACGACCGGCGGCGGCCAGCAACGGCCGGGAGCCTTCAGCGGTACGGCCCAACGCCCAGCGCCACATCGAGCGGCCGTCCTTGAGCAGGAAGAAGAGCAGCACCACGACCAGCAGCACCGAACCCAGCACCTCGGCTGCGGTGCGAGCGCCGGCGACCGGATCGGGGGAGCCCTGCCGCAGCCCTTCGGTGGCGCGGCGGGTCCACTCGTCGAGTTGCTCGGCGGTGATCGGCAGGCCGCCCGAGGTCAGGAACTCCCGGGTCCGCTTCAGTCCTTCGTCCAGTTCCCGGGACAGGTCGGCGAACTGGTCGGCGGTGAGGGTCCAGAAGAGCGTCACCGCCCCGGCCAGTACCGCGAGCAGGAGCAGCACCGAGACGAGCGCGGCCAGCGCGGCCGGCAGCCGTAGCCGGCGCAGGGCGAGGGTCACCGGGTCGAGCAGCGCGGTCAGGAAGAGGGTCACCGCCAGCGCGATGGCCAGCGGTGCCAGCAGCATCGCGATCCTGCCCAGCACGTACAGCCCGGCGACGACGACCACCAGGCAGGCGCTCCAGACCACCGCCGACCGCACCAGCCAGGGAATCCGTTCCCAGGTCTGCCGTATCCCCGCTGGGGGCGGTGTCACCGCCGTCGGCTCCGTCATCGTCACTGCCTCCGCTCACCGGATGGTCCCCGTGTCCGGGTCGTACCCGAAGGCATCGAGCGCGACACCCGCCCCGGGCCTGTCCCGGCCCGGCACTGGCGGTGTGCCGGCCTGTTCCGGCCCGCCGGCGCCCGGGCCGGGGTGGGTCCGGGGGCCGCCCCGGGCTGCTCCGTTTGCCCATCCGGCCGACGGGAACGACTAACGGGAGACGAGCCGAGGGACTAACGGGAGACGAGCCGAGGAGGGTACGGATGAGCGACTTCATGAACAAGGCCAAGGAGTTCGCCGACCAGCACGAGAAGCAGGTCGACCAGGGGCTGGAGAAGGGCGGCGAGGCGGCCGACCGGCGGACCGGCGGCAGGTACGACGAGCAGATCGACAAGGGCGTCGACATGGCCCAGCGACGTACCGGCGAGGGTGACCAGTCACCCCGCTGACACCCAGGTGCACGGAAGGGCCCCCTCTTATCGTTTTCGGTAGCGGAGGGGGCCCTTCCTAACACTTCAGCACCGTCGAACCGGAACTGTCACCGGATGTAGGCGGATGGATGCGGGTGGTCAGGATCGAACGGGTTCGCTACGATCCGCAATCAGCGCATGACTCCTGGCTCGGTCCGGTGTCGCGCCCGAGCGGATTCACCGCTGGCCGCCGACCCGATCCGGCCACCCCGCGTCTGCCTACGACAGGGAGTTCCGGTGTCGAACAATCCCCCCGTCACGACCACGCGCAGCTACCCGTTCCACGCCCCCGACCGGCTCGAACTCGATCCGCTCTACGCCCGGCTGCGGCACGAGCAACCGGTGACCCGGGTCCGGTTGCCGTACGGCGAGCCGGCCTGGCTGGCCACCCGGTACGCCGACGTGCGGACCGTGCTGGGCGACCCCCGGTTCAGCCGGGCCGCCGCCGTCGGTCGCGACGAGCCCCGGATCACGCCCCGCCAGCTCGACGCGGGCATTCTGGCCATGGACCCGCCGGAGCACACCCGGCTGCGCCGGCTCGCGGCCAAGGCGTTCACCGCGCGCCGGGTCGAGCAGTTGCGTCCCAGGGCCACCGGGATCGCCGACGAGCTGCTCGACGCCATGCTGGCCGCCGGGGCGCCGGCTGACTTCGTCGAGTACGTCGCCACGCCGCTGCCGATCCGGGTGATCTGTGAGCTGCTCGGGGTGCCCGTCGCCGACCAGGACCGGTTCCACGCCTGGTCGGAGGCGATCGTCTCGACCACCTCCCTGCCTCCCGAGCGGATCGACGAGTACATCGACAACCTGTACGCGTACATGGGGGAGCTGATCGCGCGGCGCCGCCGGGAACCGACCGACGACCTGCTCAGCGCCATGGTCCGGGCCCGGGACGAGAACGCCGACCGGCTCACCGAGCTGGAGGTGGTGCAGCTCGCCGCCGGGCTGCTCGCCGCCGGGCACGAGACCACCGTCACCCAGTTGCCCAACTTCGTGTACGTCCTGCTGACCACACCTGGGGCGTGGGACCGGCTACGGGACGATCCCGGGCTGGTGCCGTCGGCGGTCGAGGAGCTGATGCGGTACATCCCGCTCGGGGTGGCCTCCGCTTTCGCCCGGTACGCCACCGAGGACCTGGAACTCGGTGGTGTCCTGATCCGGGCCGGCGAGCCGGTGATCGGCTCGATCTCCTCCGCCAACCGGGACGAGTCGGTCTTCGCGGATCCGGACCGGTTGGACTTCAACCGTCCGGTCAACCCGCATCTCGGCTTCGGCCACGGCGTCCACCACTGCATCGGCGCGCAACTCGCCAGGATGGAACTCCAGGTCGCTCTGCGGGCCCTGCTCCAGCGCACCCCCGGCCTGCGGATCGCGGTACCCGAGGAGGAGCTGACCTGGAAGAGCGGCCTGATCGTGCGGGGCCTGACCATGCTGCCGGTGACCTGGTGAGCGGGACCTGGCGGGTCGACGTCGACCCCCGTCGCTGTATCGGGACGGGGATCTGCGCCGGCGCCGCACCCGACCACTTCGTCCTCGTCGACGGGCTCTCCCGGCCGGTGCTGAACGTGGTCGATCCGGCCGGCCCGGTGATCGACGCGGCGGACTCGTGTCCGATGGAGGCGATCACCGTGCGGGACGCCGACGACCACCGGTTGATCGCCCCGGAGCCGTGAGGGGTCCCCGCGTACGACGCGCCGGGAGCGACCCCTTGGCGGCGGCAGCGGGTGGTCCGGTGGGGCGGCGGGTCACTGTGGCCGGTCGGTCGGGGCGGGCGCTGTCGGGCCGGCCCAGGGTAGACGTTCTCCTGTCATGGTGACCTCCTGTCCGCACGAACGGTGTCCCTGCCGATGAGGGTGTCCGGCCGGAGGGGGTGCCGGCAGATTCCCGGATGTTCGGAACGGATCGGCACACGGTGCTGTGGCGGGAGCTGAGCGCGTATCCGGGGCAGCTCGACAGGGGCCGCATGGTGGGGCGCCGACCATCCGGACTCCCCGCCGGTCCGGTCCGGAACGTCGCTCGGTGACGACGTGATCCGGCCGGACCGGCGGTCGCCGGGGCGGGGTGGGTCAGGCGGTGACGGCGTCGAGTGCCTTCTTCAGGGCGAGCGGCTCCGTCGGGGTACGCGGCGCGTCCCTCCGCATCTCGATCATGCGGGCACCGATCTCCTGCAACTCGTTACGGCCCAGGCCGTCGCGGACCTTGGGGAACCACTCCTGCTCCTCCTCCTCGACGTGGTGCAGGACGTTCTCCATCAGCACGGTGACCTTGGCGTCGTACCGCTCGTCGTCGGGCTCCATCGCGGCCAGTTCGAAGCAGAGCACGTCGGCGACGTGGTGCTCCTCGTAGGATTCCAGCACGTCGTCCTCAAGGTCCGGCAGGAGCCGGCGGATCTCCGGGTACATGCACTCGTTCTCCAGGTACGTGTGCACGGTGAGGGCCTCCAGGATCTGCGCCACGAGCTTCCGCTTCTGCGCGGTGGCGTTCTCACCGGCACCCTGGAACTCCTTGAACAGGCGCCGGATCTCCTTGTGGTCCTCCTTGAGCAGGACAATGGCATCGGTCGACACGGGAACCTCCCTGATCGGTGCGTCAACCGCCTTCGGTACCCCACGCCGAGCTGCGCAAACAGGATGAGTCAGGCAGGCCGGGATGGGCTGCCTCTCGGGTCGATCCGGCCGTGTCGGATACCTGGCGGGGGTACCGTCGCCGGGAGGAGGCCGGCATGGACCACCAGCAGCACAGCCAGGACAAGCACGCTGGCCACGATCCCGCGATGTTCCGGCGCAGGTTCTGGGTCTGCCTGGTACTGACCGTGCCGATCGTGGCCACCAGCCAGCTGGTCGGTCAGTGGTTCGGCGGGCTGCCCGACTTCCCGGGCCGGCAACTGGTCGGACCGGTACTCGGATCGGTGGTCTACCTCTGGGGCGGCTGGCCGTTCCTGGTCGGCGCGGTCCGGGAGGTACGGGGCCGGGCGCCGGGCATGATGCTGCTGGTCGCCATGGCGATCACGGTGGCGTACGTGGCCTCGGTGGCGACCAGCGTCGGCCTGTTCGACCTGGACTTCTGGTGGGAGCTCGCCGCCCTGGTCACCATCATGCTGCTCGGCCACTGGCAGGAGATGAAGGCCATCGGGCAGGCCCGGGGGGCGCTCTCCGCGCTGGCCGCGCTCCTGCCCGACGACGCCGAACGGGTGACCGGGGACGGATCGACGGCCCGGGTGCGGATCGGTGAGTTGCAGGTCGGCGACGTCGTGCTGGTCCGCCCCGGTGCCCGGGTACCGGCCGACGGGCGGATCGTCGACGGCATCGCCGAGTTGGACGAGTCGATGGTCACCGGGGAGTCCCGCCCGGTGTCCCGGGGCGTCGACGACCGGGTGGTGGCCGGGACCGTCGCCACCGACTCGGCGATCCGGGTACGCGTCGAGGCGGTCGGCGGGGACACCGCGCTCGCCGGCATCCAACGGCTGGTCGCCGAGGCGCAGCGCTCCCGGGGTCGGGCGCAGGTACTGGCGGACCGCTTCGCGGCCTGGCTGTTCTACATCGCCACCGCAACGGCGGCGGTCACCCTGCTGGTGTGGTGGGTCCTGGGTGACCCGGACCAGGCGGTGGTGCGGACGGTCACCGTGCTGGTGATCGCCTGCCCGCACGCCCTGGGGCTGGCGATCCCGCTGGTCATCGCGCTTTCCACCGCGCTCGCCGCGAAGTCCGGCATCCTGATCCGGGACCGGCTGGCGGTGGAGCGGATGCGCACCGTGGACGCGGTGCTCTTCGACAAGACCGGCACGCTGACCCGGGGCGAGCACACGGTCGTCGGGGTCGCCCCGGAGACGGACGGGGACGGGGTGCTGCGGCTGGCCGCCGCGGTGGAGGCGGACAGCGAGCATCCGCTGGCCCGGGCGATCGTCGCGGCGGCGGCCGGGCGGGGCGCGCCGCTGACCGCCACCGGGTTCCGGACCATGCCGGGCCAGGGGGTCCGGGCCAGTGTCGACGGCACCGGGTACGCGGTCGGTGGGCCGGCGCTGCTGCGGGAGGCCGGCGCCCGGGTCCCCGACGATCTCGACGCGCGGGTACGGGAGTGGTCCGGGCGGGGTGCCGCCGTGCTCCACCTGCTCCGCTACGACGGGCGCGGGGCCGCCGAGGTACGCGGGGTCATCGCCCTGGCCGACCAGGTACGCCCCGAGGCGCGAAAGGCGGTCGACGAGCTGCGGGCGCAGGGCGTACCCAAGATCGTGATGATCACCGGGGACGCCCGGCCGGTGGCCGAGGCGGTCGCCGCGGACCTGGGCTTCATCTCCGGCGTGGACGAGGTCTTCGCCGAGGTGCTGCCGGCGGACAAGGACGGGGCGGTGGCCGACCTGCAACGGCGTGGCCTGCGGGTGGCGATGGTGGGCGACGGGGTCAACGACGCCCCGGCACTGGCCCGGGCCGACGTCGGCATCGCCATCGGCGCCGGTACGGATGTGGCCATCGAGTCCGCCGGGGTGGTGCTCGCCTCGTCCGACCCGCGCGGGGTGGCCGGGGTGATCCGGCTCTCCCGCGCGTCCTACCGCAAGATGCTCCAGAACCTGGGCTGGGCGGCCGGCTACAACGTGGTCGCGTTGCCGTTGGCCGCCGGGGTGCTGGCCGGCGCGGGGGTGGCGCTGAGCCCGGCCGCCGCCGCGGTGCTGATGTCGGCCTCGACCATCGTGGTGGCGCTCAACGCCCAACTGCTCCGCCGGGTACGCCTGACGCCCTGATTCTCCGATCCGGATTCCAGGCCAGGGATTCGAAGATCGAGAATCGGGCCCGCATTGCCGGCAGCTCTCCCCATGATTCAGATTCTGAGCTGTTACGAGGTTCTCCGATCATTCTGAGCTCAATTCGATCTTCTGGCCGCGATCATTCCGGGGAATGCGCGGTGGTGGAAAACCCATCCTTTCGCCCGGATGGCGCCGTAGCGGTGGTTGTGCAGCGGATGGATTCCCCCTGCTCAACGTAATTCTGTCAACCATCCCTTTTGGACTGTCTGGCTGCGGTACAACGCTAAAAGAAGGAAGTCGAATTCCAGATAAGGAGCGGCTATGACCAGCATCAATCAAGATGAAAGCCTGATCGCGGGTTTCGAGGCGTTCTACAACGGCAGGTCACCGGTGGATGGAATGACCTTCGCCGCCCTGCCCTGGGACATCGGGGAGCCGCAGCCACGGGTCGTGGACAGCGCGCGGGCCGGGCGGTTCGCCGGCAGGGTGTTGGATTCCGGCTGTGGTCTCGGTGACAACACCATTTACCTGACCGGCCTCGGCCACGACGTGCTCGGCGTGGATGGTGCGCCCACGGCGATCGACTGGGCCCGGAAGCGGGCACGGGCGCAGGGGGTGCCGGCGGAGTTCGCCGTCGCCGACGTGACCCGACTCGACGGCTACGAGGACAGCTTCGACTCGATCCTCGACAGCGGGGTCTACGACTGCTTCGACGCGGAACTCCGGAAACGCTACATCGCGGCGTTGTGCCGGGCCGCCCGGCCGGGTGCCAGATTCACCCTCTACTGCCTCTCCGATTTGGTGCCCGGTGATCTCCCGGGGGTGTACCGGATCGATGAGCAGATACTTCGCGACGACATCGGCGGGGGTGGCTGGCGGATCACCGACCTGCGCCGGGACACCTTCCTCGTCAATCAGTACGCCGGCAACTTCTTCCGCGAGCAGGGTCTGGCGGTCGACTTCGACGACCAGGGGCGCGTCGCGCTGCCGGCCTGGGCGGTCGAGGCGGTACGCCTCTGACGGGTTGGCGGTCGTCCACGCGGCGACGATGACTGTGCGGACCGGCGAGCGTCGGTCCGCACGTCCGTGTCGGTGTCTTCCTTCTGCGGCGCCGGGAACTGCGGCTGTCCGCACCTCTGGCCGTGTTCCGTCAGCCGTGCGCTGTCAGCCGTGCGCTGTCAGCCCTGCTCGGTCAGCCCTGCTCGGTCAGCCGCGCTTCATCAGCCGGCCGACGGCGGCCATCATTTCGGTGGCCATCTCGTCGGCCCGGCCCTCGGCGGCGCCCTCGTGCATGCAGTGCCGGGCGTGCCCGTCGAGCAGCCCCAGTGCCACCTTGTCCAGAGCGGCCTGGATCGCCGAGATCTGGGTGAGCACGTCGATGCAGTAGCGGTCGTCCTCGACCATCCGGCTGATGCCGCGTACCTGCCCCTCGACCCGACGGAGCCGGGCGAGCAGCTGATCCTTGCTGGCGGTGTAGCCCCTGGTCGGGGTAGGGGTGGGCGTCGTCATGAGGGCAAGGGTAGCTTACCCCCGAGGGGTATGCTAGGGTCCGGACTGAGAGATACCCCCACTGGGTATCGGTATTACGAGAGGGAGCCACCCCATGGTCACCAGCACCTACCACGTCAAGGGCATGACCTGCGGCCACTGCGTCAGCGCGGTCAGCAGCGAGCTCAGCGCCCTGCCGGGGGTCAGTGACGTACAGGTCGAGCTTGCCTCCGGGCAGGTCTCCGTGACCAGCGCCGACGCGCTGGACCCGGCGGCGGTCCGGGCGGCCGTCGACGAGGCCGGCTATGAACTCGTCGACGCCTGAGCCCGGCGGCCCACCGGACGGAAAAGAGGAAACGCGATGAACGTGGCGACGAAGCTGGGCGGGTTCGCGCTCGGGCTCGTGGCGGTGTTCGGCGCGGCGTGGGGGGTCGGCCAGGTGGCCGGCCCCGGCGCTCCCGCAGTCGAAGCCAGCCACGACAACGCCGCCGGTGGGCACGATGCCGGTGGCCACGACGAATCGACCGACGGCTACCTGCCCGGTGGCCTGCTGGTCTCCGACCAGGGCTACACCCTGGTCCCCACCCCCGCCCCGGCCGGGCAGTTCGCCTTCCGGATCACCGGCCCGGACGGCAACCCGGTCACCGGGTACGACGTCGAGCACGACAAGCGGATGCACCTGATCGTGGCCCGCCGCGACCTCTCCGGATTCCGGCACGTCCACCCGGAGATGGACCCGGACGGCACCTGGCGGGTCACCTCGCCGCTGGGTGACCCCGGCAGTTGGCGGGCGTTCGCCGACTTCAAACCGACCGGCGCCGAGGCGCTGACCCTCGGTGTGGACATCGCCGTGCCGGGCTCGTTCACCCCCGAGCCGCTGCCCACGCCGACCCGGACCGCCACCGTCGACGGGTACACCGTGACCCTCGCCGGGGACCTGACGCCGGGGGCCGCCTCCCGGCTGACCCTGACCGTCAGCCGGAACGGCACCCCGGTCACCGACCTGGCCCCCTACCTCGGCGCGTACGGCCACCTGGTCGCCCTGCGCCAGGGGGACCTGGCCTACCTGCACGTGCACCCGGACGGCGTACCCGGTGACGGGAAGACCCCGGCCGGGCCGCAGATCACTTTCTTCGCCGAGGTCCCGTCGGCCGGCACCTACCGGCTCTACCTCGACTTCCAGCACGCCGGGCAGGTCCGCACCGCCGAGTTCACCGCCGTCGCCGGACCGCCCACCGGGGCGTCCACCACGGCCGGTGGCCCGGCCACCCGCCCGACCCCGGCGACCCACCCGAGCGCCCCGACCTCCGTCCCGGCCACGCCGGACCACGGCGAGCCCGGTCACGGGCACAGCTGACCCAGGAGGCGTCCCATGGCATCCGACACCCGGCCGTTGCAGACGGCACCGAACCTGATCGAGCTGAACATCGGCGGCATGACCTGCGCCTCCTGTGCCGCCCGGATCGAGAAGAAACTGAACCGCCTGGACGGGGTGACCGCCACGGTCAACTACGCCACCGAGAAGGCGACCGTCCACTACCCGGACACCCTCACCCCGGCCGACCTGATCGGCACGGTCGAGAAGACCGGGTACACCGCCGCGCTGCCGCCACCGCCACGGTCGGCAGCCACCCCGGCGGAGACCGCCGAGCCGGTCGACGAGCTGCGGGCAGCACGTACCCGGCTGCTCGTCTCGCTGGTCCTGACCGTGCCGGTGATCGCGCTGGCCATGGTGCCCGCCTGGCAGTTCGATTACTGGCAGTGGCTCTCCCTCACCCTGGCCGCCCCGGTCGTCGTCTATGGTGGACTGCCGTTCCACCGGGCGGCCTGGGTCAACCTGCGGCACGGTGCCGCGACCATGGACACCCTGGTCTCCCTCGGTACCGTCGCGGCGTTCGGCTGGTCGGTCTGGGCGCTCTTCCTTGGCACCGCCGGGATGCCCGGCATGACGCACCCGTTCACGCTCGCCATCACCCGTACCGACGGTGCCGGCAACATCTACCTTGAGGCCGCCGCCGGGGTCACCACGTTCATCCTCGCCGGCCGGTACTTCGAGGCCCGCTCCAAGCGGACCGCCGGGGCCGCGCTGCGTGCCCTGCTCGAACTCGGCGCCCGGGACGTTGCGGTGCTGCGGGACGGCGCGGAGGTCCAGATCCCGGTCGACCAGCTCGCCGTCGGGGACCGGTTCGTGGTCCGGCCGGGCGAGAAGATCGCCACCGACGGGATCGTCGAGGACGGCTCCTCGGCGGTCGACAACAGCATGCTCACCGGCGAGTCGGTACCGGTCGAGGTCTCCCCGGGCGACCGGGTGGTCGGGGCCACCGTCAACGCCGGGGGCCGGCTGGTGGTGACCGCGACCCGGGTCGGCGCCGACACCCAGCTCGCCCAGATGGCCCGCCTGGTCGAGGCGGCCCAGACCGGCAAGGCCGCCGTCCAGCGGCTCGCCGACCGGGTCTCCGGGATCTTCGTCCCGGTCGTCATGGTCCTCGCCGTCGGCACGCTGGGCTACTGGATCGGTACCGGCGCCGAGCTGACCGCCGCGTTCACCGCAGCCGTGGCGGTGCTCATCATCGCCTGCCCGTGTGCCCTCGGGCTGGCCACCCCCACCGCCCTGCTGGTGGGTACCGGCCGGGGCGCCCAGCTCGGCATCCTGATCAAGGGCCCCGAGGTGCTCGAATCGACGAAGCGGGTGGACACCGTCGTGCTGGACAAGACCGGCACGGTCACCACCGGCCGGATGACCCTGGTCGACGTGCTGCCCGCCGCCGGCCAGGACCGGGACGAGCTGCTCCGACTGGCCGGTGCGCTGGAACACGCCTCCGAGCACCCGATCGCCCGGGCCATCGCCACCGGTGCCGCCCAGGCCATTGGCGGAACCGGGGCGCTGCCGCCGGTCACCGGGTTCGCGAACGTCGAAGGGCTCGGGGTGAGCGGTACGGCCGACGGCCGGACCGTCACCGTCGGCCGGGAACGGCTGCTCACCGACCGAGGGTTGGAACTGCCCGAGGAACTGCGCCGCGCGGTCGCCGACGCCGAGGCGGGCGGGCGTACCGCGGTCCTGGTCGGCTGGGACGGCCAGGTACGTGGCGCGCTGGTCGTCGCCGACGTGGTCAAGCCGGAGAGCCGGGCCGCCATCGCCCGGCTGCGGGCCCTCGGGCTCACCCCGATGCTGCTCACCGGGGACAACGCCACGGTCGCCGGCAGGGTCGCCGCCGAGGTGGGCATCGATCCGGGCCAGGTGATCGCCGGGGTGCTGCCGGCGGAGAAGGTCGACGTGGTCCGGCGGTTGCAGGACGAGGGTCGTACCGTGGCCATGGTCGGCGACGGGGTGAACGACGCCGCCGCCCTCGCCCGGGCCGACCTGGGCCTGGCCATGGGCACCGGCACCGACGTCGCGATCGAGGCGTCCGACCTGACCCTGGTCCGCGGTGACCTGACCGCCGTCGTCGATGCGATCGCGCTGTCCCGGCGGACCCTGCGGATCATCCGGAGCAACCTGTTCTGGGCCTTCGCCTACAACGTGGCCGCCCTGCCACTGGCGGCGGCCGGGCTGCTCAACCCGATGATCGCCGGTGCCGCGATGGCCTTCTCCTCGGTCTTCGTGGTCGGCAACAGCCTGCGGTTGCGGGGCTTCCGCCCGGTCGCCACCCGGTGACCGGCTAGCGTGGGACCGTGCGGACGATGGGAGCGGCGCTGACCGGGCGACTGGCCCGGTTGGCGCTGCTCGCCGCCACCCTGTTCGGGCTGGCCATGATGCACAGCCTGGGCCACGGCGGCGGTCCGCACCCGGTGGCGATGTCCGCCGACCCGCACGCGATGGCGATGGCGATGACCAGCGAGCCGCATCCGGCGGCGGCTGCGGACCAGCCTGCGATGGCCGCGGACCCGCACGTGGCTGTCCCGGCTGCCGGCCCGGTGCCGGCGGCTGCCGGTCGGCACGCGACGGACAGACCCGGCGGCCACCTACCGGTGGCGTCCCCGGCCGATGGTGGCCGGGGCGGTCACCCGTCAGGGTGGAGCGTCTGCGCCGCCGTGCTCGGCGCGTTCGCCGCAGTCGCGCTCCTCGCCGTTCTGCTGCTCGCCGCCCTCGTCGGTCCGGGGGCCGGTCCGTCCGGTCGGACCCTGCCGGCCGGCTCCCGTGCCCCACCACCGGCCGGGCCGATCGGGCTCACCCTGGCCCGGGTGTCGGTGCGACGGAGATAGGACGCCCAGCGGGCGCCGGTACCCGGTGTCCCGCCGACGCTTCCCGTCCACGTTCGTACCGAACACGAGAGGTACCAGTTGTGAGCACCCGTACGATCCTGCGCCGCGCCGCCCTGGCCGGCACCGCCCTGGCCGCCGCCGTCGCCCTGGCCGGCTGCGGCTCCGACGATCCGATGCACGGCACCGGTGACGGCCACGGCACCCCGGCCGGCGCGTCGACCGCCGACACCCCGACCGGAACGGCCCGGTTCAACGGCCCGGACGTGATGTTCGCCCAGATGATGATCCCGCACCACCAGCAGGCGGTGGAGATGTCCACGCTGGCCGAAACCCGGGCCACCGACCCGGAGGTCAAGCAGTTGGCCGCCCAGATCAAGGCCGCCCAGCAGCCGGAGATCGACAAGATGACCGGCTGGCTGACCGCCTGGGGCCGGCCCACCGCGATGCCGGGCATGAGCGGCGGACCCACCGCGATGCCGGGCATGAGCGGCGGACCGGGCATGCACCACGGTGGGATGCCGGGCATGATGACCGACGCCGAGATGGCCGAGCTGGCGGCGGCCTCCGGCACGGACTTCGACCGGCGGTTCCTGACCATGATGGTCGCGCACCACAAGGGCGCGCTCACCATGGCCCGGGACGAGATCTCCTCGGGGGAGAACACCGAGGCGAAGGCACTGGCGCAGACGATCATCACCAGCCAGCAGGCGGAGATCGACACGATGAACAAGATCCTCGCCCGGCTCTGATCCACCGACGACCAGGGTCCGCGTCACCGGGCACAACCCCGGTGACGCGGACCCGTTGCTCAACCCGCCGGTACGGTCAGCGGCGGACCTGGTACGCCCGGGTGATGGTCTGCTCGACCACGTTGCCCGTCGAGTCCACGTGCCGCGCCCGCAGCGACACCTCCTGCACACCGTGCGGGTGCGGGATGTGCGCCACCGTGGCGTCCCCGGATCCGGTCAGCCGCACCTGGCGCCAGTTCCGCCCGTCGTACGAGGCCTCCACCGACAGGTAGCGGGTCGTACCATGCGTGGCACCGTCCTGCCACTGCACCGACACCGGCACCGCGAACGTGCCACCGGCCGGCGCCTGGTTGTGGTCGTCGAGCTGCGGTGCGAACCGGACCGCCGCCAGCGGCAGCCGCACCGTAGACCCGTTGGCCGGCGTGGCCGAGCAGAACGTCCACGCCACCTTCACCGAGGTGGCACCGGCGAACTCGGCGCTGCGGGTGGCCCGGCTCTCCAGCCGGTACACGGCCGAACCGGACGGGACGGTGAAGGTACCGGTCGCCGCCAGGTCGTTCTGCCCGACCAGCCGACCGTTGCGGTAGAGCCTGGTGTACGTGCCGGTCACCGCCGAGCGGGCCTCCCGGTGGGTGCCCTGGTCGGTGAAGAGCGGCAGCTCGACGCCGATCTGGTCACCGGTGCGGGCCGCGTTCGTCCACTTCCACGGCCAGTCCCGCGGGAACGACGGCCCGAAGACCCCCACGTTCCACCGCTCGACGGTGTGCGTACCGACGGTGAAGTGCCGGTCCGCGCTGTTCAGCATGGTCTCCGGGTTGCCGTCCGGCTCGCCGGCGAAGGTGCCGATCGCCGCCAGCCACGGGGTGTCCGGGATGTAGTACTCCTGGATGGTGAACGGCAGCGGGGCGTACACCAGGTAGTCCTTCTGCCCGATCCGACCCGGCCGGGCCGAGGCCAGCCGTGCCTGCACGGAGGCCAGTTCCGAGTCCGGCAGGTGCCGGATCAGGTCGGACGGGACGCGGTCGGGTTCGATCCACTGCACGTGGTACATGTACGGGCTGCCGGCGAAGCCGCCCCGACCGTCCGGCTTCGCCAGCCGGCCGGCGACGTAGAAGGTGAACGCCCCACCGGTGGTGGCGCTGGTCGACGGGCGGATCAGCAGGCCGTCGAAGTTCGGGCCGTGGGCGTCGGAACCGAGGTACCGGCCGTCGTTGGTCATCCGGGCGAAGATCGCCGCGACCTCGCCGTACGCGGCGTCCGACCGGTCCACGGTGACACCGACCGGGCGACCCTCGGTCGCCACCAGCGAGATCGTCCGGTTCTGGTCGACCACGACCAGCGGTTCGACCACCCAGGTGCTCAGGTTCCCGTCGGCCCGCGCGGTGTCCACGTGGGACTCCAGGTAGTAGTTGCCCCGGGGCAGCCGGAGCACCGCGGTACCGGCCGGGTCGGTCACGGTGACCGCGTACTCCCGGTCCAGGTCGTTGATGAGCGCACTCCAGCTCGCGGCCGGGGCGCCGTCGTGGTCGGTCGCGGTGATCGTCAGGTCGTAGCTCTCCGCCTCCACCTCGACGGCCACCGGGGTACGCAGGGCGGGCGCGCCGGCGACGCTGGCGACCAGCGAGCCGGTCACCCGGCCGGGGGAGACCTTCGCACCGTCCACGGTCACCGTGGCCGAGGCGGTACCGCCCGCCGGAACGGTGAGCCGGCGGGGCTGGACGGCGAAGCCGGTGCCGCCCGCGACCGCCAGGTCGATGGTGACCGGGGCAGCGGCGGCGTTGCGGTACGTCACCGTGCCACGGGCGCCCGACTTCCGCGCATCCCAGCGCAGCACGCCGACGTCCACGCTCGCCGGAGCGGTGGTCAGCCCGTACCGCAGGGTCTCCTCGGCGGTCCCGCCGGCGCTGCCGAGCAGCGCCGACCGCAGGTCGGTCGCCGTCCACCGGGGGTAGCGCTGGGCGAACCGGTCGGCGGTCCGGGCGGCCGTGGCGACGTCCGGCGTGACCAGGACGGCCGCCCCGGCGTCGGCCCGGCGGGCAGCGGACCCGGCGGTGGCGACCGGACCCGCCGCTGCCGGATCGTCGGCGGTCAGGAACAGCGGACCGGTCGAGTTACCCAGGTCGGCCAGCGCCGACCGGACCAGGCCCGGCCCGTTCGCCGGGAACACCTGCTCGGCGTCGACCTGCACGATGCGGTCCCGCCGGGCGGCGGCGGTCTCCAGGGCGTCGATCAGCCGGGACTCGGAACCGGCGGCGACCCGGCTGACGGTCGAGGCGCCGGCCGCCGGGCCGGCCGCCTTCGCGCCGACCGGCGCGTCGAACCAGATGCCGGTCGCACCACCGGCGAGCGCCGGGGCACCGTCGGCCCGGGCGGCGGGGGCGGTCACCAGGCGGGACCAGAACTGCCCGGCGCGCGCCCGGTCCAGCCGTACCCCGGCACCGTCGACGCTGGTCAGGGCCGTCTCGACGGTCGCGCCCCCGGCTCCGGCCAGGCTTCCCGCGCGGGTGTGGTCGGTGGCGGTGACGATCAGCGGCAGGTCCCGGTCGGCGCGGTCGGCGTACCCGAGTTCCAGCAGCCGGCTGACGTTGAACAGCCGCGCGTCGACCACGCCCGCAGCGACCAGGGGCCGCGCGTCGGCCGGGACCACGTGCACCTCACCGGCCTGGACGTACCGGTGGAAGCGGGTCTTCTCCCGTCCGGCGGCGGGACGGACGACGAGGCTCTGGTTGGCCGGGGCCTCCGGCCGGATCAGGACCTGGTCACCGGTGACCAGGGTCAGCCACGGCTCGGCGTGGCCGGTCGGGGCGGCCGGTTCCTCGGCGCCGGCCGGGCCGCCACCGGTCAGCACCAATGGTGGTACGGGCAGCAGCGCGGCCAGCGCCACCGCCAACAAGGTTGATCTGGTTCGCCGTCGTGACATGGGCTCTCCTCCGGCTCCTGCTGGCTACCCGGACGGCTGGGGAGCGCTTCCGGGACTGCTGGCCGAAGCCACCCACTGGACGGCTGGCCGAGCCCACGATAGGGCGGAGAGATCGACAGCGGGCTAAACCTGGCAACCGTTCGCCAGACCGGCAGGACGGTGGTGGGACGTACCGGCACGGCGCCGGTTACGCGTGTACCTCCCGGATCACCCGGGTGATGTTCACCCGGCTGGTCTCCAGCGCCTTTTCCAGATAGGTGATCATCAGTTCGCCGTTGAGTCGACCGCAGGTGAGCAGGTCGAAGTTGGCCAGCGAGTGCTCCGGCCAGGTGTGCACGCACAGGTGGGACTGGGAGAGCACCAGCACGGCGGTGACCGCACCGTTGGGGAAGCGGTGGGTCGACCGGCCCAGCACCTCGGCGTGCCCGGCCCGGGCCGCCTCGTCCATCACGGCCAGCAGGGCGGCCTCGTCGGTCAGGATCGCCGGATCGGTGACCCACATGTCGATCGCGTACGAGCACATCTCGTCGGCGACGGGCACGCAGGCCGGTGCCGCACTGTCGCTGCTCATGGGGAACCCTTCGGAAGGAAGACCGCCCAGCCGGGGCGGAGGGGCCGGGGCGGAGGAGGGCAGGTGCGCCGCCGTGCGCAGCCCGTGCCGGTCGACCAGTCTACCGCCAGCTCAGCCGGCGGCCCGCCGGACGAAGTCGGCCAGCGTGCCGATCGACGTGAGTGACTCCAGGGCCCAGTCCTCGGCGGCCACGTCCACGCCGAACCGCTCCTGCACCCCGGCGAGCAGGCGGGCACCGGCCAGCGAGGTCAGGTTCAGCTCCGGACCGAAGAGCTCGGTACCGGCCGGCAGACCGGCGACCAGTGCGGGATCGCGGTCCAGCACGCGGGCCAGCATCGCCCGGATCTCGGTCTCCACCACATCCATCACTGCACCACCCGATCCTGCGCAACCACCCGATCCTGCGCAACCACCCGATCCTGCGGAACCACCTGGAGATGCGGGACCACCGGAAGCTCCCCGGCCAGTTCCCGGCCGAGCAGCAGCCCGTGCTCACCGGTCACCGCCACCCGGCCGAAGCCGGTACGCCGGAGCAGTACCCGCAGCTCAAGATTGGCCAGGTCGGTGCGGATGTCCACGAGCAGTCGGGCGGCGCCCGCCGCCCGCGCCTCCCGCATGATCCAGGCCAGCACCGCCACGGGTACGTCCCGGCCGGCCGCCCGGCAGGACGACATGAACAGCCGCAGCCGCCAGTCCGACCGGCCGTTCCCGCCCGACCCGGCGCCCGCCGCCCGGTCCGGCCCGGCCCCGGCGCCCTCCGGCCCGCCCGGCGCGACGTTGCCCGGCCGGGCCGGGTCGCCCCGCTCGACCAGCGCGGTACTGATCAGGCCGTAGTCGCCGAACCGGTCGGTCAACCGGGCCACCGGCACGAACCAGCGCGGATCGTCGATCAGTCCGGCCAGCCGGTCCGCCGGCCACTGCTCGCCGGTGGTGTTGAACCGGTGGGTCCGCTCGGTCAGCTCCCCGATCCGGGGCAGGTCACCCGGCCCGGCGGTGCCGACCGTGAGTACCATCCCGCAGGCGCGTAGGAACTCCTCCCGGGAACCGGTGAACTCCTGCTCCGCAGCCCGGCGGGCCTGCTCCTCCCGGTACCGGTCGACCCGGCGCCGGGCCTCCTCGGTGGCCGGCGCGGGGACCAGGGTGCCGGCGTCGAGCTGCGCGTACAGCTCGTCGGGGGCGAGTACCCGGACCTCGGGCAGCAGCGCGGCGACCTGCGCCCGCTCGAACGGATTGTCGTCGACGAAGACCGTCGCCGAGGGGGAGATGCCCAGCTCGTCGACGATCCGCAGGATCGCCCGGTCCTTGTCGCCCCAGCTCAGTTGCGGTACCACGAACCGTTTTCCCAGCCCGGGATCGGCGGCCAGCAGCTCCGCCATGCTCGGATCGGTCCGGCTGGCCACGCTGTTCACCACGCCCCGCTCCTCCAGCGCGGTCATCGCGGCCAGTGCCCGGGGGAACGGCTCGGGCAGTTCCCGGGTGGCGTTCTCGATCGCCACCCCGGGCCAGACCGTGCCGTCCAGGTCCCAGACCACGCACTTGACCGTCACCCGTCGGCGCCGTTCCGGCTGTCGGCGCCGATCCGGCGGCGGAGCGTGAGGTGGGCCGGCTCGAACCCGAACCGGCGGTAGAGCACCCGCATCTGCTGGTTGGCCATGTGCACCTTGCCGACGATCTCGGTGACCCCGGCCCGGTGGGCGTAGTCGAGGGCGTGGTCCATCAGCACCTCACCCACCCGCTCCCGGTCGGCGTCGGGTCGCACCGCCAGGGAACGGAAGTTGATGTACCGGTCCCCGGTCAGGAAGTTGGTGTTGACCGCCAGCCAGAGCCAGCCGACCGGGCGGTCCGCGTCGTCCACCGCGACGATCATGCCGTCCGCGTCGCGGTCCAGTGCCTTGGCCAGCTTCTTGCGGTGCACCGCCGGGTCCACCACGGCCTCGTCGCCGAAGGAGATCTCCGCGATGGTCACCTCGAAGGCCGCCAGATCGTCCAGATCCCGTTCGGTCGCCGTCCGGATGGCGTACGTCACGCCGGTCACCGCCCCTTCACCAACTGCAACGGACGGAACCGATCCCCGCCGCACTGCGCACATCCGGCCTGCTTGAGCAGGGCGATGGTGGTCCACTGCTCGTGCTGCCCGACCAGGTACCGGCTACCGCACCCGTTGCAGGCGTACTGCCGGGGCGCGGTGCGCTGGTCGGCGGTGTAGAGCGGGCCGGTGTAGTCACCCGCCAGCATCGGTGCGGTCTCGGCGGTGCTGACCAGGTGTTGCAGATGGCTCACCCCACCGATGACGCCGGCCCCCAGGTACTCGTTGAAGTTGCGGTGCATCGCCTGCACGGTCAGACCGAGCTGGGCGACGGTCCGCTGCACCTCAAGGGTGTCGTCCGGGCCCTTCGGGCCGAACGAGAAGATCACCGACCGGCCGGGCCCCGGCCGCAGCCCCTCCACCGCCCGGGAGAGGAAGAGCGCCGCCCCGTCGGTGGTGTACGGCGGATCGGTCATCGCCAGCTCGAACGCGCCGTGGAACCGCTCCGGCAGCGGCCGGCGCAGGTCGTGCTGCCGCAGCTCGGCCGGTTGGCCCAGCTCGCCGAGCTGGTTCTGGATGAAATCCAGCAGCGTGGGGGAGATGTCCACCACCGCCAGGTGGTGCACCAGCCGGCGGCCCAGCGCCGCACCGACCGCCGCGATCGTGACCGACATCAGGTCGTCGTCCCCGACCAGCAACACCGACCGGCCGGGCAGCAGCCCGTACCGCATCATCAGCAGCACCCGGCGGACCTTGGTGGCGGCGGTGGCGAAGGACTGGTCGAGGGTCAGATCGATCTCGGGACCCGCCTCGATCAGCCGGGCGAGCCGGTCGACCACCGGGGTCAGCTCGGCCGGTACGACCACCGAGTGGCCCGCGCAGCAGGTGCACCCGCCCACCTCGACCGGGTCCACGTCCAGATCGTCGAGCAGCCGGCGGCCGTACGCGGTCAGCCGGCTCGGCCGGTCCCGGGTCAGTACGTCCCGGGCCCGCAGCTCGTTGTTGACCGCCGCCACCAGCGGCAGGGGCAGCCCGACATGCCGGCTGACCGCTCTGGTGGAGGCCGGTTCGAGTTGTCCGATCGCGCGGAGCACCCGCTCGACCCCGACCTCACCCTCCTGAAGCCCCACCGCATCGGCCACGGCGGCGAGCAGGCCGGAGAGCCCGTCGTCCAGGTTGATCAAGCTGTCGCCCCTCAGGTCGCCACTGCAACGGCCGAGTCTACCGGCCGACCCTGCGGCAGCTCAGCGGCTCAGCAGGGGTCGGCTCAGCGGGCAGCCGGGGTCCGCTCAGCCGGTCAGCCGGGGGGCCAGCACGCTCGCCGGCAGTCCGGCGGGGTCCTCGCGGTCGATCCGTCCGGCCAGCTCCCGGGCCCAGGTGGTCAGGGCAGCGACCGGTACGCCGTGCGGTGCCGCACCCGCGTACGGGGCGATCCGGTCGGCTGCCCGCAGCAGCAGCCGGGACGCGCCGACCCCGTTGCCCCGTGCGGCGTGGGTCAGTCCCACCGCCAACTGGGCGAGCCCGCGCCACAGTTCGCGCTCGGGGTCCGGGGCCGCCTTCCAGGCCCCCTCCAGCACCTCGTGCGCATGGAACGGTCGACCGGCGGCGAGGAGCCGTTCCGCCTCGGCCAGCGCCTGCTCCGGCGGCAGGGGCACCTCCGGCATGGTGGGTACCCCCGGCGCCCCGTGCGGCAGCGGACGGCCCAGCGCATCCCTCGGCCGCGCGTTCCGCGCCCGCCCACCCTGGTCGCGGTCACGGTCGGGGCGACGGTCACGGTCCACGCACCCCAGGCTAGCGAGTAAGGAAGGGCCCCTTCTTATCGCTTTCGGTATAGGAAGGGCCCCCGGTTAACACTGCCGGCCCGGTCAGTCCGTCGGTCCGCGGTAGTGGTGACCGCCCGAATTGTCCCAGGGCGGCCGGCCCGAGCAGTACGGTGAACCGGCACTCGGGACCGCTGGCGGCGATCCGCTCGTCGAGCAGGACGACTGCTTCCCCGTGGTCGCGGGCGGCGATGCCGCCGAAGACGCTCGACGGCGTCAGCGGTACGCGCCAACTCGACGACCGGGGCACGCAGGACCGGACGCGCAGCAGTCGTGAACGCCGCTACGGGGCGGCGCCGACATCGGCGCCGCCCCGTAGCGCGGGACCCGGCCCGGTTACCGGCCGACGCCCGGGTGCGGCAGGAAGTACGGATCGTGCACCAGTTGGCGCAGCGCGGCCTCGGTGCGCGGGTTGCCCGGGAGCACCCAGTCGGTCTCGCCACTGCCCCGGGAATCGAAGTAGACCATCGCCCGGATCAGCGGGAACTCCGTCCGGAGGTCCGAACCGGCCTGGCGCAGCCAGTCCGCCTGCACCCCGGGAGCGGTGTCGTTGACGCCGACCTCGGCAAGGATCATCGGCTTGTCGTGCCGGATGCCGAAGTCGTAGAACCAGGGAAACAGTTCGGTCAACGGCGCATGGTTGTTGCTCGGGCGGGCGTACCCGTCCGCGCCGACCCAGTCGACCATCGAGTCGCCCGGCCAGAAGGACGAGACCCGTCCGGTCCGGAAGGCCAACCAGGTCGGGCAGAAGACGAACGCGACGTTGTCGGCCTGTTCCTCCCGGAAGATCGTCCGGACTCGGCGCCACGCCTCCTTGAAGGCGGCCGGGGTGTAGCCGCGCTGCGGCAGGTCCATCTCCCAGGTGAAGCGGAGCAGCACCGGCCGCCGCAGGGCCCGCAGCCACCTCGCCTGCTGCCGGACCAGTTCGTCGTTGGCACCCTGCGCGGTCGCGGCCAGCACGCTTTGCGGGCCGGCCCCCCAGGAGAGCAACGGGGTACGTCCCCGGGCGATGTCGTCGGTGAGCCGGTCGGCGCGGAACGCCTGCCCCCAGTGCTGGAAGGAGTGGTCGATGCCGAGCAGTTCATGGGTCACCGACTCCAGCGCCTCCGGTTCGGAGATCCCCGGGTCGCGGTCCGGATCATGTTTGACGAAGGCGCCGAAGAGCGCCCCGGCGGCCGGCACGATCGACGCCGCCGGAACCACCTCCGCCGGGTCGACCGATGCCGGAACGGTCCCCGCCGGGTCGACCGATGTTGGAACGGTCCCCGCCGGGTCGAACCCGCCCGGCGCGGGGTCCGGCGCGATCCCGTCGGCGATGGCCGGCGCCGCTGGCAGCAGCGCCGATGCCCCCGCGACCAGTCCGGCGGCCAGCAGGCCCCGGCCGACCGTCCGCCGGCCCACCCGGCGCGATTGCCACGATTCAACGGCTGCCATGAATCTCCACCTCGAAGACCCGGGCCAGCCCGTCGGTCGGGCTGGGCTCGGTGAACACCACGCGGACCTGCCGGATCCCGGCCGGGGCGCCGCTGAGGTCGACCCGGGCCGGGCTGGCGGTGTTCGCCTCGACCGACCCGATGGTCGTCCAGGCCCCGCCGACCAGGGCCTCCACCCGGAATGCCCGCACCCGCAGGCCGGTCGAGCCGGCGACTCCGCTGTAGAGGTCGAGCCGTTGCAGGTCCGCCGGCGCACCGAGGTCAACGGTGAGCGTGGGCGCCGGATCGGCCGACCCGGAGATCCAGCGTGCCCCGGCCCGGTCGCCGTCGACCGCGTTGCCGGCGATGTTGCCGGAGAGCGTGGAACTCGCCTGCACGGCGGCGCCTCGGGCCAGGTTCTCGCCGGCCACCCGTACCCGGAGGGCCTGTGGGATCTCCTGCCGGTGACCGCCCCGGGTGAACGCGACGGTCAACCCGACCGTGCCGTCGCTCACCGCATCGGCGGCGACCTGCACGGCGACCGAGACCGTGGCGATACCGCCCGCCGGCAGCACCGTGGCGTCCGGGCGCGCCTGTACCTGCCAGCCGTCCGGTGCCTGGACGTCGAGCGCCAGGCCGGTGACCGGTCCGGGGCCGTCGTTGCGTACCCGCAGCACGGTGCCGCCGGTACGGCCGGGCAGGGCCCGGATCTCCGGGGCGTCCAACGCGACGTGGGCGCCGGCCGGGGCGGGTGCCGGGCCGGTCACCCCGACCCCCAGGTACGCCACCTCGATCTCGGGTACGGTCTGGCCGGTCGACACGTCGGCGACGGTGGCACCCCATCGGGTGTTGGCCACGTTGTCCGGACGGTAGCCCCGGGTACCCCGGATCACGATCCCGCTGCTGTTGTGCAGCCCCACCGCGTACGGGTAGGGGCCCTGCACGGTGGCCACCCGGAAGAAGACCGTGTTGCCGAGCAGCACGTCGTGCACGTCGTCCAGTTCGACGGCCTGCGAGCGCCAGCCGTAGATGTGGTCCTCGGTCTGCAGGGCGTGCAGTTCCCAGTTCCACACCCGGCGCAGTACGACCTCACGGTGCTCGTGGTGCTCGACGGAGACCTCGTACATCCGGCCGCGTACCGAGGTGTCCTCGATCAGGAAGCCGTTGTCGGCCCAGCCGGTGACGCTCCAGATGTTGGCGAAGGTCCCGCCACCGCCCTGCACCCAGAAGCTGTACCGGTGCCTGCCCCGGTACTGGTAGCCGGGATCACCGGCGCCGGGGTCACCGGGCGCGGTCTGCTCCGGGTGCCACTTCACGAACTGGGTGGCGATGTCGGCGAGGTAGCTCTGCGCGCCGGAGCGCCAGTGCACCTGTACCGAGCCAGCGGTCTGCTGCGCGGAGTCCAGGCCGAGGCCGGTCACCTGGTTCGTCCCGCCGAGTGGGGTCTGGATCATCGCTTTCGGCTTCTCCGGGTCGGTGAACCCGGGGGCGTTGTCCGGCAGCTTCAGCCAGGTCTGCCGGGGGTGCAGGCCGATCAGGTTGCTCTGGGGCCGCAGCCGCAGGGTGTCCCCGATGAGGTACTGCCCCATCGGCACGTACACGGTGTCGTGTTCGTCGATGGCCTGCTGGAAGATGGCGTGGTCGTCGCTGGTACCGGTGCCGACGGTGACGCCCCTGGCGGCGGCGTACTCGACCACGTTGACCCAGTCGCCGGTAGCCGGCGGCAGGGGCGCGTCGGAGGTCAGCAGCCGCTGGAAGCTCGCCGGTGCGGCCGGTGTGGCGGAGACCAGGACGCCGTCGGTCCGCCGCTCGGTGTCGCCGAGCGCGTCGTCGACCCGGAGTCCGAGGGTGGCGTCCTGCACCAGGTACGACGGGCCGGGGCCGGTCCAGGTGCGTCCGCTGGGCACGGTGGTCAGCAGCGCGCCGGTCCCGGTGACCCCGGTGTTGACCACGTTGAGCTGGTTCTGGGCGCGGACGAGGTCCGGCTCGCTGCCGCCCGCGACGGATTCGCTGTCGTTGAGGGTGATCGCCGACCCGCTGATGTCCTGGAAGACCGAGTCCTGCACGTAGAGGCGCTGGGTCTGGTTGGGAGTGGCGACGATGCCGGTGGGCGAGTCGACGAAACGGTTGCGGATCAGACTCAGCTTGCTGTCCGTGTGCAGCTTGACGGCCGCCTCCCGTTGACCGCTGAAGGTGGTGTCCAGCAGGGTCGTCTGCCAGCCGGGCGAGGCGGCGAAGGCCAGCATGCCGACCGTGCCGCCGTACACGTTGACCCGCTGGATCAGGTTGGCGTTGTGGTCGATCCCGGCGTACCCGTCCCCCACGTGGATGTCGAGGTCCGCAAGGACGAACATCTGCGCGCCGCTGAAGCGTACGGCCACGGCGGCCGGGTTACCGGGCCCGATCCGGATGTCCAGGTTGACCAGTCCGGTGCCGAAGGTGTCGTTGTTGCCGAAGCTGGGGGTCGTGTCCGGCTGGTACGGCCGGCGCAGTGCGGCGAACAGGAAGGACTGGTTGCCCTCCTGGAAGCCGGGGGTGGCCGCGCCGAGGACGAACTCGGGCCGGGTGGCGCCGAACCCGACCAGGCGCACCGAGGCATGCAGGTCCACCTGCCGGGTGAGGCGGTAACGCCCCTGGGGTACGAAGACCACACCGCCACCGTCCCCGACGGTGACGTTGCGGGCCCCGCCGACGATGTTGCCCAGCCAGTTCTCGCCGCCCCGGCGGGAGGCCTCGTCGATGGCGGCCTGCACCGAGGCGGTGTCGTCCCCGATGCCGTCGCCGTGTACGGGGAACTGTGCGCTGCCGAGGACGACCGCGGTCGGGTCGGTCGGCATGTTCCGGTAGACCGAGGTCGAGGGGGGTGCGGTGGTGGCCGCCGCCGGTCCGGAGGTGGCCACGGGCGCCACGGCCGTGGCGGCCAGGAGGAGGGAACCGACCAGCATGCCGACCCGGGTCCGGCCCGGCGCGGGTCGGCGGCCGGCTGCCCGCCGGGGTGGAGGTTCGATCATCGGTACGCCTTTCCTGCCCCTGACGGGACCGGGACGGCGACCATGTAGTCATGCGCATAACCAGAATGTTTTCGCAGGCCCGGCCTGTCAAGGGCCGGGGCGGTAGAAACCTGAAACCGCTGCGTAACATTGACATGTTCGGCTCATCGGCCGATCATTCACGGCAACCCGCTCCCGAGACGTTGCCGTGCGCGATCGTGTGGTCATGCGCATGACCAGCCGGGGCAACGGCCCGGGAGCGGGCCACCGGCCACGGCCGGTACACGGAGGTGATCAACCATGCCAGGCGCCAACGGCCGGGCGACCCAGGCCGACGTGGCCCGGCTCGCCGGGGTCAGCCAGGCGACTGTCTCGCTGATTCTCAACGGGGGCGACACCGGCCGCCGGCGGGTCGGTGAGCAGACCCGGCAGCGCGTGCTCGACGCCATCCGGATGACCGGGTACGTCGCGAACCCGGCCGCCCAGCGGCTGGCCGGGGGACGGGCCCGGATCATCGGCGTCTTCACCTACGAGCCGGTCTTCCCGCGCGACAGCCGGGACTTCTACCACCCGTTCCTGATCGGGGTCGAGGCGCAGGCCGAGCAGCTCGGCTGCGACCTGCTCTTCTTCACCGGCACCCCGTCACCGCAGGGGCGGCGCCTGCTTGGTGACGGCTCCCGTCGGCTCGGCATCGCCGACGGCTGTGTGCTGCTCGGCCGGCACGACGACAAACGCGACCTGGCCGACCTGCTCAGCCGCGACTTCCCGTTCGCCTTCATCGGCCGCCGGGAGTCCGACGCCGGCACCGTGCCGTACGTCGGCGCCGACTACGTGACCGCCACCCGGGAGGTGGTCGAGCGGTTGTTCGCGCTCGGCCACGAACGGGTCGGCTTCCTCGGCGACCTCCGCCACGACGAGCCGTCGGTAGACCGGGCGTCGGGCTACCACCAGGCGGTACGCGCCGCCCGGCGCCGCCCGGTCGTGCTGGACGGGACCGGGCTGACCGGCGGCGAGGCGCTCGACCTGCTCGGCGACAACGGACTCACCGCAGCGGTGGTCTGGCCGTCCGGGCTGGCCCCGCAGATCCGGTCGGCAGCGCTGGCCCGGGGGATGTCCGTACCCGGTGACCTGTCGCTGGCCCAGCTCGGCGACGTCGAGGACGGCAGCCCTGGTGACATCGACTGGACCGGGTTCCGGATCCCCCGCGAGCAGATGGGCGCCGCTGCGGTCCAGCTCCTCTTCGATCAGCTGGTCAGCCCCACCACCCTGGGCGCCACCGCGCTCCAGCGCACCCTGGCCTGCACCGTCGTGCCCGGCACCACCGCCGGGCCCCCGGCCCCCGGCCGGGTACCCGCCGGCCGCCGGTCCGCACAGCCCGGCTGACCGCCCGGGGGGACGACGTGGCGCGGCTCAGCCCGTGGGACGACGTGGCGCGGCTCAGCCCGTGGGACGACGTGGCGCGGCTCAGCCCGTGGGACGACGTGGCGCGGCTCAGCCCGACTGACCGTCCCGGGGGGTGGCCGGCACCAGCCGGCGGGTGATCCACAGCGGCGAGGTGACCGCGTTGCCCACCACCACCGCGTGTGCCCCGGCGGCGAACGCCAGCCCGATGTGTTCGGTGCTGCGGTACCGGCCCTCGGCGATCACCGGCACCGCCAGCACGTCAACGAGCCGGGCCACCAACGCCAGGTCCGGTCCGTCGGTCGGCGGGCTGTCCGGGGTGTACCCGGACAGGGTGGTGGCCACCGCGTCCGCGCCGGCCGCCACCGCCCGTACCGCCTCGGCCTCGGTCGAGATGTCCGCCAGGACCAGCGCTCCGGTCCGGTCGTGGACCGCCCGGACCGTGTCGGCGAAGCTGCACCCGTCGGGCCGGGGCCGGTCGGTGGCGTCCACCGCGACGATCTGCGCGCCGGCCAGGGCCACCTCCACGGCGTGCCCGGCGGTTGGCGTGATCATCACTCCGGTCGTGCCGTGCTTGTAGAGCCCGATCACCGGTACGTCCACCAGGCCACGGATGGCGGCGACATCGGCCGGCCCGTTGGCCCGGACCGCCACCGCCCCACCGCGTACCGCCGCAGCGGCGACCCGGGCCTGCACGTAGGCGTCCCGCATCGGATCACCTGGGTCGTCGGGCAACGGCTGGCAGGAGACCACCAGCCCGCCGGCCAACTCGTCGAGCACGTTCATGCTTCCTCCATCGGTGACATCCCCAGTCGGGCCGCACCCACCACCACCGCGTCGGTGCCCAGCCCGGCCGGCAGCAGCGGTACGTCCGCCCAGGCCGACGGCAGTTCGGCGGCGAACGCCAGCACCGCGGCGGGCAGCAGCGCACCGGCCGCCCCGCCGGCCACCAGCACCAGTTCCGGGTCGAGCAGGGCGACCAGCCCGGCCAGGGCGGCACCGAGCGCGGTACCGGCGGCATCCACCACCTCCCGGGCCGCCGGGTCACCGGCTGCGGCGCGGTCGGCCACCACCCGCCCGGTGATCCGTTCCCCGGTCCGCAGCGCGTACCCGGCGGCCAGGCCGGTGCCGGAGGCGATCGCCTCCAAGTGCCCGTACCGGCCGCAGCCGCAGCGCAGCCGCTCGGCGCCCGGCACCGGCAGGTGCCCCACCTCGCCGGCACCACCCCGGGCACCGGCCTCGATCCGGCCGTGCCGGACCAGCGCGCCGCCCAGCCCGGTGCCGACCGCCACCAGCAGCACGTCCCGCCGGCCCCGGGCGGCGCCGACCCAGCATTCCCCGAGCGCGGCGGCGTTCACGTCGTTGACCACCCGGACCGGCCGGCCCAGCCGCCCGGCCAGCTCGTCCGTCACCCGGGTACCCGCCCAGCCGGGCAGGCTGTCCGTGGCGTACCGGATGGTGCCGTCCACCGGGTCGACGGTGCCCGCCGTGCCCACTCCGACCGCCGGCGCCGGCCCCGACCCGGAATTCCCGACGCCGACCGGTCCGGATGCACCGCCGCCGGTTGCCGGGAGCAGCTCCCGGGCGAGCCGGGCGGCGGTGTCCAGCACGGCGGCCGGCCCCGCCCCGGCGGGGGTGGCCGCCTGCCGCCGCTCCCGCACGGTGCCGGCGGCATCGACCAGCGCGGCAACCGTCTTGGTGCCGCCGATGTCGATGCCGACTGCCGACCCGGTCACCCCTTCAGACCGGTGTGGGCGAGACCTTCGACGAACTGCTTCTGCGCGATCACGAAGACCACCAGCACCGGTAGCGCGGTCATCGAGGCGGCGGCGAGCTGGACGTTCCACATCGGACCGCCGTACGCGTCGACGAACTGGGTGAGCGCCTGGGGCAGGGTGAACTTGTCCGGCGAGGAGATGAACACGATCGGTTCCAGATAGAGGTTCCAGCTGTGCAGGAAGGTGAAGATGGCCACCGCACCCAGCGCGGGCCGGGACAGCGGCAGGGCGATCTTCCAGAAGGTGGCGATCCGGCCCAGCCCGTCCACCCGGGCCGCCTCCTCCAACTCGCCGGGGAGGCTGATGAAGAACTGCCGCATGATGAACGTGGCCAGCACACTGGGCGCCCCCAGGATCGGCACCAGGATCAGTGGCCAGTGGGTGTCGACCAGACCCAGCTTGAAGAACATCTGGAACAGCGGCACGATCGTCACCTCGCTCGGGATGAGCAGACCGGCGAGGATCACCAGGAAGAACACGTTCTGCCCACGGAAGCGGATCCGGGCGAAGGCGTACCCGGCCAGCGCCGACACCGCCAGCGTGCCGACGGTGACCACCAGCGCGATGTAGAGGCTGTTCAGGTACTGCTGACCGAACGGCTGCAACTCGAACACCCGCCGGTACGCGTCCAGCTCCGGGTCGACCGGCAGCAGCTTCGGCGGGAAGGCGAAGATGTCCGCCACCGGCTTCAGCGACGAGGTGACCATCCACCAGGTCGGGAAGACGAACGGGACCGCCAGGACCATCAGCACCCCGTAGAGCACCAGCTTGGTCCGGCGCGACACGTCACGATTCATGGTGGACCCACCTCTTACGCATCTGCCACTGCAGCACGGTGAGCGCGAGCACGATGCCGAACAGCACGATCGACAGGGTGGCGCCGTAGCCGAAGTGGTGGAACTGGAACGCCTGCTGGTAGAGGTAGTAGACGAGCACCGTGGTCGAGGTGCCCGGCCCGCCCTGGGTGAGCACCGCGATCTGCGCGAAGACCTGCAACGAGCCGACCACCGTGATGATCGAGGTGAGCAGGATGGTCGGGCTGATCATCGGTACGGTGATCCGCCAGAACTGGCGCAGCCGACTCGCCCCGTCCACCTCGGCGGCCTCGTACAGCTCGCCCGGTACGCCCTGGAGCGCGGCCAGGAAGAGCACCATGTTCAGGCCGACGTTCTTGAACACCTGCACCACGACGACCGAGATCATCGCGGTGGTCTCACCGCGTAGCCAGTTCGGCCCGTCCACGCCGATCGTGTCGAGCAGGCCGTTGAGCCCGCCGTTGTCCTGGAGCAGGAAGCCCCAGACGATCGTCCAGGCGACCAGTGAGACCACCACCGGCGAGAAGAACAGGGTGCGGAACAGGATCGTCCCGCGCAGTCTCTGGTTGAGCAGTACGGCGAGCAGCAGGGCCAGGGTGAGGTTGAAGACCACCAGGCCGACCGAGAAGAGGCCGGTGGCCCGCAGCACCGAGCCGAGGTTCGTGTCCTCGGCGAGGGCCGCGTAGTTCTCGCCGCCGACGAAGTCGAACGTACCGGCCAGCACGTTCCACTCGTGCAGGCTGTACCAGACCACCAGGATCAGCGGCAGGATCACGAAGACGGCGCTGCCGAGCAGTTGCGGCGCGATGAACAGGTAACCGGTGAGCTGGTCGCGGCGATGGGTGGTCCAGTAGGGCCGCGCCCGGCCCAGGGCGGGCCGGGACTCGACCCGGCCCACCCTGGTGTCGGTCTGGGACATGATCGCCGCTACCCTACTTCGCCAGCAGCGGCTGGATCTTGGTGCAGACGCCCTCCAGCACCGCCTTGACGTCGGCGTCCGCCTTCCACAGCGGGTCCAGCGAGGCACGTACCTGCTGGCTCAGCTCGGCCTGCCCGGCGTGGCTGGGCTTGACCACACCGTTGGTGATGCCGTCGATGACGACCTTCTGCAACTGCTCCGGCTTGAGCTTCGGGTTCGTCTTGGCCAGCGTCTCGGCGGTCAGCAGCGACTGCCGCGGCGGCGGGAAGAACTGGGCGAGCTTCGCCGAGTTGGTGGGGTTGGTCAGGAAGGCGAGGAAGTCGGCCGCCGCGTCGGCGTTCTTGCTCTTCTTCATCACGCCGATACCGGCCTGACCGACCACCGAGTAGTTCCCCTTTGGGCCGGCCGGCAGCGGAACCAGGTCCCAGCCGAAGCCGCCGTCCTTCAGCAACGAGGCGCGGGAGATCTGGGTGACCGTCATGGCCGCGTCACCGGCGAAGAAGTCGGCGGTGGTACCGGGGCCGGGCAGCGCCTTCGCGGTGAAGATCGCCTTGTGCAGGGTGGTCATCGCCTCGACCATCTCCGGGGCGGCGAAGCCGCAGGACTTCCCGTCGGCACTCCACGCCTGGGCGCCCCAACCGGTCCAGAAGGTGGACAGGTTGTCCCAGCCCTTGTAGTCGAAGTCGCGGATCACCAGGCCGGCCTTGCCAGTCGCGCTCTGCGTCGCGGCGGCGGCGGCCAACGCGTTGTCCCAGTTCCACTGCCCCGCGGCGATCAGCTCGGCCGGGGTCTTCTGCCCGGCCTTCTTCAGCAGGTCGGTGTTGACGAAGACACCGAACGGCGAGGTGGAGAAGGGGTACGCGAACAGCTTGCCGTCGTTCTGCCACAGCTTGGTGGTGGCGGGCGAGATGTCGTCGTAGGCGTAGCCGTCGACCTTCTTCAGCTTGTCGTCCAGCGGCAGCAGTGCGCCGGAGGCGACGAAGTCGGGGGCCGAGTTCTCGAACACCCAGGCCAGGTCGGGTGCGTTCCCGCCGGCGATCTGGGTGGTCAGGGTGGTGGTGTAGTTCTCGAACGGCAGCGGGTCGAACGTGATGGAAGCGACGTCCGGGTTGTTCTTCTTGTACTCGTCGGCGATCTCGTTGAACAGCTTCAGGTGCGCCTCGTTGGCGCTCCAGATGGTCATCCGCAGGCTGGCCGGACCGTCCTGCCCGGCCTCCTCGCCGCCTCCACAGGCGGTCAGTGCGAGTACACCGGCCAGTGCGACGGCGAGGCCGCGCACGCCCTTTCCTGTTCTCACAACGTTCTCCTCATCGGGGGATGGTGGAAGGTGTCGTTCAGTAACCAGCGATCTCCGGCCAGCGCAGTTCTACGCCGGCCGCCGTGCAGCGGTCCTGGAAGTCGGCCAGGAGTCGGGGGTCGTTCCGGACCGCCCGGGGCGAGGAGCCCCGGGCCAGGCAGAAGTCGGCGAGCAGGCCGGCGACCTCGCCGACGTTCCACTCGACGGGGTGCAGCCGGTAGCTGCCGTTGGTGATGTGTGTGGTGCCGATGTTCTTGCCGGCCGGCAGCAGGTTCTCCACCCGCTGCGGGATGAGCGCGCCGAGCGGGATCTCGAACGGGCAGGAGCCGACGTCGATATAGTTGTCCCCGCCGGTCGAAGGGTGCAGGTCTATGCGGTACATCCCCAACCCGATCGAGTCCGGGTAGTGCACGGCCCCGTGGTCCCCACGTACCGCTAGCGACAGGTCCTGCTCGGCCACGGTGTACTCGGCCCGGATCCGGCGCGACTCCCGGATGTACGGCGCCTGGGCGAGGCCGTCCGCACTGCCGGTGATGTCGCCACGTAGCCGCAGGCCGGGGAAGCCGGTGCCGCCGTCCGGCCGGGGCGCCTCGGTCTGCATCCAGTAGAGCACCGAGTACGACAGCTCCCGGGCCTGCGACAGGTGCCAGGATGCGTTCGGTACGTCGATGACCGGACCCTCGAAATAGTCGATCATCGGCCAGTTGACCAGGGTGATGTCGCTGGCGTACGCACCCTCGGTGAAGTTGCGCCGGGCGGCGATCCGGCGGAACGTCCAGAGGTTGCCGTCCCCCGGGTTGAGCCGCTGATCGGCGTTGACGGCCAGCGGATCGTCGTCCGGGTTCGGGGTGAAGCTGCGCTCGACGATCTCCAGGGTGCGCGGGTGCGGCGACCGCCAGGAGAGCAGCCGGTCACCCCAGAAGTCCGGCTTGTAGTCCCGCCAGAACTCGTAGTTCGCCGGCCGGTCGATGGTGTGGTCGCCGTCGACGTGGTCGAGGGCGAAGCAGACCGAGACGGCCTGCATGTTCAGCGGCTGGGCCTCGGCCGGGGCGCTCGGCTCACCGGTCTCGGACTGCGCCTCGAACCCGGTGACGTACTCGGTGCCGGTCAGCGGCAGCAGCTCACCGGTCTCGGTGGCGTCCAGGATGTACGGCGCGACGATGTCGATCCGGACATCCCGGTCGCGGTGCGCCACGGTCACCCCGACCACCCGGTCCCCGTCGGTCTCCGCCGCGACCGGCCGGTACGGCTGGAGCACGGTCAACCGGCCGGAGCCCCGGTACGGCGCCAGCATCTGCTCGATGACCGCGACGGCGACCCGCGGTTCGTGGCAGAGCCGGCTCACCCAGCCGGCGCCCGGGTTCAGGTCGGTCCAGTCCCGGGACCGTTCGGTCAGCGGGTAGTGCCGGCGGTAGAAGTCCCGGATCCCGTTGCGCAGGGCCCGGTAGCTCGCGGTGGCGCCGAACTGCTCGATCCAGGAGTGCTCGTCCGGGGGCACGGCCTGGCTGGTGAGCTGTCCGCCGAGCCAGTCGAACTCCTCAGTGAGGATGACGGACCGGCCGGACCGGGCGGCGGCGAGTGCCGCTGCCACCCCGCCCAGCCCGCCACCGACGACGAGGACGTCCGCACGCATCTGTGCCACTTGTTTCCTTCCAGGTTGCGGGGTCGTGCCGCTCAGCTGCGGTCGACCGCCGGATCGGGGGCGCCGAGGGTCTCGCCCTCGACCAGTACGCAGGGCAGGAGCCGTTGCGGGACGTCGTCCGCGCTGCCGTCGACGACGGTGGTGAGCACCTCGACCGCCTGCCGGCCCATCTCCTCGCGGGGGATGAGGAACCCGGTGAAGGTGAGGTCGCTGGGTACCGGGACGGTCGGGTCGCCGAGGGTCACGATGGACAGGTCACCGGGGACGGTCAGCCCGCGACGCCGGGCGGCCAGCTCCAGCGCCACCGCAATGCCGAAGTCCTCCACCAGGGCGACCGTGGTCCGGTCGGCACGTAGGTTGTCCAGGAGCAGGTCGGCGTCCTGCCCGGTGGTGGTGAACTGCCGGGCGCTTTCCGCGGTGCCGGCGTACCGGGCGAAGCCGACCTGCCGGTCGGTGGCGGACTCGGCGTCCAGCCCCATGCGCAGGTAGGCCAGTCGCCGGTGTCCCCGGGCCAGGGCGAACTCGACGAGCTGCCCGACGGCGGTGGCGTAGTCGGCGCCGACGTACGGCACCGGTCCGCCCGCGTCGTCCCGGCGCCCGACGGCGACGTACGGGAAGCCGTCCTCGTTGAGCCGGCGCAGCTCCGTACCGTCGATCTCCCGGCCGAGCAGGATGCACCCGTCGGCCAGCCGGAGCCGGTTGTCCTGGTGGAAGACCCTGCGCCGGCCGTCGACGACCGGCGCGCTGGTGAACAGCAGCAGGTCGCAGCCGACCCGTTCGGCGTACTCCTCGATGCCGAGCAGGAACGGGTGGAAGAAGTCCCGGCTGCCGCTGGGGAAGGCCGGCTCGTAGGTGAACACACCGATGATCCGGTTGAACCGGGAGACCAGCCGGCGGGCCACCGGATCGGCGACGTACCCGGTCTCGGTGATCGCCCGGAGCACCCGACGGCGGGTCTCCGGCGCGATCCGCACGTCCGCATCGGACCGGTTGTTGAGCACCAGCGAGACGGTCGCCTGACTGACGCCGGCCAGGCGCGCGATGTCACGTTGAGTAACTCGTCTCGGTGCCGGTGGGGTCACGAGAGGTCCTTTCCCGCGAGCTGCTAATACGTATCAGTCGGAGCGGTTGGAGGGAGCCTGGCGGTTGCACCCGGGTGTTGTCAAGGTTTCGGGCGAGAAAAATCCCGCCACTAATACGAATTAGCAGCGGGGGACCGGCGGAACGAAGGGTGGGCCGCCGTTTGTGGGGGGATTGGTGTCGGAGTTGGCGGATCGTGGTTGACGCAGAGTGAGGTGGCCTGTTCGGGTGGCCGGTCAGTCACCCACCCGGACCCTGCCGGGTGCGGCGTGCACCAGGCCGGTGCTGGACCTGCGCAGCCCCTGGGTCAGGAGCGTGAAGAGCAGAGCCACCACGGCCGTACCGAGCCAGAACTGGTGCCCGAAGCCGTGATCGGTCAGCCAGCGGTGGGCGGCGATGCCCGCTCCACCGCCCAGCGCCTCGCCAAGCGCGGTACTGATGGCGAAGACGCTGTACCCGACGGCGCGGTTGCCGTGGCCGATCAGCCCGAGGAAGTGCACGTCCGCACTGGGCACGAACATCATCTCGGCGATCGTGAAGACGACGACGAACACGACCGCGCCCAGGTATCCGGGGATCAGATAGACCATCATGAAAGAGACCACGAACAGGGCGTATGCCCGGACCACGGTGAGGAGTTCCTGGCCGCTGGTCCAGCGCTGGGCGAGATGCGTCACCGAAAGTTGCAGGAAGACCACCATCAGTGCGTTCAGTGCGTAGAGCCAGCCCAGCCGGCCCGGCGAGTCGAGCGTCTTGGAGACGTGGACCGCGAGCACGTTGAACAACTGGCCGTAGAGGAACCAGTAGAAGAAGTTGATGATCAGAAAGGACCGCACCCCGGGCAGCCGGAGGATGGTCAGAAAGACCCTGGGCGAGGCGGCTGGACCCTTCCGGTCCGCCAGTTCCAGGATGGCGCGTCGGGAGAACGTCACGATTCCGGCCAGGCAGTACACGGCGGCCACCGCCCACAGGACGGAACCCTGCTGTTCCCGCTCGATGAACATGAGCGCAACCGGCGCCGCGACCGCCGCCGCCGTGTTCACCGCGATGCTCACCAGCGAGAACAGCCGGGCCCGATTACCGGTCCGGTCGCTGGCGGCGGCGGCCAACTGCTTGCTCGCCAGGGCGTTGATCGAGATGCCCACCCCGGCGAACGCCAGCGAGAAGATGGTGAGCGGCATCCCGGTGGCGAACTGTAGGCAGACGAAGCCCGACGCGGCCATGAGACAGCCGAGCAGTACCGAGTTCGCGGCCGGGATCCGCTCCAGCCAGGGCGCCAGCGGAATGTTGGCGACCTTGTTCGTCAGGGTGAAGACCATCACCAGCAGCGCCACCTGCGGGCCGGTGAAGGAAGCCGCGGTGAGCGTGACCACGAGGGTGGCGACCAGGCCGTAGTAGCCCAGATAGGTCAGCAGATAGTGCGAGATGACATAGCCGGTGGTCCTGGCCGACGTAGCTGTGCTCATGGCTTCCTCAGCGCTTGGTCGGATGTGCGCCGGGTGAGCGTGACCCGACGTGCCGGACGGTCTAGCGGGCGATCGGTTCCCAGGTGACGGCCACCAGGTCGCGGGCTGCTTCGGCATTGGTGACCGCGTCCGCGGTCGTGGCGCCGGTGCAGAGCACGTAGCCCTGGCGGGACGTCGACGAGGCCAGATCGCCGTACTCCTGCCCGGCCGCCAGGGAGCATTCCAACCGGACCACCCCACGGGCCTGCGCCGCCGCCGCGAGATTGTCGACCGCGAGGATGCGCACGTTCTCGTACGAAAAGAAGCGGATCGCCGCGGCCTGCGCGACCGGTACGCGTTCCGGTGCCGGCAGACCCACCATGGCCGCGATGGCCTCGGACATCAGGTCGACGCCGCTGACCATCTCGCACAGCTCCCACACCTGGTCGCCACCGATCCGGGTCTGCGACTCGATGATCCGGGGGCCGGACGGGGTGAGGCGGACCTCGGTGTGCGTCGGCCCGGTCTTCTGCCGGACGAGTTCCAGCAACCGGATCACCAGTTCCTCGATCCGGGCACGATCCGGGTCGGTCAGCCGGGCGGGGACCTGGTGGCCGAGTTCGACGAACCGGGGCAGTTCGGTGGTGACCTTCTCGGTGATCATCACGATCTCGTGCTTGCCGTCGATCGAGATCGCCTCGACGCTGTACTCCGGCCCGCTCAGGAACTCCTCGACCAGCACCGGGCCGCTGGTGGCGGCGCGGGTCCAGGCCCAGCGCTGGGCGAGCTCGTGCTCCGACTCGACGATGAAGACGCCCTCGCTGAGGCCCCCGTCGCAGGGCTTCAACACGACGGGTGCGCCGTTCAGTTCGGTGAGGAAGGCGCGGGCCTCCTCGACATCACCGCACGTGCGGTGCCGCACCGGGCTCAGCCCGTGGCGGTCGAGCAGGTCCCGCGTCTTCCGCTTGTCGCGGGTCAGGACGACCGCTTCGACGTTGTCGCCCGGTATCCCGAGCTCGGCGGCGCACCGCGCCGCCGGGTACAGGCCGTACTCGGTGAACGAGATGACCGCGTCGAACGGATCGATGCCGTGCCACGCCCGCGCTATGGCCGACACCTCGTCGATCTTCCGATAGTCGATCACGGCGTAGCGCACCGCGCCACTGAGGTCGCGCTCCCGTACCAGCTCCGGGATCTGCACCATGGAGTAGCGCAACCCGAGGCTGTCCACCTTGTCCAGGGGAAAGCTCGGCCCGCCGACCACCAGAACGTGCTGCGATGTCATGGAACCTGTCCTCATATCCGACGGTGGAGGCCGCCCGGACCCCGATCGGTTGACGGGGTCCCGGCGGCCGGTTGGTACGACACCTGACGTGGGCCCGAGATCAGGGGCGCAGCCTGGCTAGATCGATGTTCATCCGGTTGGCCCACACCCGGTTCCGGGTCATCACGACATCGACCAGCTCGGGGTGGCTCTGCTTCACCTCGTCGTAGTTCAGTGCCAGCGCCAGCAGCTCGGCCATCCGCTGGTGCATGTGCATCTGGAGATTGGCCTCGTCCAGACACTTCCTGCCCAGCCCGATCGAGTCGGTCAGCAGCTCGATGCGGTGGAACCACATGGCCGGGAGGAAGAGCACGTCGCCGGGCTTCAGCACGGACTGCATGAGCTGGGTGTCCGGCGATTCGCACAGTGCTGCGAGGTCCGGCTCACCACGGTCGTCGCTGTGTAGCACCGCCTTCGGACCCATGACATGCCAACGCTTCTCGCCGACGATCTGCGCGTGCATGACATCCACCATGTACGAGTCCTGGTGCAGTCGGGTGATGCCACCCTGCTGGCCGAGCCAGAGCTGATGGTTGGTGGATGCCGAATCGCCGTACAGATTGCGGCGGAAGTCGTACTGGGCGATATCGAGTTCCGGCATGTCCCGGGCCAGCTCCGGACAACTCGTCTTGTAGTACCACTCCTGGAGGTACACCGGCGAACGGTTTGCCGCCCGCCCCGCCGTCAGTATCTCCACGAACTCGGCCAGGCTTGCCTCACGGGCCGCCTTGCTGTTGTAGCTGTCAATTATCACCCGAACCGATCCGCAGCGTTCGGCGAGGTGATCGAAGGACCAGGTCCGGACCGCCGGCCAGTCGGCGGCGTAACCTTCCAGGACCACCGGCCGGTTCTGCCTGCGGTACTCCTGCCTGAACTGCTCCGGGGTGATGTCGCTGCGCCGTTCGACGCTCGGTGCCGCTTTCGCGGCTTCGGCGAGCGGCCCGCTGTGAAAGCCCTGCTCGACGAGTGTGAGACTGGCCAGGTCGTGCCGACGCAGGATGTTCTCCTCGTGTGCCATTTCGGGTTCCTTCCCCTCAGCGGCTCTCGGGCTTCGAATTGACCACATGCAGGATTGCTGCCAGTACCGTGGTCCTGAGTTCTTCGTCATCCGGTAGTCGCCGATGGACGAAGTGATCGTAGCAGTCGAGCCACAAAACCTTTGTGGAGCGGGCATGGCGCGCGTGTTCGAGGTAGCCCTCGGTGATTTGCCGGGGGGCCACCGTGTCGTTTTCCGCAGCGATGATCAGCAGGTCCCCGGTGAAGTTCCGGAGTCCGGCATAGGCCGGTGAATGGGAGTAGTTTCCGGGACGGGAGAGACTGCCGTCGAAACGTAGATCGTCGGCGTGTTCCGGATATGCCGCCGGACAGAACAGGATCAGCGCCCGAGGTCGGACCTCCGGTGCGGTCCAGGCGGCCAGGTGGGCGCCCATGCTCGTGCCGATGATTACGGGTGGCTCATCCGTGCCCAGTTGCGCGACCGCGGCGAGGGTCTCATCCCGCCGTCGGCGCAGGGAGGACTCCTCCATCACCCCGGTACTGTCGCCGTTGCCGGAGAACTCGAACGTCATGGACCCGTGTCCGTCCATGGCCAGCGGCTCCAACAGGTACCGGATGGTGTGCCGGCTCGCCGTGTTGCCGAGGCCGTGCAGGTGGAGCACGGTCGGCTCGCTGCGGTCCGGGGGATAGATCTTCGTCGCCGCCAGTCGCTGCTCGTGCACGGTGAAGACGAAATCCTCGGTTTCCAACACTCCAGCTCTCTCTGCTTGTCGGCGGGCGGTCAGCGTGCGGGCTCCGCCGTCAGGGCAGCGAACCGTTCCCGCCGCACAGCCGGCCATTCGTCCCGCAGGATGCTGTAGTAGACGACGTCGCGGCGCCGTCCGCCCGGCATGTAGTTGAAGCTCCTCAGTACGCCCTCCTCCTGCGCCCCGATCCCGGCCAGACCGGCCCGCGCGGCGACGTTGAGCACGTCGGTCTTGAACTCCACACGTTCGCAACCGAGGACGTCGAAGGCGTGGTCGAGCAGGGCGAGCTTGGTGGCCCGGTTGAGGCCGGTCCGCCGGGCCGCCGGAGCCACCCATGACCAGCCGATCTCCAGCCGTCGCTCCGACTCGGAAATGTTGCCGTACGCGGTGCTGCCGGCGATCCGACCGGTTTCGCGGTCGACGATCGCGAAGACGATCCGGCTGCCGCTGAGCGTGTCGTGGACTGCGGTTTCGATGAACTGATCCAGGTCTGCGGGCGTCGCGATCCGGCTCACGAAGTAACGCCAGATGTCCTCGTGGTACGCGATCTGCCCGAACTCCGCCAGGTCCCCGATCCGGACGCGGCGGAGCACGACCCGGTCATTGGTCAGGGTCAGGTCCTTCAGGGCGTTCCAGCTCACTTCTCGCTCCAATGCTTCACTGGCCTGCGGCCTTTCCGGCGTTCATCACAAACGGATTCGCCGCCTGCGGGTCGACCCGGTATCCGTCTATCTGCTGGTAGATCCTGTCAAGCTCCGCGGCATACCGGCGGTAGATGTCTCCACGCATCGGCTTGAACTGCGCGTTGAGCAGGCCGTTGTCGGGTGAGAACTGCTCGTCGGCCACCACCAGGGCATGGATACGTTGCTCGTTACGCAGTTCCACGTTGAGCTTTCCGAGGTGCTGGCCCAGGGACCGGGCATCCAGATCCGGGGAGGCCGGCGAGATGACCGCGGTCAGGAACGGTCTGGCGTTGCCGTAGAGCACGCAGTCGTGCACGTCGGAATGCTCGCGGATCCTCTCCTCGACCAGCGTGAGCAGCACGTTGTACCCGGTGCTCAACGTGACCATGTCGTCGACCCGGCCCTGCACGTAGAGGAAGCCGTCCTCGTCGACATAGCCGATGTCGTACGTCTTCACCTCGCCGGTCGGCAGGTAGGTCCGTTCGTTCGCACCCGGGGCGCACCAGGTGTAGCGGCAGTTGACCGGCTCCCTGCTACCGACGATCAGAACGCCGTCCCGGTCGAACCGGATCCTCTTGTTCGGTAGCACCCGGCCCACGCTGCCGATGCGGAAAGCGCCCGGATGGTTCTTCGACACGATGCAGGTCTCGTTCAGCCCGTAACCCTCGTAGAGTGGCACCCCACCGTCGTTGAAGAACTCCAGGACCGCCCGGCTCGCGGCGGCCGAGCCGGTCCACAGGTACCGGACCGCTCCACCGAGCTGGGCCTGGATGGCATCCCGTCGACCGTCGGCGTCGACGGGCAGCGCCGTCGCTTCGAGCCGCGACTTGAGCTGTTCGTAGAAGCCCGGCACGCCCATCACCACGGTCGGTGACAATGCCTGGGCCATGTCGAGTACGTGGTCCAGGTCCGCCAGGATGACGTCGTGCCCGTTCGTCAGCGCGGAGTACGTCCAGTACCGCTGCTGGAGGAAGAAGACCGGGATGAAGACCAGGAGCCGGTCGCCGTCCCGGTGGTCGAACATCCGCTGCACCTCGGTCAGCGAACTGTTGATGCTCGCCACCGTCGCTTCGATGCCCTTCGGGACGCCGGTGCTGCCGGAGGTCTGCTTGATCGCGCAGATGTCGGCCGGGTCGTACCCGGCGTGCAGCGGGAGTTCGGCCGCCCCGGCCGGACCGTGCTCCGTCCAGGCCCGGACCGCCGTGATGTCGTACACCGCGCCCCGCTGCGCGGCACCCTCCACGAAGAGGAACGCGAGGCTGTACTTGTCGACCAGTTCCGCCGGCTCGAACCGGTTGGGTTCCAGCCCGACGGTGACGCCGCCGAGCTTCAGTACGGCGATGTCGATCAGCATCCACTCGATCCGGTTCCCGGACATGACCCCGACCCGGTCCCGGGGCCGGACCCCGAATGCGTGCAGGTGCTGGGCGAGGTTGGTCGCCTGCCGGTCGAACTCGGCCAGGGTCAGTGAGCTGATCTGGCCGTCCTGGCGGAAGAAGATCCGGTGCCGGGTGTCCTCGCACCGGTTCAGGCTGATCGTGTTGAGCACATTCTGGAGCGGCGGCGACGAAACGTGGTCAGGCATTGGTGAGGTCATGTCCGGTCCGTACTCCTCGGTCGGCCGTGAAGAAGATCGTGTCGGCAAGGTCGATACGGGTCCCCGCCGGCAGCAGTTCGACCGTGCGCGGCCAGGTCGCGATCTCCGGCAACCCCAGGCAGCCGGCAAGCCGCGCGGCGAACCGTGGCATCACCGGCACCGCGCACGCGGCGACGAGTCGGGCGGCGGCCAGCTCCAGCGCGACCGTGGTCCGTCGCTCGTCGTGCCACCGCTCGTCGTCCTGGAGCGCGTACGCCGAGCCGGTGAAGCGCGTGACGTCGGTGACGATGCCGGTCAGCTCGGCTGCCGCCTGGTTCAGCGAGAACCCGTCCTGGCCGAGGCTGCCGGTGATCGCCGTGAGCCGGGTGTGCAGACGGTCGAGGAAGGCGGTGTGCTCGGGCCGCCACACACCGGCATCGGGCGTGACATTCCCGTACCACTTCCGTACCCGGCCACCCAGTTCGGTCAACCAGCGCTGCCACGAGCCGATCAGGGTGTCCCGCAGGACCGCCTCGTACGCCGAGGGTTCGAAGTTCGTACGGCGCCCCTCCGGCCGGGTACTGGCGAGGAAATAGCGCACCGCGTCCACGCTGTCCGGGCCGAGGATGTCCCGGCCCCAGATGGCGTGCCTCCGGCTGGTCGAGAACTTCTCCTTGCTGAGCAGGTAGAACTCGTTGACGTGGTAGTCGATGTCAGGGCGCCAGCGCGGGAAGGCCAACCCGTACAGCACCGGGTAGAGAAGTGAGTGGTAGAAGCTGTTGTCGTAGCCGAAGAAGTGCACGATCTTCCAGTCCTGCTCCGGCGCGTCGGCCTGCCAGTGCCGGCCGAGCCGGCGACCCAGCAGCTCGATGCCGTGCAGGAAGCCGTAGGCCATCTCCGGCCAGACCCAGATCACCTGCCCGGGTGCACCCGGCTCGTCCGGCGTCACACCCCACCCGGAGGGATGGGTGACCGGCAGGTCGAGACGTCCACGGTGGAACACCCTGGCGGCCAGTTCACGCAGCCGGACCGGCACCCGACCGGTCCGGTGGTGGTCGGCGACCTGCGCCCCGAACTCGTGCAACGGCAGGCAGAACCGGGTGATCCGGCCCGGGCGGGCGGGTGCACCGGAACGGCTTGCCCGAGGGTCGGTGAGGTCGGCGCAGGTGTTCGGCTCGCCGCACTCCTCGCAGATGTTGCCCGAGGTCTCCCCGCCGCACCCCGGGCACCCGCCGGACACCGAGACCTCGTACAGGTATGCGCCTGTCTCGTCGTCGAACACCGCCCCGGTCTCCTGCGGGCGGACCGAACCCGACGCGACCAGCCGGGAGAAGAACCTCCGCAGGCCCGGTGCATACCCCTCGTCGTCGTTGGTGACCGTGTACTGGTCGGGCGTGATGTCCATCAGGTGGAGCGTGGCGCGGATCGCGGCGGAGAAGTGTGCCGCGGTCTCCGCCGGTTCCGTCCCGTCCCGCCTGGCCCGCTCGACGACGTAACTCTGGTAGTCGTCGCTGCCGGTGAGGTGCCAGGCGTCGGTGCCGTTCATGCGCTGGAACCGGACGAAGGCGTCAGCGCCCAGGTACGGCCCGGAGAGGTGCCCGAGGTGCAGGTCGCCGTTCGGGGTCGGGGGGGTGGAGAACACGAAGACCGGCCGCTGCCCGAACCGCTGGCGTACCGCGCCTGCGGCTTCCACCGCCCTGAGTGGATCCCGCCAGTACAGGTCGAAGAAGACGAGGTCGTCCGGGCCGGTGTTCTCGATGACATGCGTCTCGAAGGGCTCGACCACGACAACCGACCCCGGCCCGACCGGCGTCCGCTCCCCGTCGACCAGGAGGTCCCCCGAGCCGCTGACGATGACGAAGACCTCGGTCTCGTCGTGCTGGTGCGGATCACTGCGGCCACCCGGGGCGACCCTTCCCCAACCCGATCCCGGCCCGGGGCCGTCGATCGAACTCATCTCGATGCCGAAGGCGGCGGACAGTTCGCTACGACTGAAACGACTCACGATCACGCGCAGATCCTTTGTCCGGGTTGGCTGGGGAGAAGCTGCGCCACCTCCGTGGCGATGGCGGGAGCCAGCCGGTAGCCGGAGCCGTTCGCGGCGCCCGCGAAGACGACCCGACCGCTGTCGCCGAGCAGGCGCACGATTGGTTCGCGGCTGGGGCTGTAGGCATCGCAGAAGACCCGACCCGCCGTGGCGAGATCCGCCAGCACCGGCGAGTAGGCACCCAGGCAGTCGTGTGCCTCGGCCAGGTTGGCACGGGACAACCCGCTGGTGAGCGCGTCGGGCTCGACGTCCCACTCCTGGCAGGTGTAGCTGAACAACCAGTGGTCGCGGTGGACGAGCGGCAACAGGAAGGCGTCCTCGTCCTCGAAGACCACCGCCCCGTCGTCCCTGGTCACCCGGTGGTCGACATGCAGGGCCACCACCTTCTTGACCCGCGACCGGAGCGGACGGGTCAGTTCCCGCCAGGCTGGCGAGTGCAGCCATGGCCCGGGTGCCAGCACCACGGCCCCAGTGCTCACCGATTCACCGGTACGCAGTCGGAGCAGTACCTCGGTCGCGGCCGGTTCGATCGCGGTGACCTCGATGCCCTCACGGAAACGGACGGCTGGCCGCAGCTCCCGGGCCAGGGCGGCGGTCAGTGCGGCCACGTCGGCGTAGTGGCAGCCGTCCCCGGCCCAGACCGTCGTGTTCTCCGGCGGGGTGACCAGATCGCCCGGCACGCCGTCGACCCGACGAAGCTTGGCCCGGTCGAGATAGCGTCGGCGCAGGGATCCGTCGTCGGAGTCGGCGATGAGCACCGACATGGCCAGCGGGTGGATCGGCAGCGTCGGGTCATCGGCGCGCAGCCTGGTGTAGTAGTCCTGACTCTCGGCGGCCATCTCCCGTACCCGCGCGGTCCCCCCACGGGGGAAGTGGAGTCCTGCCGAGCGTCTGCTGGCGCCGTTCCCGGCCGCGTCCCGGTCGATGACCATGACGGAAAGCCCTGGGCTGACCGAGTTCAGCTTCCGGGCGACGAGGCATCCGATGATCCCCGCGCCGACGATGACGACATCTGCATCACTCATGCCGACCTGGCCTCCATCGCTTCGCCGGGGCCGAGCTTGGCTGTCCAGTCGATGAAGGACGGCAACTGCTCGTCGCTGCGTACCCCGCGTAGCCGGTCGACGACCCGCTGACTGCGCCAGGCAATGAGGCTGAGGTTGCGGTCGGCGAGGCCGCGTTGCTCCTGCGCGGCGTTGTGCACGAAGATGTTGCGATCAGCGGGCCCGTCCCACTGGACGGCGAAGCTCTCATCGATCTTGAGCTTGTCGCCCTCGCGGCTGAGCCGGTGCGCGATCGGGTCGAGGAAGTTCATCTCGGCGGCACGGAACCCGGTCGCCCAGATGACCACATCGGCATCGATGTGTCCGGTAACGCCAGGGTGGTTGCTGTTGGCGACCCTGACCACCCATGCCGCCCCGTTGCCCCGTTGGACATCGGTCACCTCGCAGTTCGGGTGGAGCGCGACCAGATCCTCGGCGTCCTCGACGAACCGGTGCAGATAGATGCGCTGATAGATCTCGCGCAGCGTCGCCTCGGAGATGCCGTCACTGGTCAACACCTGTCGGAGGTTGAACTCCCGCCGTTTGGCCGGGTCGAGCCGGAAGAAGTAGTCGGAGTAGCTCGGCATGTAGAAGTCGTTGGTGAAGGGCGAGTCGTCGATCGGGAGGAAGTTGACCCGTCGGGTGACCCAGGACACGCGCCGGGGCCGGTTGGGCTCGGGCCGGCTGATCAGATTCAGGAAGGCTTCCGCCCCGGACTGTCCGCCCCCGATGACGCAGACCCGCCTGCCGCCCAGCTCCCGGGCCCTGGTCGTGATCTCGCTGACGTGGTACTGCTGGTCGCCGAGCAGGTCCGCCGCCATCGGTGGTGTCCAGGGCCGGTTGCCCACACCGACCGAGATGTTGTCCGCGGTCACCGTCCGGTGCCCCGTCCGGACGACGAAGGTCCCGTCGAAATCCACCGACAGCACCTCCTCGCCGAAGACGATGTTGCTGTTCTGTTCCGCCACCCACTCCAGGTAGTTGCGGAACTCCTGCCGTGGGACCGCGTCGAAACGGGCGTTGAGGAAGTGGTAGATCCTGCCTTGCGCGTGCAGGTAGGAGACGAAGGAGAACCTGTTCGTCGGATCGGCCAGACTGACCAGATCCTTGAACATGGACACCTGCAGGGTGGTGTCGGGCAGTTGCTGCCCGTCGTGCCACGTGAAGGTGGGCTTCCGGTCGAGGAAGAGGTTCGACACCTCCTGGTGGCCGTGCAGGAGCGACGCGAGACTGAGGTTGGCCGGTCCCGCGCCGATGCCCACGACGCTGTAGTGCGAACGCGCATCACTTTTCGGCACGGCTCAACCTCCCGTCTCTTTCGATACGCGCAACGGGGAGTTCGAGGGTGTCAGATCCACAATTTTCTCCCGATTAGCAGTCGCTGTGCTTCCAACGGGAATAGTGCTGTCGTACTGGCTTTCGTCCGGGCACCTGGAACGTGCCTCGATCGGATTTCCGGTGCGGGTGCACGGTGCGGTCGCGCATCTCTCGGGACGGCCGGGTGTCGAACGGGCCGGTGCGATCCGTTCTCCGGTGGCGAGCTTGTCCCGGCGTCACCGACACCCTGATGGGCGAACTCAGCCGCCGGGACCGGCACAACTGCCCGTCCCGAAAATGGCAGGTTTCCGCGCCGCAGATGTCGGAGCGTTGATGGTCAGAGTTGAGGTGTGGAAGGCGTCGCGGACCGGTGGGATGTCGTCACCTGACTGGTGTGACCCCGAAGATCAGAACAGGCCCGGTAGGTCGAATGCGGACCAGGTGGCCCGGTGAGTCGTCCTGGCGCCCACGCTAACTCTCTTCACGTCCCGTGTCCCCCGATTTTTGTTGGCGATGATCCAGATGTTGCTCGAATGATGTCGCCGGGATCGACCCTACTAAAGTGATCAAGGTGCGTCAATAAGGTGCAGATAGGCGACAAAATGATTGTCGGGTCACCGCTGATCAATTCGCCTGATCATTTCGCCTGATCAATTGTGCTGATCATTTCGTGGTGGGCCGGATCCGACCAGCGACATCGGATCCGGCCACCACGGCATCGCCGCCGGTACGGGACGTGGCCAGGGCGGCGGGAGCGCGGTCCGGTCGGTCAGGAGATCTCTTCGAGCCGGCAGGGAATACCCTCACCGGTCAGGAACGCCAGCCACCGCCGTGCGCCCTCGGCGCTCTGCGCAGCCTGTCGGAGGCCGGCCGGGGTCCGCCCGGCCATGATCTCGGTAACGCCGAAAGCCAGCGGAAGCGAGACGCATCGGGCCATCGCGCTCTCGGACGCCGTACCCGTCATGTCGAGCAGGTACCTGCCGGACCACGCGGCGCCGTGATCGGCGTGCACGGTGAGCCCCACGACGAGCACCACCCGGTCCCGGTCGTTCTCGGTGGTGGGATGGCGGGCAGCGAGGTCCTCGGCCAGAGCGGCGATACGTCTGTCGTCACCGGTACGCAGCACCGCGAAGACATCCGCCCACGCCTGCTGCCACCCGTCGAGGCGTAGCGTGCCCCGGACGAAGGTCCGGACCCGCCAGGACGGCGGGAAGGCGTACTGCTGGATGTAGGGGATGCTGTCCCGGTTCGGGTAGACCTCGAACGCCTCGCCATCCAGGCCGAACGGCCGGGTGGCCTCCCACGGCCGGTCGGCGACCTGCGGTACGCCGTCGGCGATGAACCGGCTCGGTGCGCGCAGCGCGTTCAGCACCCCGTGTGGCGCCCAGCTGAACCGGTACCGGAACTCGTTGGCCGTCGCCGGGACACCGCCGCAGTACGAGACGAACTCCGCCGTACCCGCACCCTCACCCAGGACGGCACGTGCCCGTTCCACCAGCAGATCCGCGAAGAGATGGTCGATGCCCGGGTCGAGACCGGCCTCGGTCAGCACGGCCACCCCGACCCGCTGCGCGGCCGGTACCGCCGCCAGGATGTCCGCAGAGACGTAACTGCTACAGGCGAAGTGCGCCCGCCGCTCGATGCACAGCCGCAACAGGTCGGCGTGCTCACCCGCAGGCAGCATCGACACGAGAACATCACCGGCCCCCAACTCGTCGGCGAGGACCGACGGGTCATACGTCCGTACCTCGGCCCGGCCGGCCAGACCGAGCTGGGCCAGGCGCTTCCCCGCCCGCTCGGTGCTGCGCGCCCAGACCAGGACGCGGCGCGCCCGGTCGCAGAGCACCCGCAGTCCGCTGCCGGTGGAGAGACCCGCGCCGATCCAGTGCACGGTGCCGCTCGCCGCGATCGCCTCAGACATCGCTCAGCTCCCCGGTCGGGCAGTGGGCCGCACTGGCCCGCCGGAACTCGTCCCCACAGCGCTGCCACGGCAGCGCGCCGGCCCCGACCGGTGCCGGTGCCGGTGCGAGGGACAGCAGGTGCGGGGTCAGTTCCGCCGAGAACGTGGTGCTCGCCTCGACGGGCAGCAGCGACGGCAGGTTGTCGATGGCGATCAGGTCCAACGGCCGGCCCACATCGTCCAGCCGTCGAACCGGCTGCGCCCAGTCGGTGACGCGGTCGTAGATCGGCAGCACGTTTCCGGTCGATCCGGCGTCGCAGGTGACGTCCGCGACCACCGTCAGCCGGCGGGTCGGCTGCCGCAGCATCTCCCTGGTCACGAAGGGCGGCGTCGGCTCGGTGACCAGGACCGCGTTGACCAGGATGTCGTGTTCCAGCAGTGCGGCGCTGTCCAACGACCGGGTCTCGGCGACGTCCCAGCAGGTCGGCTCGATACCGGCGACCCGCAACGCGTCGGCCGCACCCCGGCCACACCGGCCGAGCGCCCCGATGACCAGCACCCGGGGTGGCGTACCGGGGAGCCGTTCCCGCAGCAGGTCGTCCAGTGCCGGTCGTGACATGGGCCGCAGCGGCGCGACGAGCCGACCACGGTGGTGCAGGACCGCGAGCGCGGCACCGACATAACCGGCCCAGTAGCCGAACGCGGCGAGTCGGCGACCGTTGTCGTCGACCAGATACTCGAGATCCAGCAGGACGCCGCCACCCGTGGTGAAACGGCGCAGCAGCTCCGGCGCGCCCGGCTGCTGCTTGTAGGCGTGGCCGAAGAACACATGCCGGTGCCGCAGCGCGGCCGGCTCGTCGGGGAGCTCCTTGAGGCCGACGACGTACTGCCCGTCCGGGGCATCCACCCAGCTCCCCGCCGGAGCGACGGCACAGCCGGCGTCGATGAAGTCCGAGATCGGAAAAGCCCGCTGGGGGGACTCCTCCACGGTGACCGCGACGCCCTGATCCACCAGGCGGGCGGCGTCCGCCGGCACAATCGGCGACCGCAGCTCGGTCGGCCGTACCTCGTGCCGGACGACGATGCTGATACCTGACCGGAGGCTGAACCGCTCACCTTCACGCATCCGGTAAGCGTAGGCAGGGAATAACCTTCCGTCACTACCCTGACCGCTGCGCCTAGCGGGAGCGGGTGCGGATCACGGCACCGACCTCAGCGTGCCGGGGGCGTTGGCCGAGTACCAACGCCCCCGGTCCGTCACCGTTCGGCGCGCCTGATCCAGAGCCGCAGGCCGATCTCCTCGTCGGTGTGCGCCAGGTCCGCCGGGGACAGCTCGTCCTCCACCAGACTGACCGCCAGCACCGCCTCGGCGATCTCCGTCCGACCCTCGCGGATCGCCTCGGCCAGCTCGCCGTCGGCCCGCAGACCCAGCTCGATCCGGTCAGTGATGTTGAGGTCGGCCTGCTTACGGGCGTCCTGCACCAGCCGGATCGCCTCCCGCACCAGGCCGGCCCGGCGCAGCTCCGGGGTGATCGTGGTGTCCAGTGCGATGGTCACCTCGCGCTGGGTGGAGACCGCCCAGCCGGTACGCGGCGTCTGGTTGACCAGGATGTCGTCCTCGCCGATCGCCACCGGCTCCCCGTCGACCAGTACCGTCGTGGTGCCGCCGCCGCTGACCGCCTTCGCCAGCTCGGCCGGGTCGGCCGCCCGCAGCGCTGCCGCGACGTGCTGGGTACGCGAGCCGAACCGCTTGCCGAGCTGCCGGAAGTCCGGCTTGACGGTCACGTCGATGACGGTGTCGGACGTGTGCAGCGGTGCCACCTCACGGATGTTCAGCTCGTCCCGCAGGTAGGCCAGCAACTCCTCCGACGGGGTCTGCTGCTCCGGCACCGCGATCAGCGCCCGCGCGAGCGGCTGCCGGACCCGCAGGCCACTGGCCTTCCGCGCGGCCCGGCCCGCCTCGACCAGGCTGCGTACGGTCGCCATCTCCGTCCGCAGCCCCTCGTCGAGCCGGCTGGCGTCCTGGGTCGGCCAGGCCGCCAGGTGCACCGACTCGGGGCCCTCGGGGGCCGCCGGCCGGACCGCGACCTGCCAGGCCTGCTCGGCGATGAACGGCACGAACGGCGCCAGCAGCCGGGTCAGTACCTCGATGGTCTCGTGCAGGGTGGCCAGCGCCGCCGGGTCGCCCTGCCAGAACCGGGTCCGGGACAGCCGGACGTACCAGTTCGACAGGTCGTCGACGAAGCTGCTGATCGCCCGGCCGGCCCCGGTGGTGTCGAAGTCCTCCAGCGCCGCGTCGACCACGCCGACCAGGCGGTGCAGCTCGGCGAGGAGCCACCGGTCCAGCGGGGTCCGCTCGACCGTGGCGGCGGGCTGCGGCGCCCAGTCGTTGGCCTCGGCGTACAGGGTGAAGAAGGAGACGGTGTTCCAGTAGGTGAGCAGGAACCGGCGGACGATCTCGTCGATCGCGCTGTCCCCGACCCGGCGCGGCGACCAGGGCGAACCCGAGCAGAGCATGAACCAGCGCAGCGCGTCGGCACCGTGCCGGTCCATCAGCGGGATCGGCTCGATGATGTTGCCCAGGTGCTTGCTCATCTTGCGGCCGTCCTCGGCCATGATGTGACCCAGGCAGAGCACGCTCTCGTACGGCGACCGGTCGAAGGCGAGGGTGCCGACCGCCATCAGGGTGTAGAACCAGCCCCGGGTCTGGTCGATCGCCTCGGCGATGAACTGCGCCGGGTACGCCTGGGCGAACTCCTCCTCGCTGCCCGTGACGTGCGGATAGCCGAGCTGGGCGAACGGCATGGAACCCGAGTCGAACCAGGCGTCGATGACCTCCGGTACCCGGACCGCGGTGGCGCTGCACTGCGGGCAGTCGAAGGTGACGTCGTCGATGTACGGGCGGTGCGGGTCCAGCCCGGTGAGGTCACGACCGGCCAGCGTCCCCAGCTCGGCGCGGGATCCGACGACGGTCAGGTGGGCGTTCGGGCAGCGCCACAGCGGCAGCGGGGTACCCCAGTACCGGTTCCGGGACAACGCCCAGTCGACGTTGTTCTTCAGCCAGTCACCGAACCGACCGTGCTTGATGTGCTCGGGGTGCCAGTCGGTGCGCTCGTTCTCCCGGAGCAGTTCCTCCCGGATCTGCGTGGTGCGGACGTACCAGGAGAGCTGGGCGTAGTACATCAGCGGCGTGTGGCAGCGCCAGCAGTGCGGGTAGCTGTGCTCGTACCGCAGGGCGCGCAGCAGCAGGCCCCGCCGCTCCAGCTCCTTGACCAGGATCGGGTCGGCGTCCTTGAAGAACTGGCCGCCCACCATCGGCACGTCGGCGGCGAAGTGGCCGTCCGGGCGGACCGGGTTGACCACCGGCAGGCCGTACCGCCGGCAGGTGGCGAGGTCGTCGGCGCCGAACGCGGGCGCCTGGTGCACCAGGCCGGTGCCGTCCTCGGTGGTCACGTAGTCGGCGAGCAGGACGTGGTGCGCGTCCGGGATGGCGACGAAGTCGAAGGGGCGCTGGTAGTGCAGGCCCTCCAGGTCCCGGCCGGGCAGGCTGGCCAGGATCTCGGCGCCCTCGCCGAGCGCCGCACCGACCAGCGGCTCGGCGACCACGAAGGTGCCCTCGGCGGTCCGGGCCACCACGTAGGTGACGTCCGGGTGGACCGCCACGGCGGTGTTCGAGACCAGCGTCCACGGGGTGGTGGTCCAGATCAGCAGATCGACGCCGGTGATCCCGGCGACCTCACCGACCACGGGTAGCCGGACGTACACCGACGGGTCGGTGACCGTCTCGTACCCCTGGGCGACCTCGTGGTCGGACAGGCCGGTGCCGCAGCGCGGGCAGTACGGCGCGACCCGGTAGTCCTCGACCAGCAGTCCCCGGTCGAAGATCCGCTTGAGCGCCCACCAGACGCTCTCCACGTACTCCGGGGTCATCGTCCAGTACGGGGCGGACATGTCGACCCAGTAGCCGACCCGCTCGGTCATCGCCTCGAATTCGCCGATGTACCGCTTCACCGACTGGCGGCAGCGTTCGTTGAATTCCGCGATACCGATCTGTTCGATGTCCTGCTTGCCGGAGATGCCGAGTTCCTTCTCCACCGCGATCTCGACCGGCAGGCCGTGGCAGTCCCAACCGGCCCGGCGCGGGACGTGGTAGCCCTTCATCGTCCGGTAGCGGGGGAAGATGTCCTTGAACACCCGCGCCTCGACGTGGTGCACGCCCGGGCGGCCGTTGGCGGTGGGCGGGCCCTCGTAGAAGACCCAGCGCGGCCCGTCGGCGGTCTGCGCCAGGCTGCGCTGGAAAATGTCCCGCTCCCGCCAGAAGGCCAGCACCTCGTGATCGACCTTCGGCAGATCGATCCGGGCGGGCACGGCGTTGAACGGCGATGCCTCGGACACCCTGCTGCTCCTTACGAATGGGGCATGACGACGGATGAACACGAACCGTCATCGATACGGGTACAGATCGGATCGGATAGGCGTACCAGCCTAAACAGATTCGTCTCGTTCGCCCTCATGATAATCCTGCGTACCCGGTACCGAGGTCGGGCCCGCGCGCAGATGGGACACCCCGGGGCGCCGACCACTGCGCGTCACGGCCGGAGGTCACACCCCGCCCGGCCGCCGGCTGTGCCCCTCTGGTCAGGCGACCCGGATGATCGCGCCGGCCGGTGGCTCGGGCACCGCGCCGGGGTGCAGGATGGCGGCGATCGCCGCCACGCCGTCGACCAGCCGGGGGCCGGGGCGGACCACGATGCCGTCCGCGTCGATCGCCCACACCTCGGCGCCCGGGAATCTCGGCGCGACCGTCTCGGCCTGCCGGGCGGCCCCGTCCAGGTGGAATCCGCACGGGGTGACCAGCACCACCTCCGGTGCCGCGCCGGTCAGTTCGGACCAGGTCACCTCCACCGAACGGGCGCCGGGGCGGGTGGCGACCGGCTGGCCACCGGCGATCTCCACCAGGTCGGGTACCCAGTGCCCGGCGGTGAACGGTGGGTCGACCCACTCGACCACGGCCACCCGGCGGCGCGGCCGGCCGGCCACCGCCGCCGAGACCGCCGCGAGCCGGTCGCGCAGGCCGGCCACCAGGGCCGACGCCCGATCCGGTACGCCCGCCCGGTCGCCCACCGCGACGATCGTGCCGAGCACTTCCTCCAGGGTGTACGGGTCCAGCGACAGCACGTCGGCCCGGCAGCCCAGGTAGTCCAGGGCGTCCGAGACGTGGTCCGAGGGCAGGGCGCAGACCCGGCACAGGTCCTGGGTCAGGATCAGTTCCGGAGCCAGGCCGGCGAGCGCGTCGGAGTGCAGGGTGTAGAGGTCGGCGCCGGCCGCCAGCTGGGCCCGGACGTAGTCGTCGATCTCGGTCGGGGTCATCCCCCGGGTGTCCCGACCGCCGACCACCACGGTCTTGTGGCCCCGGTCGGCAGCCGGCAGTTCACACTCGAAGGTCACCCCGATCAGGTCGTCACCGAGGCCGAGGGCGTAGACGATCTCCGTCGCGGACGGCAGCAGGGACACCAGACGCATACCGCCATCCTGCCCGGTGCCACCCGCAGGCGCCGTACCCCGGTCGGCGGTCAGCCTCCGCCCCGGCCGGTCGGCGGTCGCGGTCAGCCTCCGCCCTGGCCGGCCGGCGGTCGCGGTCAGCCTCCGCCCTGGCCGGCCGGCGGTCAGCGCAGTCCGGCCACGGCGGCGTCCGTACCGCCCCGCCAGAGGGTGCCGACCTCGGCGAAGCCTGCCGCGCGCAGGGCGTCGAGATGCCAGTCCGCCGGCGGGCTCCACTCCGGACTGTGCCCGGTGGGGTAGATCTGCCGCCGCTTCTCGGCCAGCGGGGCGAGGGTCGGAGCGGCGGTGACCTGCTCCCACCAGGCCGACCAGGAGAGGACGGCGCCGGCGGCGTACCGGGCGTTGCGGCGGGCGCGGGCCCGATCGAGAAGTTGTGCGCTGAGGGTGGCCAGGCCCGGGTCGGGCATGTGGTCGGCGTTGACGAAGAGCCCGCCGGGGCGCAGCAGGTCACGGATCTCGCGGTAGAGGGTGGCGAGGCGGTCGCCGTCCAACCAGTGCAGGGCGGTGGCGGTCAGTACGGCGTCGTACTCGCGCAGCGGCAGGGCCGCCGCCCAGTCGGGGTCGTTGAGGTCGGCGGTGACCACGGTGGCCCGGCCGGTCAGGGACGCCTCGGCGATGGTGAGCAGGACCGGATCGAGGTCGACCAGGGTGACCTGCGCCTGGGGGAAGCGGGCCAGCGTGCGAAGGCTGATCGATCCGGTACCGCCGGCCAGGTCGAGTACCCGGGGGTCCGGCCGGTCCGTGACCGCCTCGACCGCGTCGAGCATCGTGTCGAGCCGGTGCTCCCGGTCCGGCAGGTATGCCTCCTGCTGGCGGTCCCAGCTCTCCTGCCAGGCCCGGACATCGAGGTTGTAAGGAGTCATGGCGACTACGCTAGTTACGGGTCAGGGTCGGTGTCCAGAGCCATCCGGTCCTTGTTGCAAAATCTTGGCAATTGCAGGCACCGGTCCTGAAGTCGGTGCGGGTCGACCGGCTACGGTCGGCGGCGTGACCGTGCTCCGTTCCCTGCTGCTGTTCGCCCTGGCCGCGCTCGCCGAGATCGGCGGTGCCTGGCTGATCTGGCAGGGCTGGCGTGAACACCGCGGCCTGTGGTGGATCGCCGCCGGTGTACTCGCACTCGGCGCCTACGGCTTCGTCGCGACCTTCCAACCCGACCCGAACTTCGGCCGGATCCTCGCCGCGTACGGCGGCGTCTTCGTCGCCGGCTCCCTGGCCTGGGCCGTGGTGGTGGACCGGTTCCGCCCGGACCGGTGGGACCTGATCGGCGCGGCCATCTGCCTCGTCGGCGTGGCCGTGATCATGTACGCCCCACGCGGAAACGGCTGAGCGCGGAAACGGCTGAGCCACGACTGACGGTACCGGCCCCATGTCGTTCTGCGCGGGGCCGAACAACCGCTTCCTGCGGTACCGGTTACTCGGCCTCCGCCACCGCCAGCGACGGCTGCGGCCCCCGCTGGGCCGGTACGACATCGGTGCCGTCGGGCCAGCCGTGCCCGTTGTGGCCGTTGCCGGCGACCGGCGCCCCCGGCTCGACGTGGGCCGGAACGGCCGGTGCGCCGGCCTGCGGCACGACATCCCGGTTCGCGTCCGGTCGGGCCGGCGCCACGATCGGGTACTCGCTGGTCGGCGCGCCGCCCGCAGCGGCGGCGATGACTGCGGCGGCGGCCAGGTCGGCCACCCGCTTCGCCTCCCGCTGCACCCGCGCCCGTACCTCCTTGGCGTGCCGCTCGGCCGACTCGGCCGACTGCCGCGCCTCCTCCAGTCGGGTCAGCTCGGCCGCCAGGTTCTGGCGGACCTCGGTGAGCCGCTGCTGGAGCTGGGACATCTCGCCGTCGATCCCGGCCCGCTCCTGACGCGACTGGGCGAGCTGCTGCCTCTCGGTCTCCAGGTCGGCCTGCTGCTGCGCCAGGGCCTGCTGGAGGGCCTGGATCTCCCGCCGGACGACGGTCAGCTGCTGTTGCTGGATGGCGGCCTGCTCGTCCGCCCGCCGACGCAGCTCAGCCGAGTAGTGCTGGGCCTCGGCGTACAGCGCCGAACTCTTCTGGTTGGCCAGGGCCTGCTGCTGGGTCAGCTCCCGCTCGACGGCGGCCTGCCGCTCCCCGATCTCCTCCTCCACGTCGGCCCGCCACTTGGCCAGCTCCTCCTGGGCCTGCGCCCGGGCCGCCTCGACCTCCTGCTGCACCTGTACGCGGGCCGCCTCCAGCATGGCCGTGGCCTCGGTCCGGGCGCTCTCGACCTGCTCGGCGCTCGCCGTGCCGATCCGCTGTGCCTCCTGCTCGGCGGCGTCCCGGGCCGCCTCGCCCTCCGCCCGTACCCGGTCGGCCTGCTCCCGCGCCTCGACCAGCACCTTCTCCGCTGCTGCCTCGTGGTCGGCCGCCCGCTGCGCGGCAGCGTTGATGATCGCCTCCGCCTGCTTCTCGGCGAGGGCCAGGATCTGCTCGACCATCGGGCCCAGATCCCGGAAGGCCGCCCGGTCCAGCTGCGGCGGACGCTGCCGCAGCTCGCTCAGCTCCGCCTGAAGCTGCTGGTGCTGCGCGGCCAGGTGCTGGATCTGACCGAAGGTGCGCTCGCGCTCGGCCATCAGGTTGGAGATCTCGCTTGCCGTCCGCGCGACGTACTGATCCACCTGCCGCTTGTCGTAGCCACGGAGCGCGAGCTCGAAGCTGGGCCGCGAGTTGGTCTCCTCGGATGAGGTGAACAGAGCCTCGCCGTGGGACATGCGCCATCCTCCATACGCTCGCCAGCGCGATGCCGGCGGATGAGCCGCGCCACAGCACTGATGATGCGCGGCCGGCGGACCGAGTGTCGCCCGCCTGCAGTTGCGCAACGCTACCGCCGTCCGGGTGTGTACCACCAGCCGCCCCGGATACCAAAACCGGTGACCCGTCGTCTGGTTTCCCGCAGTGGGAGCCACTCGCCCCTCACCTGGGGGAACCTTCCGGACGCGCCGCGTCACCGGCTTTGCCCCGGCAGGTACGGCGACCTGCCCGGCCACGGGTCCCACATCGACCATCGCCGGGATTCACGCCCGGTCACGTCCACAGTTGACGCCGGCAAGCGGATGGAAAACGCGGCGTACTTCGTGTCGCGGTCACGGAGCAGCCTCGGTCCTGTCGCACCATGACAGAAGAACATGGCGTGGACGGGCTTCCGGAGCTGCCACGAGGCGGGTTGCCGCTCGCCTCGGCAGCCGCCACCACGGCGGTGCCGATGGCGCCGCCCCGGCCCTCGCCGCGTACGACGCACACCCTGGCCGGGCGGCTCGGCCTGTCCGGGTGGATCGGCCGGACGGTCGTGCGGGTCGACGCTCTACGGCGCCGGTTGCTGCGGGTTGTGGGGCGAGAGTGGACCTATCTGCTCCAGATCATTTATCTCGTAGTAGATCTGCTCAAGTTGCCGGGGAGTGCCGGCGTCCCGCGACGGCTCGTAGACCAGCGAGGCTGCGGCCACGGACAGGACTACTGCCGTGGCTGCGACGACGACGATGCTCATCGTCAGCCGGATGCCCAGCACGCCCTGGTCGATCCGGCCGGTCTGCTCGTTGACGTAGAGCGCCCAACTCGGGGGCACCGGGAGCTGTTCCTGCGGGTCGGTCGCGTTGCCGATCAGCGTCCACCTGCTCCGCTCCGGGCGGTGGTCGCCGACGTATCGGGTCGGTGCCGTGGTGGCCCCGCCGCCGTCCGCGTGGTCAACCGGGATGACCGGGTTGGTGAGCAACGGTTCCTGGAACTGGTGGATCCACTGCTCGTGCGGGTCATCCCGCCAGATCCACGTCGGAGGGACGATCATGGGCAGCGGCTGCGCCTGGAACTGGCGGATCCAATGCTCGTACGGGTCCTCCAGCCAGGCATGGGTCGGGGAAGCCAGCATGGGCAGCGGCTGGTAGAGCCGTGGCCCGTACGAGGCTTTGCAGGTGACCCGGTACCCCGTCTCCCAGGTGGTCTCCTGGGTGATCTCCCAGGGTGACGGCACCCGGGCAACGCCACGGAAACGGGGGAGCGGCTCTGTCGCTGCGCGCCATCCCCCTGCGTCGGCTGACTGCGGTCCATCCGAGGAGCCGGGAGCCGGCTCCGACTCCTTCCCAGGTACGGACGTCGCCTGCTGGATGACGTACGGACGCACTATCGCGCCACGGGGATCATCCCGATCGAGCGTGGGCCACTGGAGACGAACCTCGTATGACTTGAGTTTCAGCCTCAACTGATGGTTCTCGGCTTGCAGGATCTTGATTGTCGACTGGTCGAGCAGTGAATCGGTCGGAGTGGCAGCCGTATCCTCGTCGGACCTGAGTGCCGCCGAGATCGCCGGCCGCGAACTGGAGACCTGAATCTGTCGGGCCTTGATCGACTGTCGGGTTCTGATCCAGAGGTCGTGTTCCCGCTGCGGTATGTCGCACACCGTTAGGAAAACGACGATCCGATCGTCGCGCGGCAGCGTCTTCCCGGCAGGTTTGAGCATGTCGAAGACCGTGCTCGCCGGCAGTGCGAGACCTTTGAGCCGGGCCTGCACCTCGATCTCCTTGTACGACGGGTTGCCGACGCGCTCGCGTACCTGCCGCAGTCTGGCCCGGAACTCCTCGACGGTCAGTGCGTCCACCGGGTTGACGGAATCGAGTGGGGTGGCAACCGAGGTGAGGGGGAGCGGCCGTTTCGACCGGACGGACGGGTGACCTATCTTCTTGGCAACCTGCTCCCACTTGGCCTTCCAGTCGGCGACCGGACCGTTGCAGGCCCGCACGTATGCCAGCGTCACATCCTTGCTGGGAAAATTGATACCTTTGTCTGCTTTAGACAGGCTGCTCTTGTTGCTCAACCCGTCGCGCGCCATCACCTCGTACGTCGGCATGCCCGCCCGGACGCGGAGTTCGCGTAAGCCATGTGCGAACTCCGCGACCGGACCGGCCGACGTAGGCTCAAGCGGCGCCCTCTTCCTCGGCACCGGACCTGTCCAGTCGCTACGTCACTCAGCGACGCGGCAGCCGGACAGCCGTCCCGGCCAGCAGGCAACCGCACCCGATCGTCAACTCCGGCTCGCTGCCCGCAGCGACCAGGGACTTGATGAGAACGACGATCACGATCAGTGCCACCACAGGGGCGGCGAGATGTGACAGGCACTCGTCGTTGGTGAACCCACCAGAGGTCGCAACCACTTCTTTCCTCTTTTCAATTTGGAACTCGTCCGTTGACCTGGTATTCCGCTGTCCTGGGTGCCTGCACACGCCCTGCCAGAGGCGCCGCGCGGGTTGAACAACATTGGAGATCCTCGCGGAGAAAGATCTGCGGAGGCAACAAGACCCTGTTTTCTCCTGTCACCCGAAACCGTCTTGATCTTGACCGAGAAGACCAATGGTTCAAATGGCGCAAATCGCTTCCATCCGAATTCTGGTTCCGTCGGGAAACGTCAGAAGTCGGCCGACGTTTCCGGTATCCGGAACTGAGTGGTGGACTAGCCCTCGGTAGTAGCATTTTTGCAGCTCGGACGGGGCGCAAACAGTTTCGGACGCCGTGGAGAAACATCGGACGGCGACAGAGAGGCACCCCGAACGGGTTGGTTGGCCCGACGTTGCTTGTCTCGGACGGGTTATTCCCGGGCGAGGAGCCTTCCCTCGCTCCGTCCGGAAGGGCACCATTGCGATTGCGCAGCCAATCCAGCGCCCGTTGTGAGGATATGGATACTCACGGTGGCGGTCGCTGTCGTCCGTTGACCTGGACAGGCGCTTTGCCCGGTCACCGTGCCAGCGGGGCCGGCTTGTGGAAGGCGGTACCGTTCCGGTGCCGCCTTCCGCGACAACGTCGATCAGTGGTGTTTCACGGCATCCGAAACCGCTGCCCGGTCGTCCGGCATCGGGGTGGCGGCGGTCCGCGCCGATCGGCGCAACGCGGCAACGGAACCGCTTCGCACATCCGGTACCGGGCCGGGACACGACGGCGCGGATACCAGGCTTCCGGGCCGTCCGGGCGCGGTAGGGTGCGGGCTCTTGGAGGTGGCCCTATGTCCGCGGAGTCCTGGGAACGCTCGACATCTCTGCGTCCGCCGTCCGCTCCGTGCCCCGCCTGCGGGGAGAGGGAACGGCGGCCAGTCCTCGGGGCAGCCGGCGGGTGGAACGACCGTGGTGTGTGGCGCTGTGCCAGCTGCGCGCGGCCGCTGGCGGAGCTGCCGTTCAGTCCGACCCAGGTACCGGACGGTCGGGGCGAGATCGAGGCGGCCGTCGGACTGATCGGCGTCCGGGTGCCGGCGCTGGCCCGGTGCAATCCGGACAACGTCTACGAGATCCTGCGGCCGTACTTCGAAGCTGGCTGGTGTGTGCGGGATGTCCTGCGGGCCCTGGACCACCTGCCGGACAACCAGCCGCATCCTGGCCAGGGTGTGGCCTGGTCGGTACGGGAGAGCCCGGACAAAATCATGTGGACGCTGCGGCAGCGTCTGCGGGCGTGGCGGTGGCGCGACCGGCCGGATGAGGAGAACATCATGCGCGGCTGGTGGACCGAGATGTCCGCCGCGATGCGGGTGGCCAAGGAGGAGCAGGACCACCGGGCCGCGGTCCGCGACGAGGACTGGTCACGTCAGCGGGTCAGCGCCCGCGTCAGTGATGGAACTGCCCGAGCCATGGCCCGCAGGCAGGCCGAGATCGCGGCCGGGATCGCCAAGCGGGCCCGCCGTGAGGCCGACCAGCGGGAGAACGCCCGGATAGCCGCGGAGATCGCCGCCGGGAAAGCCGCGTCCCACGTGTGGCAACCTGACCCACCGGGACAGCGGGACTAGGCCGTTTCGTATGGGCTGAAGGTGCCCGGTTGTGATGGATGTCCGGCGTGGTGGTGATCGGTAAAAGTTGA
>NZ_JBAKHU010000032.1:0-75252 GCF_036906895.1 Micromonospora sp. CPCC 206060
CACCGAACTCGTCGCCGGCTGTCCCTGGCTACCCACCGGCGCAGCGACCACCTGACCAGTCACCTTCTGGCGTACCCGCGACACCCGGCCCGGCCGGAACACCGCGCCGCCCGGACGGCCGGCGGCCCGGCGCAGCCGTCCGGGCTGCTACCGGTCGGCGTCCTACCTGCCGTTGCGGCCCTGGCAGGTGCGGGGGCGGCGGTTCGGCTGGACCCGGTTCGGTCGGCGGGGCTTCGACCCGGACGAGGTACGCGAGTTCCTGGACCGGGTGGCCGAGGACCTGGCCGCCGTCTACGCCGAGCTGGACCGCAGCCGCGCCGAGACCAGCCGGGTCAAGGATGCGCTCCGGCAGTGGCAGACCCGGCAGGCCCGGATGGCCAACTCGCGGGCCCACCACTGATGCCCGGCCGGTACGTCATCCACCTGCCCGTAGTCGTCAACGACCTGACCGCCGCGAAACGGCTCGGCCGGGTGGTGGCCCGCTGGATGAGTCTGCTGCCGCCCTGCGACCCCGGCGACACCACCGTGTCCGAGGAGGACGCCCAAGGGGTACGCCACCGGGTCTTCTGCGATCGTCGGCTGCCCGCCGGCCGGCGCTGCCTGCTCCACCCCGACCATGATGGACCCTGCGCCCGGAGGCTGCGCCGATGACCGAACCCGTCGTGATCGTCTGCCCGGACTGCACCGAGCCAACCCAGGATGCCAGCGTGCCGGCCGAGCCGACCCGGGGCGCTGGCCTGCCGGCCGGTCGCTGCTCCGGCTGCGGCGGGCAGGGCCGACGCCGGGCGCAACTCACCTACACCGTCGCCAACCTGGACACCGGCGCGGTCGCCTCCCGCACGATCGGGCCCGGCAGCCTGCCGCCGGTCCCCGACGGCCGGCACGGCTGGCAGCTCGACTGTGCCCCGCTGATCCGGGAACTGGCCGAAAGCGTCGCAGCCGTCGGCCTACGCCAGGTCGGCGACCCCGACCGGGGCGCCGACGCCCAGACCATCGGTCTGCCCTCATGGCGGCCCTACCTGACCGCCGGGCAACGCCGGACGGCCGAAGCGGAGGCGCTGGCCCGCCAGGACCACCAGCCGTGGCGGCTCTTCCTCGGCCGCAACACCGCCCCACCCGTACCCGCCCCGGAAAGTGTGCTGGCCCGGCTCTGCGCGGTCGCCGACCTGCTCTGCCTCGACCTGGTGGTGGAAGCCCGGCGGCAGCACGATGACCACCCGACCTGGGACATCCGCTACGAACTGCCCGGCGCCAAGGTGCCCGCCGGGCCCCGCCTGACCGCCGTCGACCTGCCCACAGCGGTCACCGCGACAACCGTCGACGACGCCCTGGCCGGGCTCACCGACCGGGGGCGCACCGCCCCGGCGTACGCCATCAGGCCAGCCGGAATGCCCCCGGCCCGGCCGCCCGTGATCGACCTCGACCAACTCGCACGCCGGGTCGACGGCGACTGTGCCGGCGCGGCCGGCGCTCAGGCGATCTGGCGGGACGGCCGGTGGTGGCACACCCAGCTCCGCCCCGGCAGCCCCGTTCACCCCGACAGCCCCGAAGGCAGCCCCGCCGCTGCTGTCCGCCTGCTCCGGGTCCCGGAGCCACCCGCGCCATCCTGGCGCGGCGAGCCGATCCCCCATCGTCCCTGCCCGGACTGCTTCCCGGGCAGCCCGCTACGCCGCTGCTACTGCACCCTCGGCGGCCACCCGCCCCGTCTGGAGTGCCCCGCATGTCAGGGTGCCGGCTACGCCGCCTCCGCGCTGGCCTGCCCGACCTGCCACGACAGCGGACGACAGTACGACGCGCTCGCGGTCACCGTCACCGACCTGCACTCCCGGGTCGGCCACGAACTGTGGCAACCCGACGCCGCGCAGTCGGCCACCCTGGTCGCCCGACCGCCCCTCGGCCCGCCGGTCCACCAGCTCCCCAAGGGCTACCGGCTCGGTCGCTGGGCCGGCATCCTCGGGGTACGCCCGGAGGACCTCACCGACCTCGACGGTGGCCACGAGATCGGCCAGGACCTACGCGACGGCATCGTCGTCACCGCCACCGAGAACGACCCGATCGTGGCGTACCTCCGGACGGCCAGCGCCGGCCAACCCGGTGCGCGGCTACTCGTCCTCGCCGCCACCCCCGACGTACCGCCCCTGACCGAGGTGACCCGCCTTGCGCTCGGCCTGCACCTCGGCATCGCCGTCACCGTCGCCGACCATCGGCACCACGATGACGACCCGACCCGGCTGCACGGGCAACGCTGGGAGGTCGACATCCTGCCCCCCGGTGCACCCGTCGACCGGCTCGCCCCACCCGTACGACCGACCCTGGAACACGCGATCGGATTCTGCCTGGAAAGCCTGGACAACGCCCTCGCCGCCGTACCGACCGACGCCACCCAGCCCATCATCGCCCCGCAGAATCCGGCACCCCCGGCCATGCCCGACCCGCTGCCGCTGCTCACCCGCCTCGCCAGTCGGTACCCCGGCCACCCGGTCACCGTCGTCGTCGAGCCGACCGGCTACCGCGCGTACCTGCACGAGGCCACCGGCCCCCGACCCCTCACCGCCGATCATGGACTTGTGGTGGGGTGACGGGCACCGCACGGTGCCGGAAACGGCGCGGCGCCCATCCCCGGGAACGGGGTGGGCGCCGCGCCGGTCAGGTGATCAGTCGTCGCCCTGGAAGTAGCTGAGCAGACGCAGGATCTCGATGTAGAGCCAGACCAGGCTGACCAGGATGCCGAACGCGGCGGTCCAGGAGTAGCGCTGCGGCAGACCCATCCGCACGCCCTCCTCGACCTCGTGGAAGCTCAGCACGAAGCTGAGCGAGGCGACCACGATGCAGACCAGGCTGAAGCCGATGGCCAGCGGACCACCGCTGCGCAGGCCGGTGTCGAACCCGAAGAGCGCCAACACCAGGTTGATCAGCATCACCGCGAAGAGACCGACGATCGCCGCGGTCACGCCGCGGACGAACTTCGGGGTGGCCCGGATGGCACGCACCTTGTAGAGCATCGCCATCACGAAGAAGACGCCGAAGGTGGCGACCACCGCCTGGAGCACGATGCCGTTGTAGAGCGACTCGAAGGCCTTGCTGACCATGCCGACGAAGACGCCCTCGACGACCGAGTACGCCACCACGAGGGCCGGGTTGGCCATCCGGGAGAACGAGATGACCAGGCCGAGCGCCAGACCGACGAGCGCGGCACCGATCCAGGCCGTCCGGACCAGCGCATCGGGTACGAGCACCCAGGCCGCTGCGGCGGACAGGCCGAGGATGCCCAGCAGGGTGACGGTCTTGACGACCACGTCGTCGATGGACATCGGCGCCACGGTCGGCGGCGCCGCCGGGTAGCCGGGCGCCGCCGGGTAGCCGGGTGCGGCCGGGTTGGGCTGTCCGTAGCCCTGCGGAGCGTAACCGGGCTGCTGCGGGTAACCGGGCTGGCCGTACGGGCCGGTCGGAGCGTACCCGGCAGCCCGCTCGCGCTCGGCCGCCTGGCCAAGCCGGGCCAGTACCGGGTTGGAAGTCTTCACTGTCGGGCCTCCCTCAGGGGGTCAACGCACATGACGTGCGCTTCAAGAGTAATGTGCCGCGACCGGTTGTGTGGAGATCGCCCGGGAGCGCCGACCAGCAGCACACTCGGTGCCCGGGGCGGGGGTCGAACCCGCATGCCTCTCGGCAGCCGCTTTTAAGGCGGCCGTGTCTGCCTTTCCACCACCCGGGCGGATGGGTGCGGTGATGCCGAAAGCATCCCCGGTGACTGCCACGGTAGCGGGTTCTGGCCCACCCGGCGCACCCCGTTTCGGTTGTCGCACTAGGGTCGAGGCCGTGACCAGCGCAACCCGTACCGCAGAGAAAGCCGGCCCCGGTGAGACCGTGACGCGCGCCGACCGGACAGCGGCCACGAGCCGGCGGGCGCGGTGGGCGGCAGCCGGCAGACGGCACCGGGCCGACCTGGTCACCGGGCTCCTCTTCGTCCTCCTCGCGGGCTGGCTGACCCACGGCATGTGGCCCGACCCGGCCGGCCGCGTGCTCGCGCTCAATCCGGAGGACCAGGCCCTCTACGAGTGGTTCCTGGCGGTCGACGCCCGGGTACTGCTCGGCGACTTCAGCCTGCTCAGCGACCGGCTCAACGCCCCCGACGGGGTCAACCTGATGACCAACACCACGGTCATCGTCCTGGGCATGCTCTTCGCGCCGGTGACGTTGGCCTTCGGGGCGCCGGTCACCTTCGCGCTGCTCGCCGCCGCGAACCTGGCCGGTACGGCGATCGCCTGGTACCTCCTCTACCACCGGGTCCTCGGCGCGCGCCGGCTGGCCGCCGCCGTCGGGGGTGGGCTCTGCGGATTCGGCCCCGGCATCCTGTCGCAGAGCAACAGCCACCTGCACATGACCGCCCAGTGGCTGGTACCCGTGATCATCTGGCTGGTGGTCCGGCTGCTCCGGGCCGCCGACCCGGCCGGACGGACGGACACCGGTGTCGACCCGACCGCACGCACCGCCACCCCTGGCATCGACCGCCGCCGGCTGGTCAGCTCCGCCGTCGGCCTGGCCGCCGCGATCACCGTGCAGGTCTTCATCGGTGAGGAGGTCCTCTTCCTCACCGCGCTCACCCTGGTCGTGATGACCATCGCGTACGCCGCCGCCCGGCCGGCACTGACCCGTCGGGCACTGCCCGGTTTCCTGGCCGGTATGGCGCTCGCCGCGGCGCTGGCGGTCACCGCGCTCGCCTACCCGCTGTGGTTCCAGTTCGCCGGGCCGCAGGGCGTGGCGGACGGGATGTTCAGCCCGGACTACTTCTCGGCCGACCTGGCGAGCTGGTCGGCGGTCTCGCCGCTGTCGGTGCTCGGCGACGACTCGGCGGCCCGGCTGAGCACCGGCCCGGCTGAGTACAACACCTTCCTCGGCTGGCCGCTGCTGCTGGTCGCGCTCGCCGGGGCGGCCTGGCTGATCCGCCGGCCGCTGGTGATCGCCTGCACGGTGGCCGGGTTGCTGATGGCGGCGCTGTCGCTCGGCCCGGACCTGGTGGTCAACCGGGACCGGACCGACGTGCCCGGGCCGTACCGGCTGCTGGAGGGGCTGCCGGTGGTGGACGGCGCGCTGCCGATGCGCTTCGCGCTGGCGCTGCTCCCGCTGATCGCCACCATCCTGGTCCTCGTGCTGGACCGGGCACTGCGGGCCGGCCGGCCCCCGGTGCGCTGGCTGGTACCCGGTGCGGTGGCCGTCGCCCTGCTGCCGGTACTGCCCGCTCCGCTGCCCACCGCCGACCGGCCGGCGCTGCCCGAGTTCATCACCGCCGGCCACTGGCGCGACTGCGTACGCCCCGGCGGGGTGCTGGTGCCGGTGCCGCTGGCCACCCCCAAGGAACCGTGGCCGATGCGCTGGGCGACCGGCGCCGACGCCGGCTTCAGCATGCCGGAGGGGTTCTTCATCGGCCCGTACGGTCGGGGCGGGACCGCTGCGATGGGCACCTACAAGCAGCCCACCTCGTTGCTGCTGACCGAGGTCGCGAAGCGGGGTACCACCCCGCTGATCGACGACAACCACCGCCGGCAGGCGCAGCGGGACGTGGACTTCTGGGGCGCCTCGTGCGTCGTACTGGCCGACGGGGCACCGCACGGGAACGAACTGCGGGGCACCCTGGAGGGGTTGTTCGGCCCGGGTACCCGGGTGGCCGACGCCTGGACCTGGCGGGTTGGCTGACCCGACTGACTGCCCGACCGGGGCACCGCCGGGCGGCTCAGGTGTTAAGAAGGGCCCCTTCCTATGCGAAAAGCGATAAGAAGGGGCCCTTCCTTGCAGGTCAGCGGACCGGTGGGGTCGCCTCGACGAACTCCTCACGCGGGTCGTGCAGCTGGGCGAGTGCGACGACCTCCCGCTTGAGGAAGAAGGCCAGCGTCCAGTCCACCACCACGCGGACCTTCCGGTTGAACGACGGGATCCGGCTCATGTGGTACGTCCGGTGCATGAACCACGCCGGCCAACCGGTCATCTTGATGCCGTAGACCTGGGCCACGCCCTTGTGCAAACCGAGGCTGGCCACGCTGCCGGCGTGCTTGTGCCGGTAGTTGACCGGCTCCCGGCCGTGGATCACCGCCGCGATGTTGTCGGCCATCCGGGCCGCCTGCCGGACCGCGTGCTGGGCGCTCGGCGAGCAGTACGCCCCGGGCGGGCCGGTCAGGTCGGGGACGGCCGCGCAGTCACCGGCGCTCCACGCACCCTCGACCACCCGGTCGGAGTCGACGACCTGGAGCTTCGGGTTGCAGGTGACGCGGCGCCGCTCGTCGCGCGGGAAGTCGGTGGCGTCCAGCACCGGCGACGGCTTGACACCGGCGGTCCAGACAATGGTGTCGGCCCGGAAGCTGTCCCCGTCGGAGAGCTTGACCACCCCGTCGACGCAGGACTCCAGGCGGGTGTCCAGCCGGATGTCCATCTTCCGCTTGAGCAGCTGCTGGACGGTGTACGCGCCCATGTCCCGGTCGACCTCGGGCAGCACCCGCTGGGTCGCCTCGACCAGCACCCAGCGCATGTCCTCCGGCTTCAGCTCCGGGTAGTACTTCAGCGCGTCCCGGGCCATGTCCTCCATCTCGGCGAGCGCCTCGATGCCCGCGTACCCGCCGCCGACGAAGACGAAGGTCAGCGCGGAGCGCCGGACCTCCGGGTCGGTGGTGACGGCACCCACGTCGAGCCGGTCCAGCACGTGGTTACGGAGGTAGATGGCCTCGCCGATGGTCTTGAACCCGATGCCGTGCTCGTGCAGGCCGGGGATCGGCAGGGTCCGGGACACCGAGCCGGGCGCCATGACGATGTGGTCGTACCGGATCTCGCGCACCGGGCCGGTGATCGGCTGCACGGTGGCGGTCCGGTTGGCGTGGTCGACCCGGGTCACCGCACCCGCGACCACCTTGCAGCGCCGCAGCTCGCGGCGCAGCGGCACGACGGAATGCCGGGGGGAGATGTTCCCCGCCGCAGCCTCGGGCAGGAACGGCTGATACGTCATGTGTGGCTGGGGGTCAACCACGATGACCTCGGCCTCGCGCGGGCTGAGCTTCTTCGACAGGCGCAGGGCGGCATAGAGGCCGACGTGTCCGGCACCCACCACAAGGATCCGCTTCGGATTCACGTCATCCATCTTTCCCACCCGGCCCGGATTATGCGCGTTCGATGCCCCCTTCTGTGACGGAGGACCCCTTGTGACCTGCATAACCCCAGGTGAGAAAGTGATTTTCATCGCTGCGAAAAATGCCTGCGATGGGGCCGGAATGGGCATTCCGACCCCATCGGGGATGACGATTCCGCAGGCGTCCCGGGTGTTCACCGGACGAATTTCGCAAGATCAGGAATAGCGCCGGAGATCATCCGCCGAATGGTGGCCGGAACTCAACGGCGGCGGACCAACCAGCCGGGCAGCAACTCAACGGCGGCGGAACAACCAGCCGAGCAGCGCGGCGACCAGCACAGCGACCCCCAGCCCGGCCAGTGCCGCGATCAACCCGGCCCGGTCCGCGCCGGACTCGGTGAACGAGATCAGCAGCACCGAGAGGACCGCCCCGGCGAGGGTCACCCCCAGGGCGCGGAGCAGCCAGCGGGTCGGCACGTCCGGGCTGACCACCGCGTCGTAGGGCAACAGCGCCGCCAGCGCGGCCAGGGTGTGCGTGAGGTAGAGCAGGGTCGCCAGGCCGAGCAGCCGCCAGAGCGCCACCGGTTCGCCGTACCAGCTCGTGGAGAGCAGCCAGCCGGCCACCGCGACCAGCACCGCCACGGTGGGCCACCGTCGGCGGGGAGCCACCGCCGGCAGAACCGCCGCGACCAGCAGCAGCAGGCCGGGCCGGTCGAACAGGATCCGAACCGGGTACGCCAGCGCGAAGGCGGCCAGGGCGGTAACGAAGACACCGGTCCGGATCAGCAACGGGACCAGGGTGATCCTGGCCACCCCCACGCTGACCGAACGGATCCGGTCGTTGATGGCGGAGATCATCGCATGCCCACCCTCGGCGCCGAGGCCATCCGGGCGACGTCCCGGAGCACCAGGTCGAGACTGCCGGCGCCGGCCCAGGCCACCACCGGTACCCCGTGCTGGCGGAGCTGGCCGATCGTGTTCTCCCGTTCCAGCCGCCACAACCCGTACGCCACCGGCGTCCACGGCCCCCGCGACGGCGGACCGACCCCGGCGGGCAGGGTGTCCACGGCCACCACGAACCGGCCCGAGCGGGCCAGCCGGGCCAGCATCTCCGCCGAGCGGGGATCGACCAGCGGGGTGAGCACCACCAGCAGCGCGTTCGACGAGAGCAGGTGCGGGCCGAACACCTGGTCGTAGGGCTCGTACTCGGACTGTTCCACCTGCACGTCGAGCAGCCACTCCAGCAGGGTGAGGTACTGCCGGCGCCCGGTGGCCGGGCGCAGCCGACGGGCCGACGGACCGTACTCCAGCATGGCCACCCGGTCACCCCGGTGCAGGTAGTGCTCGCCGATGGCCGCCGCCGCCCGGACGGTGGTGTCGAGCACCGAGGCGCTACCCGCGATCCCGCCCGAACGCCCCGCCTCGGCCAGCACGTCGAGCAGGAGCACCACCTCGGCATCCCGGTCGGAGAGGGTCGCGGCCACGTGTAGCTGCCGGGCCCGCAGCGACACCCGCCAGTCGATCCGGCGCAGCCGGTCCCCCGGGCCGAAGACGCGTACCCCGGCCAGCTCGCCGCCCTCGCCGGGGCGCCGGGACCGGTGCCCGCCGACCAGGCCGGCGGCCCGGGGCATCGCCTCGTCCGCCTCGAACGGTTCGGTCACCGGATAGACCCGGACCGTCCGCGCGCCACTGACCACCGGCCGGCAGGCGACCAGGCCGTCGCAGGCCACCGCCCGCACCCCGGCCGGGCCGATCGGGTGCCGTCCCCAGCGCAGTGCCTCACCGCTCAGTAGCAGGTCGGAGCCGCTGCCGGCCGGGGTGGCCAGCACGAACGGCCGGTCCGTTCCTCCGGCGGGCAGGGCCTCGTCGACCCCCGCGTCCGGCCCGGCTCCCGTGTCCGGCCCGGCCCGGTCGATCCGCAGCCAGGGCGAGACCAGGGTACGGACGATCACCAGGTCGAAGTCGACCTCGCCCGGGTTGTCCACGGCCACCGTGCCGGCGACCGGCCCACCCTCGACCAGGTGGGTGTCGTCGGCGTCGACCTGTACCCCGGGTGCGACGGAGGGTCGGTGCCGCAGCGCGTACGCGGTGCCGAGCCCGAACGGCACGGCCAGCACGACCAGGTCGATCCGGCCGAGCAGCACCCCGAGGATCAGCAGCAGACCGGTCAACAGCACCGCCCGGCCGAGCGCCCGGGTCGGTACCCACTCCGGTGCCGTTGCCGGACCGGACGCACCGGCCTCCGGTGGCGGGTCGGCGGTACCGGCCGGTACGGCGGGCCGCAGCACCCGGGTCATGCCAGGCCGGTGGTGGCCGCGTAGCTCGGCAGTGCGCCGCTGGCCGGGGCCGGGGTCCGCTCCAGCACCTCGCTGACCACGAACGACGGGTCGGTACGGCGCAGCCACATCTCCGGACGCAGGGTGATCCGGTGCGCCAGGGCGGGCGCCGCCACCTCCTTGACGTCCTCGGGGATCACGTAGTCCCGCCCGGCCAGCGCGGCCCGGGCCCGGGCCAGCAGCAACAGGGCCAGGGAGCCCCGGGGTGAGGCACCGACCAGCACCGACGGGTGCTCCCGGGTGGCCGCGGTCAGCGCGACGATGTACCGGCCGATGGAGTCCTCGACCACCACCTCCTCCAGGGCCGCCTGCATGGCCAGCAGGGTGGCGGCGTCCACCACCGGCTCCAGCACGGCCTCCTCCCGGCGGCGGGAGATCCGGCGGCGCAGGATGTCCCACTCCTCCTCCGGCAGCGGGTAGCCGAACGAGACCCGGAGCAGGAACCGGTCGAGCTGCGCCTCGGGCAGCGGGTACGTCCCCTCGTACTCGATCGGGTTGGCGGTGGCGAGCACGTGGAACGGCGGGTCGAGCCGGTAGGTGACCCCCTCCACCGAGACCTGCTTCTCCTGCATCGCCTCCAGCAGTGCGGACTGGGTCTTCGGCGGGGTCCGGTTGATCTCGTCGGCGAGCAGCAGGTTGGTGAAGACCGGACCGGCCCGGAAGGCGAAGTCGCCGTTGCGCTGGTCGTAGAGGAAGGAACCGGTCACGTCGGCGGGGAGCAGGTCCGGGGTGAACTGGAGCCGCCGGAAGTCCAGGCCGAGTGCCTGGGCGAACGACCGGGCGGTCAGCGTCTTACCCAGCCCCGGCAGGTCCTCCAGCAGCACGTGGCCACCGGCCAGGATGCCCGAGAGGACCAGCTCAAGTGCCTCCCGCTTGCCGACCACCACGGTGCCGACCGCGTCGAGCACCGAGCGGGCCAACCGGCCGACCTCGGCGACCGGCAGGAAGCGGGCCTCGTTCATACCTTCTCCAGTCTGGCGATGACCGCCGCGAGGTCACGCGGCGACGGGGTGTGCCGGGTCGTCGTCGAGGTGAGCAGGGCCCAGACGTCCGCACCGAGCAGGTCACGGGCCCGGGTCGGGTCGGACCGCCGGTCCAGTCCGTGCCGTTGGCGCAGCCGGTCGTCGGCCAGCTCGCCGAGGGCCGTCAGCACGCTCCGCTGGAACCGGTCGGGCTCCCCCTGGGACCAGGTGAGTCTGCGTTCCCACCGGGCCACCGCCCGGCTCAACGCGTCATCGCCGCTGAAGCGGTACCGGCCGTCGTCCGCACTGCCGGAGTACGACCGGCGCCGGCCGGGCGGGGGCGGCACGAGCGGACCGGTGACCCGGCGGAGCAGCAGCAGCGCCAGCCAGCCGGCGAGTACCGCCACGACCGGCAGCGCCACCCCGAACAGCCGCATCCCGACGATGGTGACGGCGGTCAGCGCCCCGGCCGACGCGGCGGTACGCAACCACCCGCCGAGACCGGTGCGCTCCCGTCGCCCCGGATCGTCACCGGCGGGCTCCTCCTCGTGCTGGAGCAGGTCGTCGATGCTCGCGCTGGACTGGCTCACGACTGCACCACTCCCCCGGTACGGCTGGTCCGGCTCACCGTGGTACCCCCGCGTCCCGGCCGGGCCGGTTCACGACCCGACCTCGGCGGTCAGCTCGGCCCGCAGCCGGGCCAACGCGGAGCGGGCCTCGTCGCGCATCTGCTCGTCCACGGTGTGCGTGGCGTACCGGGCCTGCCGGTAGACGTGGGCGAAAGCGGCCAGCACGTCCACGCTGATCCGCGCCGAACCACTGCCGAGCAGCCGGGTCACCAGGTCGGTGGGGGTGTCCCCGACACTACGCGGCACCCCCGCCGCCGCAGCGGCCTCCTCCAGGCGTACCCAGCAGGCGATCACCGCCCGGCGCGGATCGGCGTCGGTGTCGGAGAGGTCGACCAGTCCGGCGTCGAGGGCGGCGACCACCTCGGCAGCGGTCTGTTCCGCCGACCGGCCGGCGGTCCCCGGTCGCACCGGCGCCTTCGCGCCGCGCCGCCGGATGCTGCCGGACAGCCCCTTGAACAGGCTCCAGACCAGCAGCCCGATGAGCACCGCCGCCACCAGGGTGCAGAGCACCGCCGCCAGCGTGGTGATCCAGCCGGGCAGCTGCGTCGGCTCGGCCGGGGCCACCTCCTCCATCGGTGGGAACGACGGGGTGTCGGTCGGGTACTCGGCCAGGGCGGGAAACTCGTCGGATGGCTGCTCGACGCGACTGAACCGCAGGCCGGACCGGGTGGCCGCGAAGCCGGCGACGGTCAGCAGCCCGGCGACCACGGCCAGTGGCCAGAACCGGCGCAGCGTACCCAGGGTGGGGTGGAACCAGTTCGGTGGGCGTACATCCGTCATCGCCACCGCCCCCGCGTCGCACCGTCAGTCCAGTCCGGCCAGCTCCCTGGCCCGGACGAACACGTCATCCAGCATGGCCGGCGTCAGCCGCCCGGTAAAGGTGTTCTGCTGGCTGACGTGGTAGCAACCCAGCACCTGCGGCACGGCCGTGCCGGACCAGTGTGCCCCATGGCCGAAGGAGGGGCGCGGGCTGGGCGGTCGGACGCCGTACACCTGCTGCAACGTCGGCCACCACGCGGCCCAGGCGAAGGCACCCAGCGCGACCACCACCCGCAGCGTGGGTCTGATCAGCGCCACCTCCCGGTGCAGCCAGGGTGCGCAGGTGTCCCGCTCGGCCGGGGTGGGTTTGTTGTCCGGCGGTGCGCAGCGGACGGCGGCGAAGATCCGGGTGTGCCACAGGGCCAAGCCGTCGTCGGCGGCGGCGACGCTGGTCGGCTGGTTGGCCAGCCCGGCCCGGTGCAGCGCGGCGAAGAGCACGTCCCCGGACCGGTCACCGGTGAAGATCCGCCCGGTCCGGTTGCCGCCGTGGGCGGCCGGGGCGAGTCCGAGGATGCCGATCCGGGCGTCCGGCACGCCGAAGCCGGGCACCGGGCGACCCCAGTACTTCTGGTCGCGGAAGGCGGCCCGGCGGACCCGGGCCACCTCCTCCCGCCAGTCGACCAGGCGCGGGCAGGCGAAACAGTCACTGACCGCGCCGTCGAGGTCGGCGAGGTCGGTCGCCCGCGCCGCGCGGGCGACCACCTCGGACGGGGTACGCGGTTCAGCCAAGCCGGGCCCGGAAGCACTCGAGGGTACGGGCCCAGGCACTGGCTGCGGCCTGCTGGTGGAACACCTCGGGCCGGTCGTCGTTGAAGAACGCGTGCGCGGTGCCCGGGTAGTCGTACACGGTGCAGTCCCCACCGGCCGCCTCGATCGCCGCCCGGGCGGTTTGTACGCCCTCAGCGGCCGAGGTGCCGTCCTCCTCCGAGCAGTGGATCAACGCGGTCTTGCCGGCGTAGTCGGCCCAGTCGGGGCGCATCCGGTTCCACGGCAGGACCGGGTAGAAGCCGACGGCGGCGACGATGCGGTCGGAGAGGGTGGCCGACCAGAGGGCCAGGCTGCCCCCGGCGCAGAAACCCACACAACCGACCTTACCGGTCACCTCGGGACGCCCGGCGAGGTAGTCGGCCGCCCCGGCGATGTCCCGGGCCGCCTGGTCCATGGCCAGGCCCATGATGAGCTTCCCGGCGTGGTCCGGCTCGGTGGTCGACTCGCCGTGGTAGAGATCCGGGGCGAGGGCGACGAAGCCAGCCGCCGCGAACCGGTCCGCCACGCTGGTGATGTGCGGCACCAGGCCCCACCACTCCTGGATCACGACGACCGCCGGGCCGGCTGCACCATCGGCGGGTAACGCGAGGTACCCCTCGCTGGTCCCACCGTTGCTGCGGTAGCTCACCATCTCGCCCATCGGCCCGTCTCCTAGCGGTCAGTCATCATCGGCTGGTCGCACAGTGGTCGTACGTGCCGGTAGCCTGCCACGCCCTCACCGCACCGGGGAAGACAGCGGGACAGTGGCATATACCTCCTGTTCACCGCCCGGCCGGTCCTGGTAACGGTGCCGGTTGTGGCGACGTTCCGGCGTTGCGGTGGCGGTGGGCGGTGTCGTCCGCAACGGGGCCGGAGACGCCGACGGCGGTGGCGCGGCCTCGGGCCGCACCACCGCCGTCGGTGGATGGAGGATCCGGTTCCCCCGTCAGGACTTCTTGGTCAGGCAGAGCAGGTAGCCCTTACCGCCGGCCGGGATGCTGTAGAAGGTGTAGCCCTCCTCACCCTCCTTGATGTACTGCTCGCAGGCGGAACCGATCTGGGCCTGGGCTGCGGTCTGGTTCTCCACCCGGCCGACCACGTTGAACGCCGCCTCGGTCGAGGTGCAGTCGACGACCTTGGCGTCGTTGGCCTCCTTCTCCTTGCCCTCGGCGACCTCGGGCAGCCCGGCGATGCAGTCGCCGACCTTCGCCTGGGCGGTCTCGTCCTTGTCCCCGAAGAGGGACTTGGCGCCGAACTTCAACCCGCCGATGACGATCACGGCGAGGATGACGCCGAGAATGCCGAGCAGCTTCTTGCCGCCGCTCTTCTTCTTCTCCGGCGCAGCCGGAGGCGGCACCTGCATACCCGGCTGCGGCTGACCCGGGTGCGGGGCGGGAGACGGTGCGACCTGCTCAGACACTGTGTTTCCTTCCAAGGGGTGAACAAGCAGTCGACACCGTAGCGACCGGGTAGGACAAACCGCTGCCCCACCAGCCTCGTCCGTTCAGCCAATTCTCAGCTTCCGGGGGTATGAAGAAGGGTTCGGCGTACACGGTGCGGCGCCACGCCCTGGCTGAACGTTAGGAAGGGCCCCCTTTTATCGTTTTCGGTGGTATAGGGGGCCCTTCCTAACACCTAGGCCGACGGCGACGGCGAAGCGGTCGGCTCGGGTGCGGCGGTCGACGTGGCTGCCGCGGTCGGCGAGGGGGCGGCGGTCGGCTCGGCCGGCGGGGTGGGAACCGGCGGGGTGGGAGCCGGGAGCGGGCCGAATCGGAACGGCGCACGTTCCGGGCAGTGCGGGTACGCCGGGACCACCGGCACCCGGTCCGACACGACGGGCGGCTCAGTCTGCTCCAGACAGTCCGGAACGCCGAGCCGGATCGGGGTACCGTCCTGGTCGAAGAGGCGGGCGCCGGTGATCAGCCGGCCCTCACTGTCGTAGACGTACACGTCCCGGACGCGGTACTGGTCGTGCGCGACCGGCGTGGCGTAGTACTCGTACCCGCTGTCGACCACGTCCTGGTCCGCCTCGAAGAAGCCGACCACGGCGAAGACGGCGAGCACCGCACCGGCCGCCCCGACCAGCCGGCGTGGCCACCGGCGCAACTGTGCGGCACGACGACCCAGCCAGACCGAGGCGACCACACAGACCCCGAGCAGCAGCAGGGCCGCAAGGGCACTGCCACCGAGCCGGGGCAGCAGGCCGACCGGTACGCCACCGAACATGACACTGATCAGCATCGCGGCCAGGTAGCCACGCAGCAGCCACCACGCCGGGCGGAGCAGGCCCAGGAACTCGCTCGCCGAGGCGTACCCGATGGTCGGGCCGAGCCGGGCGTCGACGGCCCGCAGCCGGGCGCGGACCCGGAGCACGCCGGTGGCGATCCGCTGGTCCAGGTTGGGGGTGCTGTCCGGCGTGCCGGCACCGGCGGCGCTGCGCAACTCGGCGGCGTACGCCTCGGGCGGGCCGAGCCGCTCGGTCAGCGAGCCGTCCGCCTCGGCCGCCACCTCGGTCAGGTGCTCGACCAGGTCCTCGGTCAACTCGTCGCGGTCCGCCGGGGGCAGGTCGGCCAGTGCGGCCCGGACCCGCTCGACGTAGTGTGCGATCTCCTGCTCATCCACGCCGGTCATGCCGCCATCCCCCGTTCGTCGAGCAGTGCGTCCATGGTGGTGGCGAAGGATCGCCAGAGCTTGCCGGAGCGGCTGAGCTGGTCCCGCCCGGCGGCGTTGAGGGCGTAGTACTTCCGGTGCGGGCCGGCCTCGCTGGGCACGACGTAGGTGGTGAGCAGGCCGGCGGCGAAGAGCCGGCGCAGGGTGCCGTAGACCGAGGCGTCGCCGACCTCCTCCAGCCCGGCTGCGCGCAGCCGGCGGAGGATGTCGTACCCGTAGCCGTCCTCCTCCCGGAGCACGGCGAGGACCGCGAGGTCCAGCACACCTTTGAGCAACTGGGTGGTGTCCACGGATCAGACAGTAGTGTGCATTGCGCAGTACCGTCAACGACGTGATACCTGCGGTCTAATGGGTCGGCGGGCCGGCGGGTCGGCGGTCAGCCGGGGTGGAGCGAGATGCACCACCCATCATGGACCGCCGCCGGTGCGCCCGGTGACCGAGCCGTTGCCGTAGGGTGCGATCCGTGGCGTCGACGGCAGAGAACCGGTCCGGGCAGGCCACCACCCCTGCGACCGCGGCGCGGGTCCCGTCCCACGGCGTCACCCGTCGCCACCTCCGGCCCGTCCCGCCGCCCGCCCTGCTCGCCGTTCTGCTGGGCGCGGCGGGCGTCGGCTGGCGGGTCTGGTTGACCTCGGTGGGCACGCCACCGCACAACAGCGACGAGGCGACGATGGGGCTGGCCGCCCTGCACATCGGCCAGGGGCGTGAACTACCGGTCTATTTCTACGGCCAGCACTACATGGGCACCATCGAGGCGTACCTGGCGGCTCCGCTGGTGACCGTGACCGGGCCGTCGGTGTACGCGCTGCGCGCCCCGACCATCCTGCTCTACGCGGCATTCCTGGCCCTGATGTTCGCCCTGGTCCGCCGGCTGTTCTCCCCCGGACTGGCGGTACTCACGGTCGGGCTGCTCGCGCTCGGCTCCGACCGGGTGGTGAAGAACCAGCTCATCGCCGGGGGCGGCTATCCGGAGACCGGACCGATGGTGGCCGGCCTGCTGCTGCTCACCTACCTGCTGCTCATCCGGCCGTCACGACCCTGGCACGCCGTCGCCGGCTGGGGACTGCTCCTCGGACTGGTCGCCTGGAACCACTGGCTCCCGGCCCCGTTCCTGCTCGGCGCACTGCTCGTACTGCTCACCGCCCGGATCCTGACCGTCCGGACCGCACTCGCCGCGCTGGGCGGCTTCCTGGCCGGGGTGCTGCCGCTGCTGATCGACAACGTGCGCGCCGGGGCGGACGACAACTCGGTGGCGGTCTTCCTGGGGCTCAACGGTGCCGGTACGGACGCCGCGCTGTGGGACCGGATCGTCGGTGGCGCCTGGCTCGGCCTGCCCCTCGGCATGGGGCTGTGCGCGCCGAGTCGCTGCGACGGCTGGTCCCTGTGGTGGGGCCCGGCGGTCGTGGTCCTGTTGGTGGTCGCCACGGTTCACGCGATCCGGGGGATCCGCCGGACCGCCGGACCGGCGGGCGGTGGTCAGGGAGCCGACGAGGGTCACGCCGGACCGGCCACCATCCGACCGGAGGCGGCCCGGCACCGGCTCCGGCTCGTACTCGCCGGGGCCGGCCTGCTCAGCCTGCTCAGCTACGTACGCAGTCCGGCCGCTGCGGACACGCCGGTCGAGAGTGCCCGGTACCTGTCCATCCTGGCGCTCTCCCTGCCGGCAGCCCTGTGGCCGCTCTGGCGGATCGTGCGCCACCAGCTGCCGGATCGCCTCGTGCGCGCCGGGGCTGACGCGACCGCTGACGCGACCGTTGACGCAGCCGTTGACGCACCCGTTGACGCGACGGCTCGACGGCGCCGGCTCCGGGCAACCGTGCCGGCGGCGCTGCCGATCGTCGCGCTGGCCGCGACCATGTCCGCCGCGACGGTCAGCGTCGTCGGGCAGGTGCCGGAGTACACCGCGATGCGGGACCAGCAGGAACAGTTGCTCGCCGCGCTGGACGACGCCGGGCTGACCTACGTGCACGGCGAATACTGGACCTGCAACTGGATCACCTACCTGAGCGGGGAGCGGACCGTCTGCGGCGTCATCGACGACCGGCTCGGCCGGGGCTTCAACCGGTACCCGGCGTACTGGCGACCGGATGCGCAGGCCCAGGTGGCGGTGATCGGCAGCCCGATGGACGCGGAACTGGCGCGTCGGTCCCCGGGGCGCGTCCCGCAGTCCGTCGCCGGCTACCACATCTATCCCGGGACCGGCCGGTAGCAGAGTCGACCGGGCGGGCTGCTGCACATGATCGTCTGAGGGATATCGGGGATCGACACGGCGTGTCGTACAGATATCCGCCAGACGATCAAGGGTCCGGGTACGCCTCCGGCCGCACCAGCGGAATCGGCTAGCTCGCGGACGGCAGCAGGCTCCAGGCGATGCCGTCGAGGATGTCGTGCTCGCTGGCGACCACCGACGGCATACCGGCCCGCTCCATGATCACCCGCAGCACCAGGGCACCCGCACCGATCACGTCGGCCCGGCCCGGGTGCATCACCGGGATCGCCAGGCGCTGCTCGCGGGTCATCGACAGCAGGTCACCGGTCACCTTCGCCACCTCGTCGTACGACACCCGGGCGTGGTGGATGCGCTCCGGGTCGTACCCGGTCAGGCCCTCGGCGATCGCGACCACGGTGGTGACCGACCCGGCGAGCCCGATCAGGGTGGCCGCCTCCCGGCCCGGCACGACGGCGAGCGCCCGGTCGACGGCGGCGGCGATGTCCGCCTCCGCCGCGCCGATCTCGTCGGCCGTCGGCGGGTCCCCGGCCAGGTGACGTTCGGTCATCCGGACGCAGCCGATGTCGACCGAGATCGCCGCGTCGACGGTCAGGTCACGGGAGCCGACGACGAACTCGGTCGAGCCGCCACCGATGTCGACCACCAGGTACGGCGCCTCGGCGGCGGCCGGCAGTCCCCGGACCGCACCGGTGAACGACAATCGGGCCTCCTCGTCGCCGCTGACCACCTCGGGCGCGACGCCGAGGGTCTGCTCGACCATGGCCCGGAACTCGGCGGCGTTGGACGCGTCCCGGGAGGCGGAGGTGGCGCACATCCGCACCCGCTCCGCGCCGAGCGACCGGATCTCGGCCGCGTACGCCTGCAACGCGACCCGGGTCCGCTCGATCGCCTCCGGCGCCAACCGGCCCGTCCGGTCGACCCCCTGCCCCAGCCGGACGATCTCCATCCGGCGGGTCAGGTCGACCAGTGGCGCCTCCGGACCGGCCGAGGGGTCGGGCAGGTCCGCCACGAGCAGGCGGATCGAGTTGGTTCCGCAGTCGATGGCTGCCACACGAGTCGTCACGACCGTCACCCTACGACAGCGGGCCCGGGCCGGCACCGGCCACCGTCGGCGGATGGGCCGGGGTCGGCGGGGGCACCCGGAGCACCGGGAACGGTCGGCGGCGCCGGGACCGGACCAGCAACTCGGGCAGCCAGGGCAGCGTGCCGGCGAGCAGCAGCAGACCGAGCAGCGGGAGCCGCCACCACCAGCCGACCGTGGGCGGTGGGCCCTGCCGGGCCTTCGACGTCCTCCTGTCCGCACCGGCCGTCGGCCCCACGCCAACCGGCCCGACCGTTGGCGGCCCGCCAACCGCCCCGGCCGTCGATCCGCTGGCCGCCGCCAACCAGGGCCGGGCGGTCTTCGACCAGGCGAGGAAGGCGTCACCGACCGGGACCAGCCCGAAGGCGTACCGTTTGGTCCACGGGGTGTCGACGGGCAGGCCGGCCAGCTCGCCGTAGTTCGCGAGTGCCCCGGCGAGCGTGGTGTCCCCCTGCACCTGGGCCGCGCCGATGGTCACCACGGTCGCCGACAGGCTCACCCCGAGCAGCAGCGGCCCCGAGTCGACGTCACCCGGCCCGGCGGTGCCGTCCGGGTACTCCCGGACCGCCGGACCGAGGCCGAGCGGTGTGGCCACGTACCGGTCCCGGAAGCGGAGGTACTGCTCGCGGGCGAAGACCGGGTCGATCTCCACCAGGAACCGGTGGATGACGCTCTGCGAGGTGGCCCGGGCCACCTCGGCCGGTGCGCCGTCGACCGGATCCACCCGGTGCGGCAGCAGGCCGGTGGCCGGATCGAGGCGCTGACGTACCCCGGTCAGCCAGTGCTGCACCGTACCGGCAAACCGGGGCGGCAGCAGCGTGTCGTGCAACCGCAGGGCGGCCACCGCCACCGTCGAGTCGACCGGCCACGCCTGTCCCGGGTACGCCGGCAGGTAGGGCGACGCCGAGTCGTCGAACGCGGCACCGAGGGCCACCGCGTCGACGGCGAACCGCTGCACCTCACCCGGATCCCGGCGGTCGGCGGGTTGCAGGGCGAGGATCCCGCCGCGCAACCAGGTGGTCCAGCCCTGGTAGAAGACTCCATACGGCGGGGTGAGGTCGGCGCTGAACGGTGCCTGGCCGGCCGGGGAATCCAGCCTGGCCAGCGCCCACCGGGCCTCGCGCAGCGCGGTGTCCCGCTCCTCCTCGACCGCAGTCCGTCGACCGGCCGCCCCCGTCCGCGCCGCCCCTTCCCGGGTCGCCCCCGTCCGCGCCGTCCCTTCCCGGGCTGAGGCCCGCATACCCAGCTCGACCCAACTCAGCCCGTAGAGGACGTGGCTGAAGAAGTACCCCTCGGGGAAGAGCTGCTGGGCCTCCGTACCCGCCCCGGCGTCCAGCGCCGCGCGCAGGAACGTCAGCTGGCGGCGGACACCGGGTGGCTCGCCGTTCCCGGTGTCGGTGGCCGGTACGACCAACCGGGCCACCCCGATCAGGGCACAGAGCGTGGTCAGCACCGCGACCAGCCGGTAGGCCCGGCGCACGAGGGTCAGCACGGCAACGCAACGAAGGTCGGCACGGCCCCAGCATGCCGGGGTGGATCAAGGCACCCGGTCGTGGTGGACCGGCCCGCACCACGGGTCAGGAGAGCCGGAGCAGCATCCGGGTGTTGCCCAGGGTGTTCGGCTTGACCCGCTCCAGCCCCAGGAACTCGGCCACACCCTCGTCGTACGAGCGGAGCAGTTGCTCGTAGACCGGTGGCGGCACGGGCGCGCCGTCGATCTCCACGAAACCGAACGAGCCGAAGAACCGGGTCTCGAAGGTGAGCACGAAGATCCGGGCCACCCCCAGCTCCCGGGCCGCCCCGATCAGTTCGGCGACGATGCGGTGGCCGATCCGCTGGCCCCGGCACTCCGGGTCGACCGCCACCGTACGGATCTCGGCCAGGTCCTCCCACATGACGTGCAGCGCCCCGCAGCCGACCACCGTGCCGTCGCCGGCCCGGACCGCCACCCAGAACTCCTGGACGTCCTCGTAGAGGGTGACGGTGGCCTTGCTGAGCAGCCGCCGCTCGTCGGTGTAGGTGTCGATCAGCCGCCGGATGCCGCGTACGTCGGTGGTGCGGGCCCGCCGGACGACGATCCCGCCGGCCCCGGCCGTACCGTCGGTCACGGCTCGTCCACCACCGGCACGTCGACACAGGGGCCGTCGGACCACCACTGCTCCATCAACGCCAGCGTCTCGTCGCCGAACGGGTTGACCCCCGGGCCGGCGCCGAGCGCGTGCCCCACGTGCACGTGCAGACACTTGACCCGGCCGGGCATGCCGCCGGCCGAGATCCCGGCGATCTCCGGTACCTCACCGATGGCGTCCCGGCGGGCCAGATAGTCCTCGTGCGCGGCGCGATACCGGGCGGCCAGCTCCGGATCGGCGGCCAGGCGCTCCGCCATCTCCTTCATCAGCCCGGCCGACTCCAGCCGGCTGCACGCCGCCGTCGCCCTCGGGCAGGTCAGGTAGAACAGCGTCGGGAACGGCGTACCGTCGGCCAGCCGTGGGGTCGTCTCGACCACGTCCGGCAGGCCGCACGGGCAGCGGTGGGCCACCGCCCGGGTGCCGCGCGGCGGGCGTCCGAGCTGCGCGGCCACCGCCGCCAGGTCGGCCTCGGTGGCCGGTTCGCGCTCCGGCCGGGGTACGGAGTCCGCCGCCGGCTCCTGCGGTGGTACGACAGTCACGGTGCCATCTTTCGTTCGGTTACCGGGTGGGGCGCTCGGCGTCAGCCGCCTGGATGCTCGACCACAGCGAGTCGTACCAGGTGGCCGGCGCCCGCTCCGATGGTGACGTCGGACCACCCCCGCCGGCGTCCCGGGCCGCGCTCTCCGGGTCGTCGTAGACCAGCACCGGCACCTCACCCGGATAGACCATGTAGAAGCGTTCCCGGGCCTGGATCCGGATGTAGGCCGGATCCTGCCACTTGGCCGCCCGGGCGGACAGCTCACCGATCTCCTCCCGCTGGGCGGCCTGCGAGGCCTCCATCCGGGCGATGTCCGACTGCTGGCTGAGATAGAGCCGGACCGGGTAGGTGTAGGCCAACGCCAGTGCGATCAGTACCGCGAAGAGCACGGTGGCCCGCCCGGTGATCCGGCGGGGGCGGGGCGCGGAGGTGCGCTTGGCGGCACCGCCGGTAGCGACGCGCCGGGCGGCGGCCGGTCGGCTCGCCGAGCGTACGGTCTCCCCCCGGCCGGCCCCCGGCGCCCGGGTACCGGTGCCCCGCGGCTCGGCGCGTACGCCGGTGTCGCGGGCCGTCACCCGGGCGCCCCGGGCCCCGCCCGTCCGACCGGGCTGACCCGGTCGTCGGGCGGGACGCTGACCGCTCGGTGTGCGCCGTGGCTGCATCCTCGTCACACCCCTCCCCCGATGGCATGGCCCCGATCAGGCGAACGTACCGCCCGACAGGGGCACACGCAGCAGCTGACCCGGGTGGAACCGGCTCCCTGACTCAGAGCGACCGGCGCTCTCAGGCGGAACGGTAACGCGGGAAGGCACCCACACCCGCGTACCGCGCCGCGTCGGCCAACTCCTCCTCGATCCGCAGGAGCTGGTTGTACTTCGCGACCCGCTCGGAACGGGCCGGGGCACCGGTCTTGATCTGGCCGCAGCCGGTGGCGACGGCCAGGTCGGCGATGGTGGTGTCCTCGGTCTCGCCGGACCGGTGGCTCATCATGCACCGGAAGCCGGCCCGGTGGGCCAGGTCGACCGCGTCGAAGGTCTCGGTCAGCGAACCGATCTGGTTCACCTTGACCAGTACGGCGTTCGCCGCGCTCTCCGCGATGCCCCGGGCGACGCGCTGCGGGTTGGTGACGAACAGGTCGTCGCCGACGATCTGGATCCGGTCGCCGAGGGCGGCGGTGAGGGCGGTCCAGCCGCTCCAGTCGTCCTCGGAGAGCGGGTCCTCGATCGACACGATCGGGTAGTCGCCGACCAGCTTGGTGTAGTAGTTCGTCATCTCCTCGGCGGACTTCGCCGAACCCTCGAAGGTGTAGGTGCCGTTCTCGCAGAACTCGGTGGCCGCCACGTCGAGCGCGAGGGCGATGTCCGAGCCGAGCGTGTAGCCGGCCTTCTCGACCGCCTCGGCGATCAGGTCCAGCGCGGCCGAGTTGGTCGGCAGGTTGGGGGCGAAGCCGCCCTCGTCACCGAGGCCGGTGGAGAGGCCCTTCTTCTTCAGCACCGACTTGAGCGCGTGGTAGACCTCGACGCCGGAGCGCAGCGCCTCGCGGAAGCTCGGCGCGCCGATCGGGGCGATCATGAACTCCTGCACGTCGACGTTGGAGTCGGCGTGCGCGCCACCGTTGAGGATGTTCATCATCGGCACCGGCAGCAGGTGCGCGTTCGGGCCACCGAGGTAGCGGAAGAGGCTCAGCTCGGCGCTGCTGGCCGCCGCCTTGGCCACCGCGAGCGACACGCCCAGGATGGCGTTCGCGCCCAGCTCGGACTTGCTGTCGGTGCCGTCGATGTCGAGCATCTTCTGGTCGATCAGCCGCTGCTCGCTGGCCTCGTACCCGATCAGCTGGTCGACGATCCGGTCCTCGATGTTCTGGACCGCCTTCTCGACACCCTTGCCCAGGTACCGGTCGGCGTCACCGTCGCGCAGCTCGATCGCCTCGAAGGCACCGGTGGAGGCGCCGGACGGTACCGCAGCGCGGGCGACCGTGCCGTCATCCAGGCCGATCTCGACCTCGACCGTCGGGTTGCCCCGCGAGTCGAGAATCTCCCGGGCGACGATTCCCTCGATGGTTGCCACTGTGTCGCTCCTCGTTTCGATGTAAATGCGGTCGGCAGGGCCGCGACGGTGCGGCTGAGGCGTGTTGATGGCAGCGTATCGGGCGGAGGTACACCGTCGGGCGGTGGCCGGCGGAGACGCCCGTCCCACGGCTTACCGCCCAGCGTGCCGGACATTCCCGGATTCTCGTACCGCAACCGGCAACGGGTTTGCACGGGATGGACCCGATCGGCAAGGCTGTGGTCCATGCCCTCGGCCACGACGACGTACCGCCTTCTAGTCGGATCGGTCATCGCCCTGCTGACGGTCACCGGCTGCCAGACCCTCGACGATGCCGGTCGGGTGGTCGGCCGGGCCGACCTGGTCAACGACCTGGCCGCCCGGCTGGATCGGGCGATGGAGTTGACCTACTCGGCCGACTACCAGCTCCCCGGCGGGCAGACCGCGTCGATCTCGCAGACCCAGAAGCCGGCCCGGTCGGCGTACTCCTATCCGGGTGGCAAGCTGACCGTGACCGCGGAGGCGACCACCACCTGCGTCACCTCCGGAAGCAGGACAACCTGCACCCTGGCGCCCCCACCGGTACCCAGCAACCGCCCGTCGGTGACCGTCTTCGCCGAGGCCAAGCAGCAGGGGTTGATCGCGCCCCCGGTGGTGATGGGGCTACTCGCCACCGCCGCGCTGGACCCGGCCGCCGTCATCAAGCAGACCGACACCACGGTCGCCGGGCGGCACGCGACCTGCGTGAAGGTCACCGAGGTCGGGGACAGCGGCGCGACTCCCTTCGACGCCTGCGTGACCACCGAGGGTGTGCTGGGCAGCTTCCGGGGCGTGCTGGACGGCAAGGCGGTCGAGTTGGATCTCACCCGCTACCAGGACTCGGTGCCGGCCACCGCGTTCGACCTGCCGCCCGGGGCCGGGGTCGTCGACCGGCGTACCGCCACGAAGTGACCACACCGGCAGCGACCGCCCGCTTCGTCCCCGGCGCCACCGCTGAGCCCGCCCCGGCCGGCGGCGACCCGGTACTGCTGGTTGCCGACAGGGAAGTGCTGGTCGGCCCGGGCGGTCGGCTGCCCCGGGTAGCCGACCTGCCGCCCGGTCTGCGCTGCCTGCCGCTGGGCCGGCTGGACGGCAGGCCGGTCTGGGTCGCCGAGCCGACCGAAGCCGTAGTAGCCGGGCCAGCGGGGAGCGCAGCATCCGGGGCAGCCGAGCAGGCCAATGCGGTGGCAGCCGAGCAGGCCGACGCGGTGGCAGCCGAGCAGGCCAATGCGGTGGCAGCCGAGCAGGCCGACGCCCTTCCCGACGGGCGCTGGCGGAGTTGGCCGTCGGTCGCCGGTGAGCTGCCCGAGCCGCTCGCCTCGCTCGCCGGCCGGGCGTTGCAGGTCGTCACCTGGCGGCGTACCCACCGGTGCTGCGGCGCGTGCCGGGCGGAACTGGCGGACGTACCCGGCGAGACCGCCCGGCGCTGCCCGGACTGCGCGCTGTACGTCCCGATGCAGCTCTCCCCGGCCGTACTCGTGGCGATCACGCGCCCCGGCCCGACCGGCGGCACCGAGCTGCTCCTGGTCCGCCACTCGTACGGGGCGACCGGGATCTGGGCACTGGTCGCCGGGTTCGTCGAGGCGGGCGAGCCGCTGGAGGCGGCGGCCCGCCGGGAGGTGGCTGAGGAGGTCGGGCTGGCCATCGACCGGGTCACCTACTTCGGCAGCCAGCCGTGGGCGATGTCCGGGCCGGGGGTGCTGCTCGCCGGATTCACCGCCGTCGCCGCCGACCCGCTGGCCGAGCCGGTCATCGACGGACAGGAGCTGGTGCAGGCCCGCTGGTTCCCGGTGGACGCGCTGCCGGCTGAGCTGCCCCCGGCGTACTCGATCTCCCGCTGGCTGATCGACCACGTCGCCGCGCTTGACGGCAGGCAGTGTTAACAAGGGCCCCTTCCTATACCAAAAACGATAAGAAGGGGCCCTTCCTTACACCTCAGGCGGTGAGCAGGGTGCGTAGGTGCCGGGGCGGCGGGCAGGCGTGCGCCAGCATCGCGTCGTGCCACTGCCGTACCGACGTCCCGGACGGGCGCAGCGCGGCGATCGCGGCCACCTCGCTGTAGCCGACGAAGTACGTGGAGAGCTGGGTCGAGGTGAGCAGGGCGCGCCGCCACTTGCCGGTCGCCTCGCCCTCCTCCTGGAAGCCCCGCCCGGTCATCAGCGCCATCGCCTCGGCCTCGGGCAGCTCCTCGACGTGCACGAGCTGGTCGAGCAGGGCGTTGATGGTCATCCGGAGCTGCATCTTGAGCTGTTGCAGCCGCACCGGCAGGCCACCGAAGCCGGCGGCGGCCATCACCTCCTCGGCGTACACGGCCCAGCCCTCGATGAACGGGACGGACTGCGCCACCGTCCGGACCCGGGTGGAGCCGGCGTACCGGCGGGCGTGCGCGAGTTGGAGGAAGTGGCCGGGCATCGCCTCGTGCACGGTGAGGTTGCGCAGCATGTGGTCGTTGTACTCGCGGTAGAACGACTCGACCCGGCCCGCCGGCCAGTCCGCCGGGGTGGGGGCGATGCAGTAGAACGTCGGCACGTCCGCCGTCTCCAGCGGGCCGGGCGAGTCGCAGTAGGCCACCGCGACCCCCCGGGCGAACTCGGGCATCTCCTGGATGATGCACGGGTCGTCCACCAGGGACACCAGGTCGTGTTCCCGGACGAAATCGGTCGCCTCGTCGAGGGTGACCCCGGCCGCTGCCACGATGGTGTGGTCGTCCGGGTGCTCGGCGGCGAGCAGGTCCAACGCGCGGCGTACCGTCTCGTCGGTCTCCGGACCGCCGACCAGCTCGGCGGCGGCGGCCCGGATCTCGTCGGTCACCCGGTTCAGGTTGGCCCAGGCCCGGCGGAGCACCTCGGCCGCCGGCAGTTCGGTGTCCAGGGTGTGCCAGAGCCGTGCCTCCCACCGGCGTCGCCCGAGACGCGGGTCCCGGCCGGGGCCCGGGTCGTCGGCCAGGCCGGCCCGCAGCTGGCCGGCGAATCTGGTCAGCGCCTCGACCGCCGCCCGTGCGACCGGCTCGACGCTGCTGCGCAGCGCCGGTGCCTGGGCGAGCAGCGCCGGCAGCTCGTCGCGGACCAGCGCCGCCGTTCCGGCGAACTGTCCGACCGCCGTCTCGGCGTGGATCCGGGGTACGTCGCTCAGCGTCGCACGGGCGGTGGCCAGTGCGTCCGGTACGGCGGCCAGCCGACCGGCCAGCGCCGTCAACCGCACCTCCACCGGGGCGTACGGGCGGGCGATGAGGGTGTGCAGCAGCGGCCCGGGGTTGTGCCGCAGCGGGTCCCACTCGTGCGCCCGGATCTCGGTCAGCTCGAACAGTTCCCGGTCCACCAGGGCGCTGAGCATGGCGTGGTCGACCTGCTCGTCGGGGTCGAGCAGGTCGCCGTCCACCTCGGCGAGCGCGTGCGCCGCCTCCCGCAGCATCGCCCCGTCGGCCGCCACGGCATCGGCGGAGTAGTCGGGCAACCGGTCGTCGTACCGGTGCTCCCCGGCCGAGTTGGCCAGGCCCGGGCGGCGTTCCAGGAGCGCGTCGATGATCCGCTCGGTGCGGGGCAGGAAGGTGGACATACCGATGAATCTAGTCGCTGGCGGGCCGCTACGGATCGACCGCCGAGGTGGCCGGTCCGGGCCGGTACAGGGCGCGGAGGAGGCCGGCCAGTACCGCCACGGCCGACTCCAGCTCGGCAGCGGAGTGGGCGGCGTAACCCAGCACCAGTCCGGGTGGTCCGGAACGGGTCAGCCGTAGCTCGGCCAGCGGGACCGGGCCGAGCCCGGCCGCTCGGGCGGCAACGGCCAGCGCGGCGTCGTCGGTCCCGGCGGGCAGTTCGAGTACGAGGTGCAGCCCGGCCGCGATCCCGGAGACCCGGGCGCCGGGCAGGTACCGGTGGAGCGCGCCGACCAGGGCGTCCCGCCGGTCCCGGTAGGTCCGCCGGGCCCGGCGGAGGTGCCGGTCGTAACCGCCGCTGGCGAGCAGCTCGGCGAAGGCCAACTGTTCCAGCGCCGGGCCGCCGAGGTCGGCGGCGAACTTGCCGGCCAGCACCGCCGGCCGGAGCGCGGGCGGTACCGCCAGCCACCCCAACCGCAGCCCGGGGGCGAGCGCCTTGCTCACCGAACCGAGATGGGCGACCGAGTCCGGGGCGAGCCCCTGAAGGCAGCCGACCGGGTCCCGGTCGTAGCGGAACTCGGCGTCGTAGTCGTCCTCGACGATCAGTCCGCCGGTGGACCTGGCCCAGTCGAGCAGGGCGGTCCGGCGGGCCGGGGCGAGCACCACTCCGGTCGGGAACTGGTGCGCGGGCGTCACCAGGACGGCCCGCAACCGGGAGCGGCGCAACGCGGCGACGTCCAGTCCGTCGGCGTCGACCGGTACCCCGACCGGGCGCAGACCCTGGGCCCGCAGCGGCGCCAGCACACCGCTGCTACCCGGGTCCTCGACCCCGATCCGGGTCACGCCCCGGGCGGCCAGCACCCCGGCCAGCAGGGTGAACGCCTGCGCGGCGCCGGTGGTGACGACAAGGTCGGTCGGGTCGACCCGGGCCGCCCGGACCCGGCCCAGGTAGCCGGCCAGCTCGGTCCGGAGCCGGGGCGCCCCGGCCGGATCGCCGTAGCCCAGCTCGGCGTCGCGGACCTCACGCAGCGCCCGCTCGTACACCCGGCGCCAGGTGGCCCTCGGGAAGAGTCCCAGATCCGGTACCCCGGCCCGCAGGGGCGCCGCCGGCAGCCCCGTCCCCGGGACGCCGGGCAGGTGGTGATCGGAGCGGCGGCCGTCCCGGCCGGGTCCGGCGTCGACCGGCCTGGCCGCGCCTGAGTCGGCCACCACCGTGCCGGAACCTCGCCGGGCGGTCAGCCGCCCTTCGGCGACCAGTTGCTCGTACGCCTCGACCACGACGCCCCGGGACAGTCGCAGGTCGGCGGCGAGAGCCCGACTGGCGGGCAGGCGGGTACCGGGCGCCAGCCGGCCAGCCTCGATCGCCGCGCGGAGGGCCACGATGAGCTGTCCAGCCAGGCCGGGACGCCCCCGGTCCAGGGTGACCAGTGCTTCCAGGGACGACAAGTGGTCCCCCAATCTGTCCGGCAACTGGACCTTAAGAGTGGACCACCTGCCTCCTAGCGTCGACCGGGTGACCAGATTCGATCCACGTGGCGTCCTGCTCTGCACCATCGGCATGGTGATCGTCGGCAGTTCCATCTCGATCAGCCAGCTCATCCTCGACTACCCGCCCCTGACCGGCCAGGCCGTGCGCTACGCGCTGGCCGCCGCCGGGTTGGCCGCCATCGCCCGCTGGTGGCCCCGGCTCGACCCGACCGGCGCCGCCCCGCCGACCGACACCGACACCGGCACCGGCACCGGCACCACCGTCGCGGCCCGGTCCCGGCCGACCGGACGGGAACTCGGTCTGCTCACCCTGCTCGCGGCAACCGGCCTGGCCGGCTTCAACGCATGCGTACTGATCGCCCTACGGCACAGTGAACCGGCGATGGTCGGCACCGTCATCGGGGCCGCACCCCTCGGTCTGGCCCTGCTGGCCCCCCTGCTGCATGGGGGCCGTCCCGCCCCGCGCCTGCTGCTCTCCGCCGGGATCGTGGTCACCGGAACCGCACTGGTGCAGGGTGCCGGTCGGACCGACGCCATCGGCCTCCTCGCCGCATTCGGGGCGCTCGGTGGCGAGATCGCGTTCTCGTTGCTCGCCGCCATCGTGCTGCCCCGGCTGGGGGCGGTACGGGTCGCCGCGTACGGCTGCGGGCTGGCCGTACCCCTGTTGCTGGTGGCAGCGGTCGTGGCGGGCGAACCGGCGCGGCTGCGCCTGCCCACGGCGGTGGAGGCGGCGACGCTGGTCTACCTCGCCGGGCTGATGACGGTGGTGGCGTTCGTCGCCTGGTTCCTGGGTCTGCGTCGGCTGGGCCTGGCCCGCGCCGGAATGCTCGTCGGGCTGATGCCGGTGGCCACCCTGGTCACCGCAGCCGTCCAGGCGGGCCACCCACCGGGTGCCGTCCAGGCGACCGGGGTCCTGGTGGTCGCCGCCGGCCTGGCCGTCGGTCTCACCACCGCCCGGGACACCCGAAATCAGGGTCTCCGGCCCGCCTCGGCGGCGCGCACCTCGTCGGCGTAGGCCAGGGCAGCCCGGCGCAGCGCCGCCTCGGCATCCAGGCCGGCTTCCCTGGCCTGCGCGACCGTGGCCAGCAGGGTGGCGCCGAGGCGGGCCTCGGCGTCGGCCGGCCCGGCGGTGTCCACGGCGCTGGCGTCCGCCGGTCCCGCGCCGGTCGGCAGCGGTACGGCCAGCCCCACCCGGGCCGCCCGTTGCAGGATCTTGGCGGCCAGGGACAGCGCGGGCTGGCTCAGCGCGATCCCCTCCAGCACCGACTCCCGGGACTTCTCGGCCTGCTTGATCCGTTCCCAGCTCGCGGTGATCTCGTCGAGGGTGCCGGCCTCGGCCCCGGCGAAGACGTGCGGGTTACGCCGGACCATCTTGTCCACCAGACCGGCGGCAACGTCGTCCACGCTCCACGGTTCGCCGTCGGCGCGCTCCTCGGCCAGCCGGCTGTGCAGCAGCACCTGCAACAGCACATCGCCCAGCTCCTCGCGAAGCTCGTCGAGGTTGTCGGTGACGATCGCGTCGTACGCCTCGTAGCACTCCTCCAGCAGGAAGCCGGCGAGTGACCGGTGGGTCTGCGCCCGCTTCCACGGGTCGCCACCCGGGCCGGCCAGCCGGTCCATCACGGTCACCGCGTCGAGCAGCCGGGCGCCGGGCGGGTCCCACGAGCCGTACATCAGCTCCAACTCGGCCAGACCCGGCTGGCGGGCCAGCCGCAGCCCCAACTCACGGGCGAGCGACTCGTCCCCGGCCGGGCCGGCCAGCCAGACCACCGTGCCGTGCGCGGTGACCGCGTCGAGCAGCGCGTCGGTCGCCCCGGAGGCCACGATCGTCACCTCGGCGCCGGCCGCCCGGACCGCCCCGGTCAGTTCGCTCTCCGTGCCGGCCAGCACCGGATGGGCGCGTACCACGTCCCAGGCGGCAGCGGTCAGCAGTCCGGCGGGCAGCCGGGGCGAGGTGACCAGCAGGACGATCCGCGCGCTCATGCGTCGGCGGCTGCCGTGGCTGGTGCCTCGGGAGTGGAGATGTCGGTCACCGGACCGCTCTCGTCGATGTACGGCAGCGAGTAGAAGACCGGGCCCTGCGCGGCGTTGACCGCCGAGGGTACGCCGACCGGCCGGTACGCCGGGTTGATCGAGACGCCGGCCTGCTCGGCCTCCACCTGGAGGGCGGCACTGACCGCCGAGCCCTGCCGCACGAAGTCGCCGGTGCCGAACGCCTGCCGCACCTCGGCCACGGTCAGCCCGGGCTGGATCGCGCCGGTCGCGGCGATCGCGTCGTAGACGGCCATCACCGAGGCGTCGCTCAACTCGGCCGGCGGCAGTTTCTCGGCCAGGGTGTTGTAGATGTCCAGCCACTCGCCCCAGAGCTGGGCGTACTCGGCGTCCGGCGGCATCTGCAGGGGCTGCGCCAACTGCTCCGGGGTGACCTCGTCCGGCACGGTGAGCTGCTTCTCCGTCGCCACCCGCCTACCCAGCTCGATGCTGACCAGCAGGTTGACGATGTCCTGCCGGTTGACGCGGGCCCTGAGCTGCTCGGGGGACGGGGTGGCACCGGCCTGCGCGGCCTGCGCGTTGACCGCTGCGGCGTACCTGGTCTGCGCGTCGTCGTAGATCCCGTCGACCCGCTCGACGGAGTACTTCGTGTCGCCCACGTACGCGGCGACATCCGGCGAGGACTTCCCGCAGGCGGCGAGAGAGGCAAGACCGAGGGCCGCCGTGGCGGCGACGGCGACAAGACGACGAGCGCGCATGACGGCCACTCTCTCACACGCTCCCATGCTGGTAATGACTGTGCCCACCCGGGACCGGGTGGCGATCACCGACCTGCTCCCGCCAGCGCGGCCGGCTCGCCCAGCACATCGGAGAGGAGCTGGGCGCACCAGTCCAGCAGCGCCTGGTCGCGCAGCGGCTCGCCGCCGATCCGCCGGGTACTCGGCCGGGGCACGCTGACCTGGTCGGCGACCTGCTTGTAGACCGCGTCCGGGTGGTACCGCTTGAGCCGCATCTGCTTGGAGTCGGGCAGCGGCAACGGGCTGAACCGGATGTGCTTGCCCTGCATCGACACGTCGGTGAGGCCGTAACGGCGGGCGAGCAGCCGGAACCGGGCCACCGCGACCAGGTTCTGCACCGGCGCGGGCGGTTCGCCGTACCGGTCGGTCATCTCGGCCACCACCTCGCGTAGCCGCGCCTCGTCGCGGGCCTCGGCGAGCTTGCGGTACATCTCCAGGCGCAGCCGCTCCACCGCGACGTAGTCGTGCGGCAGGTGCGCATCGACCGGCAGGTCGACCTTGACGTCGGTCTCCTCCTCGGGCCGCTCGCCCTTGAACTGCTGCACCGCCTCGCCGACCATCCGGACGTACAGGTCGAAACCGACCCCCTCGATGTGCCCGGACTGCTCACCGCCGAGCAGGTTGCCGGCACCCCGGATCTCCAGGTCCTTCATCGCCACGTACATGCCGGCGCCCAACTCGGTGTGCTGGGCGATCGTCGCCAGCCGCTCGTGGGCGTGCTCGGTGAGCGGCTTCTCGCCCGGGTAGAGGAAGTACGCGTACGCCCGCTCCCGGCCCCGGCCGACCCGCCCCCGGATCTGGTGCAACTGGGCCAGGCCGAGCAGGTCGGCCCGCTCCACGATCAGCGTGTTGGCGTTGGGGATGTCGATGCCGGACTCGACGATGGTGGTGCAGACCAGGACGTCGAACTCCTTCTCCCAGAAGCCGACCATCACCTTCTCCAGGGCTTCCTCACCCATCTGGCCGTGTGCCACCGCGACCCGGGCCTCGGGCACCAGCTCCCGGAGCCGTCGGGCCGCCCGGTCGATCGACTCGACCCGGTTGTGCAGGTAGAAGACCTGCCCGTCGCGGAGCAGCTCGCGGTGGATGGACGCGGCCACCTGGCGCTCGTCGTACGCCCCGACGAAGGTCAGCACCGGGTGCCGCTCCTCCGGCGGGGTGGCGATGGTGGACATCTCCCGGATACCGGTGATCGCCATCTCCAGGGTCCGGGGGATCGGGGTGGCCGACATGCTGAGCACGTCGACCGAGGCGCGCAGGGTCTTCAGGTGCTCCTTGTGCTCCACCCCGAAGCGCTGTTCCTCGTCGACGATGACCAGCCCGAGGGACTTGAACCGGGTGGCCGCCGAGAGCAGCCGGTGGGTACCGATGACGATGTCCGCGCTGCCGTCGGCGGCCATCTCCATGGTCCGTTCCGCCTCCTTCGGCGTCTGGAACCGGGAGAGCTGCCGGATCTCGATCGGGAACTGGCCCATCCGCTCGGCGAACGTGTTGTAGTGCTGCTGGGCGAGCAGGGTGGTGGGTACCAGCACGGCGACCTGCTTGCCGTCCTGCACCGCCTTGAACGCGGCGCGTACCGCGATCTCGGTCTTGCCGTAGCCGACGTCGCCGCAGATCAGCCGGTCCATCGGGACGGTCTGTTCCATGTCCCGCTTGACCTCCTCGATCGCCGCGAGCTGGTCGGGCGTCTCGGTCCACGGGAAGGCGTCCTCCAGTTCCCGCTGCCACGGGGTGTCGGGTCCGAAGGAGTGCCCCTTGGACGCCTTGCGCGCGGCGTAGAGCTGGATGAGCTGCGCGGCGATCTCCCGGACCGCCTTGCGGGCGCGGGCCTTGGACTTCTGCCAGTCCGAGCCGCCCATCTTGTGCAACGTGGGAGTCTCGCCGCCGACATAACGGGAGAGCTGGTCGAGCTGGTCGGTGGGGACGAAGAGCCGGTCGCCGGGCTGGTTGCGCTTGCTGGCGGCGTACTCGATGACGAGGTACTCCCGCTCGGCCCCGTTGACCGCCCGCTGCACGAGTTCGACGTACCGGCCGATGCCGTGCTGCTCGTGGACGACGTAGTCGCCGGCCTTCAACTCCAGCGGGTCGATGGTGTTGCGCCGCCGGCTCGGCATCCTGCGCATGTCCCGGGTGGAGGAGCCCCGCCCGCCGGTGATGTCGTTGCCGGTGAGCAGCGCGAACCGCGACGACTCGGCGAGGAAGCCGTGGTTGAGCGCACCGCAGGAGACCATCACCTCGCCGGGTGCGGGTGCGGCGGCGATGGCGTCGGTGAGCGCCGCGCCGAGCCCGGCGTCCCGGAGCACCTCGACGGCCCGCTGGGCTGGGCCGTGCCCCTCGAAGACCAGGGCGATGGCCCAGCCGTCGCCGGCCCAGCGTTTGAGGTCGTCCACCACCCGGGCGGTCTCGCCGTGGTAGAGCGGGGTGGGCTGGGCGGTCAGGGTGACCGCGATCGCGTCGTCCGGGGTGACGTTGATTTCGCCGGGCTCGTCCTCCCAGGGCTGCCGGGCCGGTGCCGGCTCCGCCCCGTCCAGGCCGAACGGGGACAGCGTCCACCAGGGCTGGCCCAGCTTGCCGGCGGCGGCGCGTACCTCGGCCAGGGTCCGGAAGGCAGCGGCGCCGAGGTCCACCGGGGCCTGGCCGCCGACGGCGGCTGCGGCCCAGCTCGCCTGGAGGAACTCCTCCGAGGTACGGACCAGGTCGTGCGCCCGGGTCCGGATCCGCTCCGGGTCGCAGAGCAGCACATGGGTACCGGCCGGCATGGTGTCCAGCAGCAGTTCCAGCGAGTCCGGGCCGATCAGCGCGGGGGCCAGCGACTCCATCCCCTCGACCGGGATGCCCTCGGCGAGCTTGTCCAGGATCTCGGCCAGCTCGGGGTGCTGCTCGGCGAGCGCGGCGGCCCGCCTGCGCACCGCCGGGGTGAGCAGCAGTTCCCGGCAGGGCGGTGCCCAGAGCTGCTCGACCTGCTCGATGGTCCGCTGGTCGGCGACGGCGAAGGTACGGATCTCCTCCACCTCGTCGCCCCAGAACTCGACCCGGGACGGGTGCTCGTCGGTCGGCGGGAAGACGTCGAGGATGCCGCCGCGTACCGCGAACTCGCCACGCTTGGTGACCAGGTCGACCCGGGCGTACGCCATGTCGGTCAACCGGCGGGCGACGCCCTCCAGGTCCGCCTCGGCACCGGCGGCGAGCTGCACCGGCTCCAGGTCACCGAGCCCCTTGAGCTGGGGTTGCAGCAGCGAACGGACCGGCGCGACGACCACCCGCAGCGGGCCGGTACGCCCGTGCGCGTCGGCGGCCTGCGGATGGGCGAGCCGGCGCAGGACGGCCAACCGGCGGCCCACGGTGTCGGAGCGGGGGGAGAGCCGCTCGTGCGGCAGGGTCTCCCAGGCCGGAAAGACGGCCACCTGGCCGGCCGGGATCAGGCTGCCCAGCGCGGCGGCGAGGTCGTCCGCCTCGCGGCTGGTCGCGGTGACCGCGAGCACCGGCCGGCCGGCACCCCCGGCCTCGATGTCGGCGGCGACCGTGGCCACCGCGAACGGGCGCAGGGCGGCGGGCGCGGTCAGGTCGAGCCCGTCGACCTGCGCCGCCCCCGAGCGGGCGAGATCGCGGGCCCGGGTCAGCCCCGGGTCACCCAGAGCGGCGGCCAGCAGTCCGGTGAGCATGTGAATCACTTCCAGGAGTGTCGCCGGGTCGGCGGTGGACACGGCCGTGGCCCGGTGGGCCGGGGCGCAACCGTCGGCACACGAACAGGTACCCCGCGTCCGACCGGACGGGGGGTGTACGGATGCCAGCCTATCTCGTGGGACGGACGATCCGGTCGGTGCCGGCGGTACCGGCCCACGGGGCGGATCGAGGCCGTGGAAGCGGTGACTCCGCCGGTGCCGCCGCGTCCGGGAGCCGGGCGGGCGCCCGGTGATCAGGGCCGCCGTAGGCTGGTGTCCCCCTTGCCCTACTCAGGAGCTGGAGTCATCCGGTGACCACTCCGCCCCCCGGCTATCCCGCACAGCCCCCGTACGGCAACCCGCCGGGCTACCCGCCACCGGGATACCCGCATCCCGGCTACCCGGCGGCGCCGCCGGGGTATCCGCCCCCGCCGGCACCGACGACCAAGCGCATCCCGGACAACCAGCCCTTCGTGGTACGCCCCAACCTCACCAAACGCGGTCTCGTCTTCGCTGGGATCGTGCTGGTCCTGATCATTCCGATTGCCTGTTTCGCCGGCCTCGGCATGGTGGACTCCGCCGATCCGGAGCTGCGGGCCAACGCCGTGCCGGCCATCCTCGGTACGGTGGGCTGCCTGCTGTGCCTGGTCGGCCTGCCGCTGGGGCTCCAACTGTGGCTGATCGGGTCCGGTGGTCCGGTGCTGGCACTGGGCCCGGCCGGGCTCTGGATCCGTACCCGGCCGACCCGGGGCCAGGCGGTCTGGCTGCCCTGGGAGGCGGTCGCGCAAATCTCCCGCCGCCGGTGGAGCCTGGAAAAGATGCTGGTCGTCCAGCCCCGCGACTCGCGCGCTCTGCAGAACCTCGGCGTGTTCACGGCGATCGACAGCGGGATGTTGACCGCCTTCTACGGCTCCGGGCTGGTCGCGACGCTGAACTTCGCGGACCGGTCGGAGGCGGAGATCCTGGCGGCGGTCGCCCACTACAGCCGTGGTCGATGCCCGATCGTCTGACCGGACAGCCGTGGTCGGTGCCCGATCGTCTGACCGGGCACCGCGACACCTGAGCGGATGCCACCCGGCACAGCCCGGCCGGCGTCAGGGTGGGGGCGTACCGGTGTAGGCGGCGGTGGTCCGGTCGGCGGCTGCCCGCGCCTGCTCCGCGTCGGTACCGGCGGCGGCACTGGCCTCCCCCCACCGCGCGCTGCTCAGCGTCATGAACTCCCGCCCCTGGTCGGAGCCGACCCAGGTGGCGGCCGTCTCCGGGGTCACCGACTCCCCGGTGCCGAGGTGCCCGGCCAGGCCGAGCAGGGCCATGTCCCAGCCGACCCCGAGCGCACCCGGCCCGAACTCGGTCCACCGGTCGTCGTCGACGTGCGCCACGTGCTCCAGTTCGAACCGGGTCCGCCCGTCCGGCTCGGCTGAGAGGCGGACCTCGATCCAGCTCACGTCGCCGCCGTACTCCCAGGTGGCGGCGAAGCTCCTCGGCGGGTCGCAGCGCTCGACCACCCCGCCCGCGTTGCCCTGCAACTGGTACCGGCCGTGTAGCCGCAGGTCGCCGGTGACCGGCAGGAACCAGCGGGCGATCCGCTCGGCGCTGGTACACGCATCCCAGACGTCCTCGACCGAGGCGCCGTAGGTCTGGCTGACGGTGACCACCCGGGCCTCGCCGGCCTCCAGCACCCGCGTGCCGACCTGACGGCGTACTGCGTTGATCTGATGGGTGACGTCGATCATCAGGTCAGTATCGGACGCTGATCCGCCGGGCGGGCGCATCGACCCGCACGGTGCAGCCATAAGGGGTGATCAACTGCGGGTCGGTGTGCCCGAGGTCGACGTCGAAGACCACCACCGCAGCTCAGGCGTGGCATGGCATGGCACGGCATGCATGGCAGCACGGTACCGGCGGGCCACCGGTTTTCCGGCTAGCGGGCGATTGCCCTGAACCATCTCATAACTACTGCAACACCCATAGCCTGGCAAGAGTGGGGGTAACGGCCGGAGACCGGCGGGCCGGGCCGGGGCAGTTGATCCGTACCGTCGGGTTGCTGCTCCGGCTGGTCGGACTGCTCACCGCCGCCCTGGTCCGGGGCCGGCCGGCCAACCCCACCCGGCACCCCGTCCCCTCCTGAGTTGTTGGGAAGGGCCCCCTGTTATGCAAAAAACGATAGGAAGGGGCCCTTCCAATCCATCCCTGGGGCGCGGATACCATCCAGACAGTCGGACAGCGCTGTCCTTCGTACTCACGTAAGGAGCGCGGGTATGACCGACCAGTACGACCACGACGGACCTGACGCCGCCCTGCGCGCCGACATCCGGCGGCTCGGCACCCTCCTCGGCCAGACCCTCGCCCGGCAGGAGGGCCCGCCCCTGCTCGACCTGGTCGAGGAGATCCGCGCCCTGGTCCGGTCCGACCCACCGGCCGCCGCCACCCGGTTGGCCGGGATGGACGTGACCACCGGCACCAAGTTGGCCCGGGCCTTCTCCACCTACTTCCACCTGGCCAACATCACCGAGCAGGTGCACCGGGCGCGGGATCTGCGCCGCCGCCGGGCCACCCACGGGGGCTGGCTGGACCAGGCCGCCAAGATGATCGCCGAGCGGGGCGTACCGGCCGACGAGATCGCCGCCGCCGCCCGCCGGCTGGCCGTCCGGCCGGTGTTCACCGCGCACCCCACCGAGGCGGCCCGCCGGTCGATCCTGTCCAAGCTGCGCGCCATCGCCGACGAGTTGGACGCCGAGGCCGCCGCCGCGATCCTCTACGGCGCCAGCGACGAGAGCCCGAGCAACCGGCGCCTCGCCGAACTGCTCGACCTGATGTGGCAGACCGACGAGCTGCGGCTGGACCGGCCCGACCCGACCGACGAGGCCCGGAACGCCATCTACTACCTGCGCGACCTCTACAGTGACGCGGCGCCGCGGGTGCTCAACGACCTCGCCGACACGCTGCGCACCCTGGGTGTGGAGACCTCCCCGAGCGCCCGCCCGCTGACCTTCGGCACCTGGATCGGCGGTGACCGGGACGGCAACCCGTTCGTCACCCCGCACGTCACCCGTGAGGTGCTGCTGATCCAGCACGAGCACGGCCTTCAGGCGACCGAGACGGCGATGGAGGGGCTGATCAACGAGGTCTCCGTCTCCCGCCGGCTGCGCGGGGTGTCCCTGGACCTCTCCGCCAGCCTCGCCGCCGACCTGGACGTCCTGCCCGAGGTGGCGGCCCGGTTCCGCCGGGTCAACGCCGAGGAACCGTACCGGCTCAAGGCGCGCTGCGTGAAGGCGAAGCTGGCCAACACCCGGCGCCGGCTGCGGGAGGGCACCGCGCACACCCCCGGCCGGGACTACCGGGGTACCGCCGAACTCCTCGCCGACCTGGAGCTGATGCGGGCCTCCCTGGCCCGTAACTCCGGCCAGCTCACCGCGGTCGGCAAGCTCGCCTCGGCGATCCGTACCGTCTCCGCCTTCGGTCTGCACCTGGCCACCCTGGACGTCCGGGAGCACGCCGAGGCCCACCACGCGGTCCTCGCCCAGTTCTACGCGGCGGTCGGCGAGGTCTCCGACTACCCGGGCCTGAGCCGGCTGGAACGGACCAAGCTGCTCGCCGACGAGCTGGCCGGTCGTCGTCCGCTCAGCAACGTCGACACCCCGCTGACCGAGAGCGCCCGGAAGACCTTCGACGTCTTCGGCACCATCCGGGAGGCGCAGGACCGGTTCGGCACCGAGGTGATCGAGTCGTACATCATCTCGATGACGCTCGGGGTGGACGACGTACTCGCCGCCGTGGTGCTGGCCCGTGAGGCGGGCCTGGTCGACGTGCACAGCGGCCGGGCGCGGATCGGCTTCGTACCGCTGCTGGAGACCCCGGCCGAGCTGAACGCCGGTGGCGAACTCCTCGACGAACTGCTCTCCCTGCCGGCGTACCGGGCCCTGGTCGCCGCCCGGGGTGACGTGCAGGAGGTGATGCTGGGCTACTCCGACTCCAACAAGGAGGCGGGCATCACCACCAGCCAGTGGTCCATCCACCGGGCGCAGCGCAGCCTGCGGGACGTGGCGGCACGGCACGGCGTACGGCTGCGGCTCTTCCACGGCCGGGGCGGCACCGTCGGCCGGGGCGGCGGCCCCACCCACGAGGCGATCCTGGCCCAGCCGTACGGCACCCTGGACGGCGCGATCAAGGTCACCGAGCAGGGTGAGGTCATCTCCGACAAGTACAGCCTGCCGTCGCTGGCCCGGGAGAACCTGGAACTGACCCTGGCCGCCGTGCTGCAGAGCGCACTGCTGCACACCACGCCCCGGCAGCCGGCCGAGGCGCTGGAGCGCTGGGACGCCGCCATGGACGTGGTCTCCGAGTCCGCCTTCCGGTCGTACCGGGGCCTGGTCGAGAACCCGGACCTGCCGGCGTACTTCTGGGCGTCCACCCCGACCGAGCTGCTCGGCGCGCTGAACATCGGCTCCCGGCCGGCGAAGCGCCCCAACACCGGCGCCGGGCTGTCCGGGCTGCGGGCGATCCCGTGGGTGTTCGGCTGGACCCAGACCCGGCAGATCGTGCCCGGCTGGTTCGGGGTCGGCTCCGGCCTGGCCGCTGCCCGGGACGAGGGACTGTCCGACGTACTCGCCGAGATGTACCGCAACTGGCACTTCTTCCGGACGTTCCTGTCCAACGTCGAGATGATGCTGACCAAGACCGACCTGGGCATCGCCCGCCGGTACGTCGAGACGCTGGTACCGAAGAAGCTGCACCCGATCTTCGACCTGATCTGCGAGGAGTACGAGCGGACCAAGCAGGAGGTGCTGGCGATCACCAACTCGCCCGCCCTGCTGGAGAACTCGCCGGTGCTCCAGCGCACCCTGGCCGTCCGGGACACCTACCTGGAGCCGCTGCACCACCTCCAGGTGGCCCTGCTGCGGCAGTACCGCGACTCGGGCGCCGCCGGTCGCGCGGTGGCCACCGCGCCGGGTGCCCGTCGCGCTCCCGGTGACGGCACCGCCCTGGAACGCGCGCTGCTCACCACGGTCAACGGCATCGCCGCCGGCATGCGCAACACCGGCTGACAGATGTAAGGAAGGGCCCCTTCTTAACGCATTTTGCATAGGAAGGGGCCCTTCTTAACACCTGCGGGTGGCACCAGCGCCCGCCCTACCAGTCGCCACCCCCGCCGACATCGCCACCGCCAAAGTCACCTCCACCGCCGAAACCACCGCCGCCGCCGAAACCACCGCCAGCGACATCTCCGCCACCGCCGAAATCGCCACCACCGAAATCACCGCCACCACCGAAATCACCGCCACCGCCGAAACCGCCGCCGGAATCTCCGCCGCCCAGCTCACCGCTCCCCCCGCCGGAGCCGGGATCACCGGCGTCGACGTCACCACCGGGGCCGGCACCACCGGCGTCGGCACCACCGGCGTCGGCGTACCCCTCCTGACCGCCGGCGCCGTAGGAGTAGCCGGGATCGACGAAGGCCGGCGAGAGGAGGGCATCCGCGATCAGCATGCCGCCGAGCACGCCCGCGCCGGCACCCAGCGCGGTCCGCCACCACGGGGTCGAGTACCAACCGGCCGGTACCGGCCGACCCTCATAACGGCCGCCCGGGTGGTAGTACGGCGTGTCCTGGCCCGGTCGCGGGCCCGCCTTGAAGACCTGGCCCTGCACGTCGACGGTCCGGTCCCGGGTCAACGCACCGGCGCCCTGCGCGGCGGCCAGCGGCGGCAGTTCCGGGCCGGGATCGATGCCGAGGGCCACCCGGGCCGCCCGGGCGTACGCGAGCCCCTCCAGGGCGGTCTCCCGGGCCAGTTCGAACTGCCGGACGGTACGCGCCTGTTCCAACTGCCCACCGGCCGCGTTGTACCGCTCCCCCGCGTCGACCAGTGCCTGGCGTACCGCCGGGGCGTCCCCGTGCAGGTTCATCACCTGGCCACCGAGGCGTTCGTACCACCGCTGTGCGTCGGCGCGGGCGTCGGCGACGAGCCGCTGCTCCCGCGCCCGGCTCTCCGCCCGCCACCAGAGCAGGACAGCGATCACCAGCACGAGCAGCAGCACGGGCAGTACCACCAACACGATCCTCATGACCCGCACGTACCCACGCAGCTCCACTCGTACCCGTTTGGCAAGCTCGGAGGATGGACTTCTCGACGCTGGCCGTGGTCGTCGTCTGCCTCGGGGCCGGTGGGGCGGTCGGCTGGCTTGCCGCGCGGACCCGATCCGCAGCGGAGATCGCCCGCCTGGACGCCACGCTGACCGCTGCCCGGGACGGTGAGGCACGGCTGGAGCAGTCCATCCGGGCGTTGAACTACGAGGCGACCGCCCAGTCCCAGGAGGCGGTGGCCCGGGCGGTGGCACCGCTGCACGAGACGCTGCGCCGCTACGAGGAGCGGGTGACCGAGCTGGAACGCGACCGGGTGGACGCGTACGCCGAGCTACGGGAACAGGTCCGGTCGATGGGCGTGGTCTCCGGTGAGCTGCGGACCGAGACCCGGCAACTGGTCGCCGCGCTCCGTGCCCCGCAGGTGCGGGGCCGCTGGGGGGAGCACCAGCTACGCCGGATCATCGAGGCGGCCGGGATGCTGGAGCACTGCGACTTCGCCGAGCAGGTGACGGCCAGCACCGACCAGCAAATGGTCCGGCCCGATCTGGTGGTCCGGCTGCACGGTGGCCGCACGGTGGTGGTGGACGCGAAGGCGCCGTTCGACGCGTACCTGACCGCGATGGAGGCCCGCGACGAGCGGACCCGGGATTCCCACCTGGACGCGCACGCGAAGCACCTGCGTTCGCATGTGGACGCGCTGGCCGCGAAGTCGTACTGGGCGGCGTTCGATTCGACCCCAGAGTTTGTGGTGCTCTTCGTGCCGGCGGATCCATTTCTCGACGTGGCCATGCAACGTGACCCGACGCTGTTGGAGCACGCATTCGCCCGCAATGTCGTGCTGGCCACCCCGGCCACCCTGGTCGCCCTGCTCCGGACGGTGGCATACGCCTGGCGGCAGGAGGCGTTGGCCCGCAACGCGGTGGCGGTGCATTCGCTGGCCCGGGAGCTGTACGGGCGGCTCGCCACGCTGGGTGACCACGTGACCAAGCTGGGCGGTGCGCTGGGCAGCGCGGTCACCGCGTACAACCGCACGGTCGGGTCGTTGGAGGCCCGGGTGCTGGTCAGCGCCCGCAAGCTGGCCGATCTGGGAGTGTCCGACCAGGAACTGGCCACCCCGGCGCAGGTCGAGTCGGCACCGCGCCAGCCACAGGCCCCCGAGCTGATCGAGCAGCCGATGCTGGTACCGCTGACCGAGCCACTTCCGGAAAGTCACCGGCGATAACGCTCCACAGCGGACCGTGATGCGGGGCAGGTTGGCAGCGGTCCGCGTATCGGCCGACCGGTTGGTCTGCAACGACCCTGGGCCGTTTCACGTCACGGGCTGGTCACAACGTACCGGCCAGTAGTGACATCGACTTCCAATACCACGAGGATGCGGCTAACGCGTGCCCTGCTATTGCCAGGGCCCTGTTCTCTGGAGGAAAGAGAACGTGAGTAAACCCCGCAAACGGAGCCGGCGTACCTCCGCTGCGCTCTTCGCATCGGTCGTGGCGGCCAGTGCCATGACGGTGGGCGGTACGACTACCGCGAGCGCCAACCCGCCGGTCGAATCCGATGTGTCCCGGGCCACCGCCGCCGAGACCCTCGGAGCGCACGACGCCAAGCTGCTGGCCCAGGCCGAGGCCAAGCACGAACCGACCGTGACCCTGATCGTGGCCACCGAGGCCGGTGAGGCGAAGGACGTCGCGGCGGACCTGACCGCGCTCGGCGCTTCGGTCAGCCGCCGGTTCGACACCATCGGTTACGTGCTCGCCGAGGTCCCGACCTCGAAGGTACTCAAGGCGGCCACGCTGCCCGGCGTCTCCGCGGTCGACCTGGACGAGGTCATCCAGCTGCCCGACCCGACCCCCGAGGCGAAGCCGGGTGACGTCGAAGTTGCGCAGACCACCACGGTCAGCGGGCCGGGTGCGGACACCCCGGCAGTGAACCCGTACATGCCCACCAACGAGACCGGTGCGGTCGCGTTCAAGACGGCGAATCCCACCTGGGACGGCCGGGGCGTGACCATCGGCATCATGGACTCCGGCGTCGACCTCGGCCACCCGGCGCTGCAGACCACCACCACCGGCGAGCGCAAGATCGTCGACTGGGTCACCGCGACCGACCCGCTGGAGGACCTGACCTGGCGGCGGATGCAGGCGGAGGTGACCGGCCCGTCGTTCACCATCGCCGGCGGCACCTGGACCGCCGCCGCCGGTACCTACCGGTTCAACCTGTTCAACGAGTCGATCACCGCCGCCAGCGACCCGGGTGGTGACGTCAACCGGGACGGTGACACCAACGACAGTTTCGGCGTCCTCTACGACCCGGTCACCCACAACGTCTGGGTCGACACCAACCAGAACCGGGACTTCACCGACGAGTCGATGATGCGGCCGTACAAGGAGAAGTTCGACATCGGGCACTTCGGTGTGGACAACCCGGCGACTGCGGTGCGAGACCAGATCCCGTTCGTGGTCGAGTACCGCGAGGATGTCGACGCCAACCCGTCGGACGGCGTGCCCGGTCCGTTCTACGACTACGTCAACATCGGCATCGTCGAATCCACCCACGGCACCCATGTCGCCGGCATCACCGCCGCCAACGACATGCTCGGCAACAGCGCGTTCGACGGCGCGGCCCCGGGTGCCAAGCTGGTCTCCGCCCGGGCCTGCTCCTGGGGCGGCGGCTGCACCTACGCGGCGCTCACCACCGGTATGGCCGACCTGGTGATCAACCGCAAGGTCGACGTGGTCAACATGTCGATCGGTGGTCTGCCGCCGCTGAACGACGGCTTCAACGCCCGCGCCGAGCTGTACAACACCCTGATCACCACGTACGGCGTACAGCTGTTCCTCTCGGCCGGCAACTCCGGACCGGGCATGAACACCGTCGGCGACCCGTCCGTGGCGGACAACGTGGTCAGCACCGCGGCCAGCATCAGCCAGGACACCTGGCTGGCGAACTACGGCTCGGTCGTCCGGAAGCCGAACGCGCTGTTCAACTTCTCCTCGCGCGGCCCGCGTGAGGACGGCGGCTTCAAGCCGAACATCACCGCCCCCGGTTCGGCGATCTCCACGGCGCCGACCTGGCAGGCGGGCGCCCCGGTCGCCGAGGCCGGCTACCCGCTCCCGCCGGGCTACGCGATGATCAACGGGACGTCGATGGCCTCCCCGCAGGCCGCCGGTGCCGCCGCGCTGCTGCTCTCCGCCGCCAAGGCCAAGGGCCTGGGCGTCACCCCGGCCGCGCTGCGCCGGGCGATCTACACCTCGGCCAAGCCGATCGACGGCGTGCCGACGTACGGCCAGGGCTACGGCATGTTCAACGTGCCCGGCGCCTGGAAACTGCTGAAGAACGGCGTCGAGACCCGGTCCTACACCACCGACGCGCCGGTCTGCACCGAGCTCTCCGGCCAGTTCCGGCCGGTGGAGCGGGCCAACCGTGGCCCGGGTGTCTACAACCGCTGCACGGCCGGCAACGGCGGTCAGCGGGTCGGTGAGGCGAAGACCTACCCGGTGAAGATCACCCGTACCAGCGGCCCGGCCGGTGCGATCACCCACGAAATCGTCCTGCGGGGCAACGACGGCACCTTCCGGGCTCCGGCCCAGGTCCGGCTGCCGCTGAACCAGACCGTCACGGTCAACGTGACCGCCAAGCCGAAGACGGCCGGGGCGCACAGCGCGATCCTGACGATCAACGACCCCGCGACGACGGTCGTGGACCACGAGATCTCCACCGTGGTGATCACGTCGCACGAGGTGACCGGGCCGGCGTACGCCTTCTCGGCCGAGGGGACCGTCGACCGTAACGCGTTCACGTCGTACTTCGTGACCGTGCCACCGGGTGCGGGTGCCCTCCAGGTGAACCTGTCCGGCATCGCCACCGGTTCGCAGACCCGGTTCATCGCGATCAACCCGTACGGCGTACCGGTGGATAGCACCCTGAGCACCAACTGCTACACCAACTTCTCCGACCCGGCGGTCTGCAAGCCGCAGGAGCGGGACTACCAGAACCCGGTCGCCGGGGTCTGGGAGATCGAGGTGGAGTCGCGGCGTACGTCGCCGGCGCTGAACAACCCGTTCCAGCTCACCGCGCGGGTGCAGGGCGTCCGGGTCGAGCCGGCCGTCATCGAGCTGCCCAGCGTCGTCGCCGGCCAGCCCGCCGGGGCGAACTGGTCGCTCACCAACACCTTCGGCCCGGTCTCGGTGACCGGTCAGGGTGGCCCGCTGTCCAGCGTGCAGAGTGGACGGCCGACCATCACCGAGGGCACCTCGCACGAGTACACCGTCGAGGTGCCGGAGGGCACGACCCGGTTCACCGCCCGGATCGGCAACCCGGCCAACGCCGGTGCCGACCTGGACCTGTACGTCTTCCGGGGCAACACGCTGGTCGGCCAGGCGGCCGACGGCGACTCGGAGGAGGCGGTCACGCTGAACAGCCCGGTGGCCGGCAGCTACCGGATCGTCGTCGAGGGGTACGCGGTGGACGGCGCGGGCGGCAGCACCGCGTACGACTACCGGGACTCGTTCTCGGCGGCTTCGCTGGGCACGCTGTCCGCTCCGGCCACCCCGCTCACCCTGGCCAACGGCGGCAGCGCCGCGCTCACCGGTACGGTGACCGCCCAGTCGGCTCCGGCCGCGGGTCGCCAGCTCTACGGTGAGCTGGCCATCGTCACCAGCGAGGGTGCGGTCGTCGGCCGGGGCGCGGTCTCGGTCGGCGCGGTCAACTGACCCGACACTCCGCGAACACGGCAGCGCCCGTCCCCCGGTCCAGGGGGACGGGCGCTGTCCCGTCTACCGGGACCAGAGGTTCCGTTGCCGTGGTCGGGGCGGGTCAGGCGCGCTTGGCGCTCTGCACCCGCAACGGGGTGCCCTGCTGGCAGGTGGTCATCAGATCGGGTTCCACCCGACCGGTGACGGTGACCCGGTTACCCGCCCGCAGGACGTCGCGGGGGCCGTCGACCAGCAGGTAACCGTCGATCAGGAGGCAGCCCGGTTCGACGCCCGGGGTGACCGTACCGGTCAGTGTGACCGTGCCGGCCGTGGCCGGCGGCAGACCGGGGGTACCTGCCGGGCCACCCGGTTTTCCGGGGCCGGACGGCATCGCCGGGTCGGCAGGGCTGGGTGGGGTCGGGAAGTCAGTCGTCACGGGCGATCCTGTGTCCTGGGTGGGGGTGGATGCCGTACCGTCGCCGCCCTGCGCACAGGCGCTCAGCGCCACGACGGCGAGCAGGGCGGCGGTGGTGATCCGCAGGGTCCTCATACCGCTCCGACGCACGGCCCGGCCGGACGGTTCCCGGATCCGATCGCCATCCATCGAAGATCTTCAGGAGCGACCGGCTGCGGCGGCGGCCTTCATGTCCCGCTTCAACTCCTGCGGGAGGGAGAAGGTGAGCCGCTCGTTGGCGGTGACGACCTCCTCCACGTCGGTGAACCCGCGCGCCGCGAGGTGGTCGAGCACCTCCATGACCAGCTCGTCGGGAACACTGGCGCCGGAGGTCAGGCCGACCGTGCGGGCGCCGGCCAGCCAGGCGTCGTCGATCTCGGCGGCGTAGTCGATGAGGTGGCCGGCGCGGGCCCCGGCGTCCAACGCCACCTCGACCAGCCGGACCGAGTTGGACGAGTTGCGCGAGCCGACGACGAGCACCACGTCACAGTCGGCGGCGATCTCCTTGACCACGTGCTGGCGGTTGGAGGTGGCGTAGCAGATGTCGTCGCTCGGCGGCGACTGGAGCATCGGCAGCCGCTTCTTGAGCCGGGCGACGGTCTCCATCGTCTCGTCCACCGACAGGGTGGTCTGGGAGAGCCAGACGACCTTCTCCGGGTTACGGACGGTGATCCGGTCCGCGTCCTCCGGGCCGTCGACGAGCTGGATGTGCTCGGGGGCCTCACCGGCGGTGCCGATGACCTCCTCGTGCCCCTCGTGGCCGATCAGCAGGATGTCGTAGTCCTCGGCGGCGAACCGCTTCGCCTCCTGGTGCACCTTGGTGACCAGGGGGCAGGTGGCGTCGATGGCCTTCAACGAGCGGGCCCGGGCCTGCTCGTAGACCTCCGGCGCCACGCCGTGCGCCGAGAAGATCACCGTCGCCCCCTCGGGGACCTCCTCGTTCTCCTCGACGAAGATGGCGCCCCGGGCCTCCAGGGTGCGGACCACGTGCTTGTTGTGCACGATCTGCTTGCGCACGTAGATCGGTGCGCCGTAGAGCTTCAGCGCCTCCTCCACGGTCTGCACCGCGCGGTCCACGCCCGCGCAGTAGCCGCGGGGCTTGGCCAGGAGCACGCGCTTGCCGGTCTGGGGGGTCGCCTGAACCTCGGTCACCCGCCCATCCTACGTGCCGCCCCATCGGACCGCCCGGAGTGCGCGGGCCGGCCCACCGCCCTGGCGGCGTGGCGGCAACCGGCATCGCGGGCTCCGTCGGCGGTCGCCACGGCCGACGGCACGGCTCCGTCCGGTCGGTCGCAGCCGGCGCCACCGGCTCCGCGCGCAACTGGCAGAACAGGAACGCCCGGCAGCGCGCGGCCACCGGCGGACCACCCGAAAACCCCGTTTCGGGTACGAAGGGACGCACGCAATGGTGATCCAGAAGTTTCCGTGGACTGCGGGGTGATCTTCGCGGGGTACCACTCCGGCTCGGCCTGCACCCGCGGCCTTCCGCGTTGATCATGAAGTTATTGCCACGACACGCCGACAACAGGGACAACAACTTCATGATCAACGGGGAGGGTGGGGGTGAGGGGAGGGCGGGGGTGAACCGTAGGCTGGGCCGGTGAGCACCGCCGAGACGCCGAGCACCGCCGAGACGCCGCGCAGCAGTCCGGACGAGCCGTGGCCGGTCCGGGTGGTCAGCCAGAAGGTCGGCGCCTGGATCGCCCGGCTCGGCTGGGTCTGGGTGGACGGGCAGGTCGCCCAGATCAGCCGGCGCCCCGGTGCGGCCACTGTCTTCCTGACCCTGCGTGACCCGTCGGCGGACCTGAGCCTCACCGTCACCACCAACCGGGACGTCCTCGACGCGGGTGCGCCGGAGCTGCGCGAGGGCGCCCGGGTCGTACTGCACGCCAAACCGGAGTTCTACGCGGCCCGGGGCACCCTCAGCCTGCGCGCCGACGAGATCCGCCAGGTGGGCCTCGGTGAGCTGCTCGCCCGGCTGGAGAAGCTCAAGAAGCTGCTCGCCGCCGAAGGGCTCTTCGACCGGGCCCGCAAACGCCGACCGCCGTTCCTGCCCCGCCGGATCGGTCTGATCACCGGCCGGGCCTCGGCCGCCGAGCGGGACGTCCTCACCAACGCGCGCCGCCGCTGGCCGGCGGTCGAGTTCCGGACAGTCAACGTGGCCGTGCAGGGCCCGACGGCGGTACCCCAGATCGTTGACGCGCTGCGGGCACTGGACACCGACGAGAGCATCGATGTGATCATCCTGGCCCGGGGCGGCGGGAGCATCGAGGATCTGCTCCCCTTCTCCGACGAGGCGCTCTGCCGGGCCGTCTTCGCCTGTCGTACCCCGGTGGTCAGCGCCATCGGCCACGAGACCGACACGCCGCTGGTCGACCACGTCGCCGACGTCCGCGCCTCCACCCCCACCGACGCGGCCAAACGGATCGTGCCCGACCTGGCCGAGGAGGTACGCCTCATCCAGCTCGCCCGGCACCGGTTGGACCGCTCGGTACGGAATCTGATCGACCGGGAGGCGCACCGGCTCGACGGCCTGCGGTCCCGTCCGGTGCTGGCCCGACCCCAGGTCATGCTGGACGCCCGGGCGTCCGAGGTGACCGCGCTGCGTCAGCGGGGCGGACGCTGCCTGGACCACCGGCTCGGCGCGGCGGCCGACGAGCTGCGGCACACGCTGGCCCGGCTGCGGGCGCTCTCCCCCGCCGCTACCCTCACCCGCGGGTACGCCATCGTGCAGCGCGCCGACGGCCAGGTGGTACGCGCCGCGGAGCAGGTCGCGACGGGTGACCCGCTACGGGTCCGGTTGGCCGACGGCGAGCTGACCGCGACCGTCGACGGCTGACCGGCCGACAACCGGAAGGGCAGGGCACTGTGCTGAGATGGGACCACCATGGGTGCTGACAAGAAGACCGGTGATCCGGACGAGCGGCTGAGCTACGAGCAGGCCCGCGCCGAGTTGGCGGCGGTGGTCGAGCGGTTGGAGGCCGGCGGGACCTCGCTGGAGGAGTCGCTGGCGCTCTGGGAGCGCGGCGAACGGCTGGCCGAGGTCTGCCAGCGCTGGCTGGACGGTGCCCGGGAGCGGATCGACGCCACCCGCCGGGCCCGGGAGGACTCCGTCACCTCCTGACGGATCCAACTGCCGGCGAACCGTCAACCGGTGACACGGCCGGCGAACCGGCCACGCTGCCGGTGACACGGCCGGCGAACCGGCCACGGTGGTGCGGACGGCCGGACCGCCCGCACCACCAGTGCCGCGCAGGCTCAGGAGTTGAGCATCTCGTACGTGCTGGCCGGCGCCTCGACGACCTGGGCCGCAGGCGGCTGCTCGACCTTGGTGGCCGCACCGTAGTCGGAGTACGTCACCTTCACCTGGTGCGCCTTGCTCTCCCCGGCGGCCGGGAGGTCGATGGTCAGCGCGGTGAGCCGGCCCTGCTTGTCCACGGTGGCGGTGAAGGGCAGCGCGGCGCCCTTCGTGCCCAGCGCCTTGATGATCTCCTCGTCCAGCAGGCCGGCCTCGGTCGCCCCGGTGATGTCGACCGTGCCGGCGTACGCCCCCTCGCCGGCCGCCTCCACGTCGACGATCCCCTTGAGGATCAGGTCGCTACCGGCCGGGTCGATGTCGTTCCAGTCGAAGCCGAGTCCCTTCTGCTTCTTGACCTTCGACTGGTCGAGGTGCTGGTACTTGCCGTCCAGCTTCGGGTTCTTCATGGCGTCGGCCAGCGCACCGCCGAACTCCAGCTTCACCCAGCTCGACGGCTCGACGTAGATGTTGTCCATGGTCGCCGAGAATTCCGCGCCCTCGGTCTTCAGGGTGTAGCGGGCGCTCTTGCTGGGCTGGTGCACCTGCCCCGCACCGGTCGTCCCGTCGCCGGTGATCGTGAACCGGAAGTTACCCTTCTTGATCTCACTCGTCGAGGCGCGCAGGACCTGCTTCGGGTCTGCGGCTGCGGTCGGGCTCGCGGCGGCCGGGCTCGCCGCGCCACCGCTCCCTTCGGTGCCCTCGGAACCGCCACAGGCCGCCAGGGCCGGCGTGAACAGGACGACAGTGGCGAGGCCCGCAAGGCTCCACCGACGGATCTTCATACGAATTTCTCTCCGTGATCGATGGTCAGCCGGGCCGGCTTTCCGGCACCGGATGACCAGGGCTGCCCGGCCGCAGCCGGACCAGCCCGCGACGGCCCGGCGGTCAGCGGACCGCCGGGCCGGCAGAAACAGGACGGCGCAGTCTAGCCATGATCACATCGTTCTGTCCGACCCGTTTCCCCAGGCTGGGACCGGTCACCCGGGAACGGATGGTGTGGTGGACGGTTCACCGGCATCCCGGCGAACCGGCCACCGATGGCCGGGGATGCAGGGATCACCGGTACAGGTCGTACAGCTCGGCTGGGGCCTCGACCACCTCGGTCGCAGCCGGCTTCTGGGCCGGGGTGGCGGCACCGTAGTCGGAGTAGCTGACCTTCAGGTCGTACGCCTTGGTGTTGCTGGTCGCCGGCACCTGGATGACCAGCTCGGTCAGCCGCTTCTGGTCGTCGAGCTTCGCGGTGAACGGCACCGACTTCGCCTCGACCCCGAGGGCGGTCAACGAGGTCGGGTCGATCATCGCCGCCTCACTCGCCTCCGCCAGGTTGATCGTGCCGGCGTACGTGCCCGGCCCGGTCTCCCTCACGTCGGTGACCGCCCGGGTCAGCACGGCACTGCCGGCCGGGTCGACGTTGGAGAAGTCGAACCGGAGGTCCCTGATGTCCTTGATCCGGGACTGGTCCAGGTGCAGGTACTTCCCGGACGCCAGGTTGTCCAGCGCCGGGATGCCGGTGGCACCGTTCAGGTCGAGTTTGACCCAGCTCTCCGGCTCGACGTGGATCAGGTCGAAGTTGATCGGCGACTTCCCGCCCGCCTGGTCGAAGGCGACCGTCAGCTGGGCGCTGCGGCTCGGCTGGTGCACCACGCCCCGGCTGGTCACGCCCTGACCGGTGATGGCGAACCGGAAGTTGCCCTGACTGATCTCCCGGGTCGAGTCGAGCAGGGCCTGCTTGGCGGCGCTGGTGCCGGCGGACGCCGAAGGGGCGGACGACGCCGAGGCGCCGGCCCCGCCGGGCTGGTCCGTACCGTCCGCCTGGCAGGCCGCCAGCGCGGGAGTGAGCAGGGACGCGGCCACCAGTCCGGAAACACTCCACCGTCGGATCATCACGAGGTCTCTCCCACGAGGTCGGCCGGCGGACGGAGCCGCCGGAAGGCTCAGCCGGCCAGTCGGGGTGGCTGGCCCGGCTGGGCGCCGGCCGGTCAGCGCAGGGCGCCGGCCAGCTCCCGTAGTTCCTGTTCCCTCGCGGCACCCACCACAATCACTGTCCGGTTCGGCTCCAGGAGCACCAGCGCCTGCTCGTTGCTCCGGGCGGTGTAGCGCTGCCAGCTCCGGCCGTCGAGCTGGGTGGTGCCCTGCGGCTGGCCCTCCCGGGTCAACTCGGCCGGCAGCAGCTTCTCCGGTGCGACGTTGCTCTGCACGACCTGCACCCCGCGCCCGTCCGGGCTGAGGTACCCGAGCCGCAGCGTGGCACCACCGTCGACCGGCTGGTAACGGGCGCTGACGGTACGCCAGCCGGCGGCCAGGCCGGCGGGTTCGCTGACCGGGAACGCGTTGGCGCTGCGCGCCTGCGTGATGACCGGCGCCGGGTCGACGGTGGTGGGCTCGTCACCACCGAGGAACACCCGGTAGAAGCCGAGCAGCAGGGCGATCGGGATGAGCAGGACCAGCAGGGAGATCGCCATGTCCTTCGGCGACCGACCGTCGGAGTTCCGGGCGGCCTCCCGGACCGCCGCGGCGGAGGTCGCCGGGGGCACATCCGGGTCGGAGTCCACCGGGTCGGGGTCCACCGGTTGGGGGTCCGCAGCACCCCCGGCCGGCCCCACGGGGGGTTGCCCGTCCGGTGGGGTCGCCCCAGGGCCGGCCATCGGCTGGCCCTCCGGTGGGGTCGGCGCACCGGAGGCGCGGTCGGCGGGTACGCGGTCGGCAGGCTGGACGGGCTCCACGGTTCCATCTTGACAGCCCTCCGGTTCGCAGTATCCGGGCCACCACCGCCCCGAGCCGGCACCAGGTCGGCCAACATGTGAGGATCAGCCACAAAGCCGGCGGCGGCGGGTGCCGCACCCTGCCGGTCCACCCCGCAATGCCGCGAGGAGGAGTCGTGATGACGAACACCAGGACCCGAACCCCGCAGGATCTGGACCGAAACCTGGCGCTGGACCTGGTACGGGTCACCGAGGCGGCAGCGATGGCCGCCGGCCGCTGGGTCGGGCGGGGCGACAAGGAGGGCGGCGACGGGGCCGCCGTCGACGCCATGCGCAAGCTGATCAACTCGATCCCGATGCGGGGCGTCGTGGTGATCGGCGAGGGCGAGAAGGACAACGCCCCGATGCTCTTCAACGGTGAACGGGTCGGGGACGGTACCGGGCCCGAGGTGGACGTGGCGGTCGACCCGGTGGACGGCACCACCCTGATGAGCAAGGGCATGCCGAACGCGCTGGCCGTCCTCGCGGTCGCCGAGCGGGGCGCGATGTTCGACCCGAGTGCGGTCTTCTACATGCAGAAGCTCGCGGTCGGGCCGGTCTACGCCGATGTCGTCGACATCGACGCCGGGGTCGCGGAGAACCTGCGTCGGATCGCCCGGGTCAAGGGCACCGACGTGTCCGGGGTCACCGTCTGCATCCTCGACCGGCCCCGTCACGCCGACCTGGTCCGGGAGATCCGCCGGGCCGGTGCCGGCATCCGGTTCATTTCCGACGGGGACATCGCGGGTGCCATCGCGGCGGCCCGTGGCGAGTCCGACGTCGACGTGCTGATGGGCATCGGCGGTACCCCCGAGGGGATCATCGCCGCCTGCGCGCTCAAGTGCATGGGCGGGGCGATGCAGGCGAAGCTCTGGCCCACCGACGACGCCGAGCGGGCCAAGGCGATCGACGCCGGGCACGACCTGGACCGGGTACTCGGCACCGACGACCTGGTCACCGGGGACAACTGCTTCTTCGTGGCCACCGGTGTCACCTCCGGGGACCTGCTCCGGGGCGTCCGCTACCGGGCCGGCGGCGGGGCGTACACCCAGTCGATCGTGATGCGCTCCAAGAGCGGCACGATCCGCGTCATCGACTCGTACCACCGTCTGGAGAAGCTGGCCCTCTACTCGGCCGTCGACTTCGACGGCCGCCCTCTGGCCGAGCAGGAGTGAGCCTCGCCGGGGTGACCAGCCCGACTCTGCCGACGTCCCGTCGGGCGTTCGGGGTCGGGCTCGCGGTGGCCTCCGGTGTCCTGGTGGCTGCCCAGACGTGGATCAATGGCGAGCTGGGCGTACGCCTGGGTGACGGGATCGCCACCGCAGTGGTCTCCTTCGGTGTCGGCCTGTTCCTTCTGCTGATCATGGTCCCGGCCACCCCGGCCGGCCGCCACTCCCTGGGCGCCCTGCGGTCGGCCCTGTCGGACGGGACGTTACGTCCCTGGCAGTGCCTCGGCGGCGCCTGCGGGGCGTTCCTCGTGGTCACCCAGGGGGCGACCGTCGGTGCGCTCGGGGTGGCGGTGTTCACCGTCGCGGTGGTCGCTGGGCAGACCGCGAGCAGCCTCGCCGTGGACCGGGCCGGGCTCGGCCCCGCCGGTCGGCAGCCGGCCACCACGGCCCGGTTGGCCGGGGCGGTGCTCACCGTGCTGGCCGTGCTGCTGGCGGTCAGCGACCGGATCGGCGACCTGAAGGTGCTGGGGCTGGCCCTGCTCCCCGCGCTCGCCGGGCTCGGCATGGCCTGGCAACAGGCGGTCAACGGACGGGTCGGGATGGCCGCCGGCAGCCCACTGGTCGCCACGCTGGTCAACTTCGCCGTCGGTACGACCGTGCTGCTGATCGCGTTCGCCGTGGACATCGTGCTGCGCGGGCTGCCGGACGGCCGCCTCCCGACCGAACCGTGGCTCTATCTCGGTGGGCCGATCGGGGTCATCTTCATCGCGATGGCCGCCGCGGTGGTCCGGTTCACCGGGGTGCTCCTGCTCGGCCTGTCCACCATCGCCGGGCAGGTGGTCGGGGCGGTCCTGGTCGACCTGCTGGTGCCGACCAACGCATCCCACCCGGGGCCGACCACCCTGCTCGGGGCGGCCCTCACCCTGGTGGCGGTCCTCATCGCCGCCCTCCGCTCAACGTAAGGAAGGGCCCCCGCTTAACGCTTTCGGTAGAGGAAGGGCCCCCTTTTAACAACTCAACGCGCGCCGACACCCTGCTCCGCCGTACCGGTGACGCCCAGCGACTCCATGGTCTCCCGCAGCACCACGTCGAGCGGGGTGGGACGGATGCCGAACGTCTCCTGCGCCGCCGTCGAGTCCAGCAGGAACGGCCGGTCGAACTGGTAGAGGACCTCGCGCAGTTCGCGGACGGTCGGGTCGAACAGGCCACCGAGCCGGACCACCGGGACCGGTAGCCGGGACAGTTTCGGCGTGGGCGCACCGGCGAGCGCCGCCGCCCGGGTGGCCAGTTCGCGCAGCGACACCGCCGGTGCGGTCGGTACGTGCCAGGCCCGCCCCCAGGCCCGCTCGTCGGCGGCTGCGGCGACCAGGGTACGGGCGACGTCGCCGACGTACGTCCAGCTGTGCGGGGCGTCCAGGTCGGCCGGGACGAAGGCCCGCCGGCCGGTGAACACCCTGGGCAGCACCAGGACGTTCGGGAAGGAGTTGGCGCCCGCCCCCACGAAGTCAGAGGCGCGCACCTCGGTGGCCCGCAGCCGGCCGGCCCGGTGGGCGTCGAGCACGTCCTGCCACATCCGCACCCGGACCTGTGCCTTGGCGCTGCGGGACCGCAGCGGGGTCTGCTCGATCATTGGACCGTCGACCGGCCCGTACCCGTAGAGGTTGCCGGTGATCGTGAGGACCGCGCCGGTCCGCTCGGCGGCGGCGAGCAGGCTGCCGGCGAGCGGCGGCCAGTCGGTCGGCCAGCGGTGGTAGGCCGGGTTGGCGCAGTTGTAGAGGGCGGCTGCGCCGGTGGTGAGGGCGGTGAGTCGGTCGGGGTCGGTGGCATCGGCGGCGACCCGTTCGATGGACGGATGCTCCGGTCCGGCGCCGCGCCGGGTAATGATCCGGACCTGCTCACCCTGCTCGGCGAGGAGGCGGGCCGTGGCCGTGCCGACCGGACCGGCGCCGACGATCACCTGCAGCGACATGAGTGGTCACCCTTCAGTTCGGGAGTACGAAACGAGAGCACCGCTCTCGCCATGAGAAGCATGCCGGAGAGCCGTGCACCACGTCAAGAGCAGTGCTCTCTAATTTGTCTGCCGCTCTCCTCTGTGGCAGATTGGCATCATGACGGCACCCTCGATACGGGCCCGGGTCCGGGCCGAGATGATCGACGAGATCAAGGCGGTCGCCCGCCGGCACCTCGCCGCCGACGGCGCCAACCTCTCCCTGCGAGCCGTCGCCCGTGACCTCGGCATGGTCTCGTCGGCCATCTACCGCTACTTCCCCAGCCGGGACGAGCTGCTGACCGCGCTGATCATCGACGCCTACCAGGCCCTGGGCACGGTGGTGGAGGCCGCCGACGCCGAGGTCTCCCCCGACGACCTGCGGGGACGGTGGCACGCCGTGTTTCGCGCCGCCCGCCGGTGGGCCCTGGACAACCCTGCCGAGTACGCCCTGATCTACGGCAGCCCGGTGCCCGGCTACGCCGCCCCCCAGGACACCATCGGCCCGGCCCAGCGCCCGCCGGTCGTCCTGGTGGGCATCCTGCGGGACGGCCTCACCCGTGGGCGACTGGCCGCACCCCCGGCGGACGAGCTGCCCGAACCGGTCCGCACCGACCTCACCGCCATCGGCACCGCCTTCGTCCCCGGCCTGCCGGAGGCGCTGCTGGCCCGGGGCATGGCCGGCTGGACCCAGCTCTTCGGCCTGATCAGTTTCGAGATCTTCGGCCGGCTGAACAACGGTGTCCACCACCAGGACGCCTACTTCGACCACCAGACCCGGCTGATGGCCGACCTGGTCGGTCTGCCCTGACCCGGGGCTATGCCGGGCGTACCGGATCCGGCCAGGGTGGGTCGGCGCGGTCGGGCCGCACCACGAGCCGGCCCGCCCGCACGGCCAGCGCCAGGCCGGGCAGGGTCGCCACCAGGGCCAGCAGCACTGCGGTGGCCGAGTGCGCCGGCCGGCCGTAGAGCCAGCCGACCAGCGGCAACGCGGTCAGGATCATGGTCAGCCCGGCGGCCATCAGGGCCTCGAACACCAGCCACCCGGAATCGGCCCGAGCCACCCGGCCCAATGCGACCAGCGCAACGGTAACCGCGATCAGTACGGTCAACCCGACCGACGGACGCAGGAGGAGTTCATCGGTCGGCATCGCCCAGGCGCACGAGAGCAGCAGCGCGTCCAGCGCCAGCCCGCCGTACAGCGCCACCGGCAGGCCACCGACCAGTCCGGTCCGCCGGCCGGCACGCAACGCCACCGTCACCAGGGCCAGGGCGCCGACGAGCGCCAGTAGGGCGACCACCCGGAAGACATCGTCCGGACGGTCGGCCGGACTGCTGACACCGAGCCGGGGCGGCTGGCCGTCGAACGGGTCGCTCTGGGCGGGCGCGCCGACGAAGCCGATCCTCTCCCAGGTCCCGTTGACCCGACGGACCACGAACCCGTCCCGGCCGTTGGCGGCCAGCACCACGTACCCGCCCCCGGATACATCGAGCACGACGACCTCCTGGGTGGCAAGCCGGGCACCGGCCGCTGGGTACAGCCGGCTGAGGATGGCCCGCTGCTCCTCGGTAACCGCCCAGCCCGTCCGCCAGGTCCGGCCGGCGTCCTCGCTCTGCTGCACCCCGATCCGTCCGGTCAGCGGTCGATAACAGTGTTGCGGGACGGCAGCAGAGCAGCTCATTGTGCCCGGCTCCGGCGGATCGTCGGCCAGCCGACCGGACTCGCCCTCGGTCGCCTGCCGCCATCCGCCTCCGGCATTGTCACTGATCTGCCACGCGCTCGGCCCGCGGCCGCCGGCACCGGGACCGTAACCGGTCCCGGCGGCGAGCCGGCCCTCGACGACAGCCACCCGCCCCGCGTCCGGGTACGGGATCGGGGACGTGGCCGCCACGGCCAGCACCGCAGCCGGCAGCACGACGAGCAGGCGTACCAGCCGCACGGACCGGCCGCCCACCGGATCACGGCGGGCCCGGTGCCAGACCCGGCCGGCCAGCACCAGCGCAGGCAGGGCGAGCAGGTCGGTGTTGTCCGCGCGGACCAGGGACGGTCCGCTGACCACACTCCAGGCTGCGGAGGCGACCATCGCGGCGTACCCGCTGGTCTTGACGGCGATGAAGCCGGCGGCGACACCGGCGAGCGCGGCCACGGCGGTGCCGCGTGCCGGCAGGCGCGGAACCAGCAGGGTGCCGACGGCGGCGAGCAGTGGTGGAGCGACCACCAGCCCGGCCACGTCGCTGAGCTTCCCGGTGATCCACCCCGGGAAGGCCGCCTTGAGCAGGTGGTCGTTGACGACCAGCACGATCAGCGCCAGCACCGTACCCGGGTGCCCCAACCAGGCCAGCGCCACCCGGGCGCCGTCGTCCGCCGTCTTCGCCGTACCCGAGCCGTCCATCACCTCACGGTGACGGTGGCGGGTCTCGATGCGGCCACGTCCGGGTCAGCATCCGGCCGCGGTACGCGGCGGAGCAGCCGCCCGGGTATCAGCCGCCGTCGGAGGAGTGGCCCGGGAAGAGATGGGCGGCAGGGTCGATGGCCACGGCCGCGTTGTTGACCGCCGTGGCCGCCTCACCGAACCCGGTGGCGATCAACCGCACCTTGCCGGGGTACTCGGTGATGTCACCGGCCGCGAAGACCCTCGGCAGGTTGGTCGCCATGGTGCTGTCCACCAGGATGTGCCGCCGGTCCAGCGCCAGGCCCCACTCGGCCAGCGGACCGAGGTCGGCGGTGAAACCGAGCGCGGCGACCACGGTGTCGACCGGGATGGTCTCCGCGTCCGCACCCCGGACCACGACGTCGGCTCCGGTCACCCGGCCGTTGCCGTGCAGCCGGGTCACCTCGGCGTTCACCACGATGCGGACCGGCAGCTCCTGTACGCGGGCGACGGTGGCGGCGTGCGCCCGGAACCGGTCCCGGCGGTGCACCAGGGTGATCGACCGGGCGAGAGGTTGCAGCGCGTGCGCCCAGTCGAAGGCCGAGTCGCCGCCGCCGACGATCAGCACATCCTGACCGGCCAGGTCGGCGAGACTCGGCACGAAGAAGACGACCCCCGCCCCGATGAAGTCCGCCGCCGCCGGCAGCGGACGGGGGGTGAAGCTGCCCAGCCCACCGGTGATCAGGACCGCGCCGCAGCTCAGCTGCTCCCCGTCGGAGAGGCCGAGCACGGGTTTCCCGTCCTGGTAGCTCAGCTTCTCGGCCCGGACGCCGAGCCGGTACTCCGGATCGAACGGAGCGGCCTGGGCGACCAGGTTGGCCACCAGGTCCCGGCCCTTGATCGAGGGAAAGCCGGCGACGTCCAGGATCAGTTTCTCCGGGTACATCGCGGCGACCTGACCACCGGGCTCGGGCAGTGCGTCGATCACCGCGACCGACAGGCCCCGGAACCCCGCGTAGTAGGCCGCGAAGAGCCCGCTCGGGCCCGCCCCGATGATGGCGACATCCACCTGACGCATCTGACCACCGTCGCCCTTCGTGCGCGGACCAACCAGTGCTGATCAGACGCTAGGCGGCCCGGGCATGGTCGGGCAAGAGTGTCCCATTTCGACCATCCGCACTCTGGGATCGTGCACCCGGGTCACGGGCCGGTCAGGGAGGACTCAGAGCGGTACGGCTCGTCCAGGCCGGGCCGGCGACGGCGCAGGAGGATCGCCGCCACCACCCCGCCGAGCAGTCCGAAGAGGTGGCCCTGCCAGGAGATCGGCTCGTCGGTGGGCAGCACCCCGACGAGCTGCCAGCCGTAGAGCAGGGCGACCAGCAGCACCACCGCGAAGTTCCACCAGCTCCGCTCGACGATCCCCCGGGTGAGCAGCATGCCGAGGTACCCGAAAATCGCTCCGCTGGCACCGACCACCACCGAGTTGGAGGAGCCGGTGAACCACACCCCGAGACCGCTGATCAGGATGATCACGAGGGTGGACCAGAGGAACCGGCGGGTCCCGGCGGCGAGCACGAACGTACCGAGCAGGATCAGCGGCACGCTGTTGCTGTAGAGGTGGTCGAAGCCGTGGTGCAGGAACGGGCTGAAGAAGACCCCGTCCAGCCCGTCGATGCGTTTGGGGATGATGCCGACGGTCGGGTCGAAGCCGGCGGCGAGCCAGACGTCCAGGGCCTCGATCACGAAGAGCACCGGCACCACCGCGCACATCGCCACGAAGGCGCGGCCGAGTGCCGCGTAGAACGCCTCGGTCCCGAACCGGTGCGGATCGCCGCCGGACGGGTGGCCCTGGAATGTCACCCACAAGTAGCTATCAGCTATCCGGGCCGACCGCCACTGCGAAACGGGCGTACCGGACAACGGGCTGCCGGGAGCCGGAACGCGTCGGGGCGGGTACCGGTGATTGGTACCCGCCCCGACGCTCAACGGCTGGTCAGTACCAGCCGACGTCCTGGGAGTGCGCCCACGCGCCGCACGGGGTGCCGTAGCGGCCCTTGATGTAACCCAGGCCCCACTTGATCTGGGTGGCCGGGTTGGTCCGCCAGTCGTCGGCGACGGTACCCATCTTGCTGCCCGGCAGTGCCTGCGGGATGCCGTACGCCCCGGAGGAGGGGTTGCTGGCCCTGTGGTTCCAGCCGCTCTCCTTGGTCCAGAGCTTGTCCAGGCAGGGCATCTGGTCGATCTTGAAGCCGCTGTTCAGCAGCAGCGCACAGCCGGTCTTCCGGTTGCCGCTGTACTCGGCGCAGGAGGCCGGGATCGGCCCGGTGTACGGCTTGGTGGCCCCCTCCTCGGCGGCCTTCGCCGCTGCGGCGGCCGCCGCTGCCCGCTTCTTTCGGGCCGCCGCGGCGGCCTCGGCCTTGCGGGCCCGCTCGGCTGCGGCCTTCGCCGCCGCTGCGGCGCGCAGTTTCGCCTCGTACTCGGCGTTGCGCTGCTCCGCCACTGCGGCCATGTGCGCCGCGTGGCGCTCCCGCTGGTATTCGAACTCGGCCGCGTCGACCGCCGACGCGAGTTCCGATTTGATCCCTTGTTGCTGGGTCTCGCGGTCTTCGCCCAGATAGAAGCCGCCTGCGACACCCACGGAGAGCAGTGCGACGGCAGCCGTCCGGACACCGAACCGGCTCCACAGCCGACTCACGAGGTGGTCCCTTCGTCGGGGGCAAGGACACGGCGCACCCGGCTCGGGGGGCCAGGGAATGGCGCCGCGAGCGCCCCGACCCGTCGGAGTCATCGCCGACGCACTGGGGGCCGCCGATGCTGTCGCCGTCCCGGCGACACGATCATCAGCGATCTTCCCGGTACGTGGGCGCTCGCTGCACACCATTGCGCACAGTGAGACGATTGGGAAACCACCACGGCGTTTTGTGATTTCGGTCACGCCGCAAAAGGGATTCCGGGCGCCAAACCCGGCAGGTAAGTCGTCCTACAGCGGGATGTCCTCCAACAGATCCGTGACCACTTCGGCGATCGGGGAACGCTCCGAACGGGTGAGGGTCATGTGCGCGAAGAGCGGATGTCCCTTGAGCGCCTCGATCACCGCGGTCACCCCGTCGTGCCGGCCCACCCGCAGGTTGTCCCGCTGCGCCACGTCGTGGGTCAGCACCACCCGGGAACCCTGGCCGATCCGGGACAGCACGGTCAGCAGCACCCCGCGTTCCAGGGACTGCGCCTCGTCCACGATGACGAACGCGTCGTGCAGGCTCCGGCCCCGGATGTGGGTCAGTGGCAGCACCTCCAGCAGCCCACGCGAGGTCACCTCGTCGAGTACGTTCTCGTGCACCACCGCGCCGAGGGTGTCGAAGACCGCCTGCGCCCAGGGCGACATCTTCTCCGCCTCCGAGCCGGGCAGGTAGCCCAGTTCCTGGCCGCCGACGGCGTACAGCGGCCGGAAGACCACCACCTTCTTGTGCCGGCGGCGCTCCATCACCGCCTCCAGCCCGGCGCAGAGCGCCAGGGCGGACTTGCCGGTACCGGCCCGGCCGCCGAGCGAGACGATCCCGATCGACTCGTCGAGCAGCAGGTCCAGGGCGATCCGCTGCTCCGCCGACCGCCCCCGCAGGCCGAACGCGTCCCGGTCCCCCCGGACCAGTCGTACCGTCTTGTCCGGCAGTACCCGACCCAGCGCCGAACCCCGCTCGGAGTGCAGCACCAGGCCGGTGTGGCAGGGCAGGCCGGCCGCGGCGTCCAGATCGATCGTCTCACCCGCGTAGAGCTGGCTGATCTGCTCCGCGCCCAGTTCGAGCTCGGCCACCCCGGTCCAGGTCGGGTCACTGGCCTGGCCGTGCCGGTACTCGTCGGCACGCAACCCGACCGAGGCGGCCTTGACCCGCAGCGGCATGTCCTTGCTGACCAGGGTGACCTGCCGACCCTCGGCGGCCAGGTTGAGCGCCACCGACAGGATGCGCGCGTCATTGGACTCGTTGCGGAACCCGGGTGGCAGCACCCCGTCGTCGGTGTGGTTCAGCTCCACCCGCAGGGTGCCGCCGACGTCGTTGGCCGGCACCGGATGGTCCAGCCGGCCGTGGGTGACCCGCAACTCGTCCAGGGCGCGCAGCGCCTGACGGGCGAACCAGCCCAGCTCGGGATGGTGGCGCTTACCTTCCAGTTCCGAGATGACCACGAGCGGCAGGATCACCTCGTGCTCGGCGAACCGGTGGAACGCCCCAGGGTCACTGAGCAGCACCGAGGTGTCCAGGACATATACCTGGCCGGATGATCGGGGCTCCCCGGGGTCGTCGGCCGGGGCGGTGGTGGTCGCCCGACGTCCGCGGGGCGTCCGGCGGGTCGTGGCAGTCGCGGCCGGGTCCTGATCGGCCCGGGCACTGGTACGGCGAGTCGTCACAGGCCTGCTCCGACGGATGGGCACCCGCCACCCGCGATCCGCCTCGTCCGGTGCCCGGGACACGGGGTCGAGTGCGGGCCCCGTGTTGCGAGGTCGCAGGTCCGGGCGTACCGGCTGGCCGGGACAACCCCGCGCCATGATTAGACGCTAGCCGCGTCCGGCGACTTCGACCAGATCCCAACCCTTCGATCTTTCCCGGCCCACCCCGAGACACCCGGGAGACACCGCCCCGCCATCGGCGTGTCGACCGCCACCCGCTTCCGGTCCCGGCCGGGACCGGAAGCGGGCCACCGGGCGGCGGAACCGTCCCGGGTACGGCCGGACCGGCCGGGATGCATGCCCCCTGCGCACATCCCGGCCGGTGGGACCACCGTCACCGGTCTGACGTGGTCCCGGCGGTGCGTGTCCGCCGCGGACGACGCACCGCGCTCGCGGGCCGCCACCCGGCACCTGCGGGCCGTCACCCCCGCCGCACGGCGACCGCCTCGGTGGGGTGCCGTCCACCGGCGGTCGCGGGTCGGACGAAGGCGGCCCCGGTGTACGTGGTGCCCTGTCGCGCGAGGGCACCGGATCCGGTTCCGGCGGCGGCTGGCGGGACGGTCAACGCGGAGGCGATGGCCGCCTGGGCCTCCCGCCGCCGCCGGTTCCAGGCCCCCCGGTCACCGTCGAAGTAGCCCTGCCGGTAACCGAACCGGTAGCCGATGCGGTAGCTGAGCTGGCCGTGCAGCCGCCCGGCGGCGTAGCTGGAGGAGACGAGCAGCAGGATGAGAAAGACCGCGAAGAACGGGCTCATCGCTCCTCCGGACCGACCACGGTGGGATCGGCGACCAGGAGGCGGTCCAGATCCTCGATGCCGACGTCCTCGACCAGTTCGACGCTGATCCGGCAGCCGTCCAGCACCACCTCGGCCAGGGAGGCCCGGTGGATCTCACCGCCGGCCTGGTAGACCCGGACGCTCATCTCGGGGCAACCGAGGTGCGCACGCCAGGCGTTCCACTCGTCCCGGTCGCCGACGCTGAGGGACACGTACCGGCAGCCCCGGGCCAGGTACAGCCGCCACGGAGCACTGAGACCCGCGGCCACCCCGTCCGCGATCAGGCCGAATGCCTGGGTACGGGTTGCGAGTTGGGTCACGGCATCCTCCCTGTCCTGAGGGCGTGACCAGTGTGAGCACCAGACGTCTCAATCACGTGACACACCGTAGGATGTCTCATGGACGTGACAGTATCAGCTTTTCGTCCGATTACGGCTGGCCCCCTGGACATCTATCCTGCCCTGGTGACGCCCCTCGACAAGGCCGACGAAGTGCTGCCCACGCGACCCGAGAATCTGTCACGTTCGCAGTACACAACCATTTCCTCAGAGTGCGGACCGGAGGTCTGGTCGTACCGTCACGAGGTGACGGACAGCGCGCACGCGAGAAAGATCGCCTTCGCCTCCTTCGTACGCAAGGCACTCGCCGACGCCCGCGCGCAGCGCGCCTGGACCGGGACCGAGGTCTCCCGACGCACCGGGGTGTCCCGCCAGACGATCAACCGCTGGGTCCGGGGCGAGTGGGCCAGCGATCCGGAGGCGGAGCGGGTGGTGGCGTTCTGCGAGGGGCTGGGCCTGAATCCGATCACCGCCTTCGGCGTCCTCGGCTGGGACCGCACCACCGCCGCCCGCCCCACGCCGGCCCCACCCCCGATGGATCCGGATGTCGAGGCGCTGCTGCGCCGGCTGGTCGACCCGAACATCTCCGATGCAGAGAAGTTCCATATCCGAGAGACTATTCGTTATCTCGCATACCGCCCCAAATTGCCTTCAGCACCACAAAAGCGGGCAAAGCGCGCGGGCTAGTTCCTCAGATGGTGAAAGAACGGTTACCTGGCGTCAGCTCTTCTGTACCCGTGTCACAACGGTCACGCTAGCGTCCTTACTCGTACTGCTTGGGCTCGTCGTCGGCGGGGGGACGGGACAAGGCCGAACCCAGCCCTGCGGGACAGAAGGAGGGGTCTGTCATGACCCTGAAATGGATGGCAGTCGTGGTCGCTGCGGTGTCCCTGACACTCTGCGCGACCGCCAACATCGCGGTGGGCACCATCAGCGGCGAGGAACTTCCGGTCGTGGTCAACCTGCTGGCGCTCACCGCTGCCGGCTGCGCGGTCGTCCTGGCCGTGGTCGGTGAGCTGAACGACCGGCTCAACGGCCGGATCACCGCGCTCACCGAGTTCCTGGTCGCCCGGCTCGACGAGATCGAGGCGCACGCCGGCGACCGGAACAGTGGATTCGTCGAGGGTTACCTACTCAGCCACGGTCAGCAGGACGCACCGGTGGTGCCGATCGGGCCGAGGTTACAGGGCCGCCGGGCGATGCTGGGCGGTGAGGACTGAGAGCGACCGGTGAGGGCGGGGGCGCCAACCACCGTTCCGGAAAGTGAGCAACACATCACGGTACGATTGGCACCGGGCAACCGGGGTACGCTGACCCGCGTGCCGCCGAACAACCCGGGCGACCAGCGCCCCCTCCGTCCGCTGACCGCTGACCAGGCCTGGCGGGCCACCTCTGGCCGGGCCGGCCGGTGCGTTCTCTTCTTCGATTTCGACGGCACCCTCGCGCCCGTCGGCGACGACCCGACAGCGGTGCAGCCGGCGCCCAAGGTGCTGGCCGCGATCGAGGCGCTCGCCGGGATCGTCCAGCGCGTCGCCATCGTCTCGGCCCGCCCGGTCGACTTCCTGCGCGAGCACTTCGGCGCCCTGTCCGGGGTGGATCTCTACGGCCTCTACGGCCTTGAGCACAGTCACTCCGGCGGTGAGACGGTGACCGAGCCGGCCGCCCTGCCCTGGGTACCCACCATGGCCGAACTGGCCGACCAGGCCCGCGCCGAACTGCCGCCCGGCACGCTGGTCGAGTACAAGCGTCTCTCCGTCGCCCTGCACTACCGCACGGTGCCCGCCCTGGCCGACACGGTCGAGGCGTGGGGGCGGGCCCAGGCCGGACGGCTCGGGCTTCGGGTGCAGGTGGGCCGCATGGTCATCGAGTTGAAGCCACCGGGCGACCAGGACAAGGGCCTGGTCATCAACACCGCGGTACGCGACGCCGCCTGCGCCTGGTACTTCGGTGACGACGTTTCCGACATCAAGGCGTTCACCGCCCTCCGGTCCCGCGCCGAGAGCGATCCGGACTTCCTCGGCGTCTGCGTCGCGGTGGCCAACCCGGAGACCGGCGACGAGGTCTCCCGGGCAGCCGACCTGACGATCGACTCACCGGAGGCTCTCGGCGACTTCCTCACCGAGGCGGTCCACCGACTGAGCTGACCGGGTCGCCACACCGCCGACGGGCCGGGGTCGGTCAGGCGCCGTACCGGCGCTGCCGGTTGGCGTACGAGCGCAGGGCCCGGAGGAAGTCGATGTGCCGGAAGTCCGGCCAGTTGAGTTCGCAGAAGTAGAACTCCGAGTGCGCCGACTGCCAGAGCATGAAGCCGGAGAGCCGCTGCTCACCACTGGTCCGGATGACCAGGTCCGGATCGGGTTGCCCCCGGGTGTAGAGGTGCTCGGCGATGTGTTCGACGTCCAGCACCTCGGCGAGTTCCTCGATGGTGCCACCCTTGGCGGCGTGCTCGTAGAGCAGTGAGCGCACCGCGTCGGCGATCTCCCGCCGCCCGCCGTAGCCGACCGCAATGTTGACCTGTGCGCCCCCGGAGCGGTCCTGGGTCTTCTCCTCCGCCGACTTGAGCGCGGTGGCGGTCTGGGTCGGAAGCAGGTCCAACGCACCGACGATCCGCAGCCGCCAGGGGTTGCCCTCCTCGGCCAGCTCGGTCACCAGATCCTCGATGATCTGCAGCAGCGGATCCAGTTCACTGGCCGGTCGGCGCAGGTTGTCGGTGGCCAGCAGGTAGAGGGTGACATGGCCGATGCCGGCCTGCTCGCACCAGCCGAGCACGTGCTTGATCTTGGCCGCGCCGACGCGGTGGCCGTCGTTCGGGTCGACGAAGCCCATCTCCCGGGCCCACCTGCGGTTACCGTCGCACATCACACCCACGTGCCGGGGCACGGGCTTACCGGCGAGCTTCGCCGTCAGCCGCCGCTCGTAGACCGAGTAGATCAGGTTCCGCAGAGTCATCCCTTGCAGAGTAGCGACCGGGACCACCCCCTACGGTGTCGACGCCGGGGATGTCGTCACCTCGCGCGCCCGAGTCCGGAAGCGATCATCTGCAGGGTCCGCCCGTCGAGCCGCCCGTCGCCCAACCCCAGCTCGACCATGGTGCCGAAGGCCTGCTGATCGTCCCGCGCGGCCCGGACCGCCGCGTCGACCACCGACCGGCGCCGGGCCAGGAACGCGGCGACCGAACTGTGCCAAAGGTGGGTACCGAGTCGACCACGCAGCGCCCGGGTGTACCGGCGCGCGGCGTGGGCCGGGTGCCGGGCCGCCGCCGCTCCGGCCAGCGCACCGGAGAGCACCGCGTAGAAGATCCCCTCCCCGGTGAACGGGTTGATCAGCGAGAGCGCGTCACCGGCCAGGACGATCCGGTCCCGACCCGGAGCCGGCCGGTGGGTGGACAGCGGCAGGTGGTGGGCCCGCAGGTCGGTCACCGTGGCCGGATCCACCGTCGGAAGCAGGGCCGCCAACCGGTCCAGCAGGTGGGCCCGGTTCAGCGGCTGACCGCGCAGCACCTCCCCGTACCCGACGTTCGCCCGGCCGTCACCGATCGGGAAGGACCAGGCGTACGCCGGCCAACGCGCCGCCGAGGTGACGATGTCCTGCCGGAGCGGCCCGGACGGCGCCGGGGCGTACCCCCGGATGGCCAGGGCCAGGTGGCGGTCCGGGTTGGCCGGGTGACCCAACGCCCGCCGCAGCACCGAGCCGGCCCCGTCCGCGCCGACCACCGCCCGCGCGGCCAGCGCACCGTCCAGCACCACCCGGTCGGCCCGCTGCTCGACCCGGCGTACGGTGTGCCGGCGCAGCACCGCACCGGCAGCCACCGCAGCGGCGACCAGCCGGGCGTCGAAGACCCGCCGGGGCACGGTGTGCGCCGGTCGGGGCAGTCGGCGCAACGCCTGAACCCCGCCCGGGGCGACCAGCCGGAGCCGGGGTACCGGCGGAAACCCGGCCACCGGGTCCGGTACGCCCAGATCCGCGAGGACATCCAGCGCGTGCGCGGCGATACCGTCGCCGCACGCCTTGTCCCGGGGAAAGTCGGCACGGTCCAGCAGGAGTACCCGGGCACCCGCCCGCCGGGCGGCCAGTGCGGCACTCGCCCCGGCCGGTCCCCCACCGACCACGACGACGTCGAAGAAGTCGGTCACCGGTCAGCCACCGGGTCGACCGGAGCGGCGGTCCGGCCGGTGGGTGTGCCAGCGGTCCAGCCGGCGGGTGTGCCAGCAGTCCGGCCGGCGGGTGTGCCGGCGGGTGTGCCGGCGGGTGTGCCAGCAGTCCGGCCGGCGGGTGTGCCGGCGGGTGTGCCGGCGGCTTGACTGCCGGGTGGTCCGGCGCTCTCGGCCAGCCGATCGGCCCGCCTCAGCCCGTAGAGCGCGACCGCCGCAGCGGCCACCAGCGGGGCACCATCGCGGATCAGGCCGTCCGCGCCGAGGAGCAGCCAGCAGAGCGGCAGGTCCACCGCGAGCGCGGCGAGGGTCACCGCCACCAGCAGACCCCGGGCCCACCGCCGGCCACGCAGCAGGAAGAAGGTACTGACCATGACCGCGTAGCTGACCGCGATCCCGGCAGCGAACCACAGCACCACGAGGGGTACGGCGATCAGCCGGCCGTCGATGATCGCACCGATCGCCACCAGGCAGGGCACCAGCATCAACGGGCTGTAGGTGAACGCGGCGACCCGGGTGGTGAGCAACCAGCCCGGCACCGGCGGACGGCGGGGCCTACCCTCCCGCCACCTGATCCCCTGCCGGTCGATGACCAGTCGACCCGGGTGGCGGGTGAGGTACGCGCCGACGGTCCGCGACCGGTAGAGCAGCCCCACCACGGCCACGCAGAGCGCGGTGAGGGCAGCGAAGCCGAGCACCCCGGGCAGCGGCGGTACCCCGTTGCGGGGCACGATCAACCGGCCCACCGCGAAGACCGTGGTGAGGGCGAGGATCAGACCGAGGGGTCGGGAGCCGGCGCGGCCCCGGCGCACGTGCCAGATCAGGATCAGGAAGCCGAGCGAGCGCAGCAGCGCCCAGCCGGTCCGTACCGCCAGCGGGAAGCCCTGCTCCGGGGCGTACCGCCAGTTGAGCAGCTCGACCACGACGGTGGCCGCCGCAGTGAGCGCGAGCAGGGCGGTCAGGGCGCGGACGGCGGACGGCCGCCGGACCGGGCTGGTCGCGGCGGCCGTCCTCGTCATGACTGTTGATGATGCCCGTAGTGGGCGGCGATTACACCTACCGTGACTCCGCGTCGAGCCGGGCCCGCAGGGCGTCCAGCTCGGCCCAGAGCACCCCGGGCAGCTTGTCGCCGAACTTCTCGAACCACTCGGTGACCAGCGGCAGCTCCCGACGCCACTCCTCCGGGTCGACCTTGAGCGCGATCCGGACGTCCTCCGAGGTCATGTCCAGACCCTCGACGTCCAGTGCGTCCTGGGTCGGCACCATGCCGATCGGGGTCTCGACGGCGTCTGCGGTCCCCTCCAAGCGGCCGATGATCCACTTGAGCACCCGGGAGTTCTCGCCGAAGCCCGGCCAGAGGAAGTCGCCCTCGGCGTCCTTGCGGAACCAGTTGACGTAGAAGATCTTGGGCAGCTTCGACTCGTCGCCGTCCACACCCTTGCCCATGTCGATCCAGTGCCGGAAGTAGTCACCGGCGTGGTAGCCGATGAACGGCAGCATGGCCATCGGGTCGCGACGTACCACGCCGACCGCGCCGGACGCGGCGGCGGTGGTCTCCGAGGAGAGGGTGGCCCCCATGTAGACCCCGTGCACCCAGTCCCGGGCCTCGGTGACCAGCGGGATGGTGTCCCGGCGCCGACCGCCGAAGAGGATCGCGTCGATCGGCACGCCCTGCGGGTCGTCGTACTCGTCGGCGAGGATCGGGCACTGGTTGATCGGGGTGCAGAACCGGCTGTTGGCGTGCGAGGACAGCTCCGGGCTGTCCGGGGTCCAGTCCCGGCCCTTCCAGTCGGTCAGGTGGGCCGGCGGCTCCCCCATCCCCTCCCACCAGATGTCACCGTCGTCGGTGAGGGCGACGTTGGTGAAGATCGAGTTCCCCCGGTCGAGGGTCCGCATCGCGTTGGCGTTGGTCTTCCAGTCGGTGCCGGGGGCCACGCCGAAGAGGCCGAACTCCGGGTTGACCGCGTAGAGCCGGCCGTCGGAGCCGAATTTCATCCAGGCGATGTCGTCACCGATGGTCTCGACCTTCCAACCCGGGATGGTCGGCTCCAGCATGGCCAGGTTGGTCTTGCCGCAGGCCGACGGGAAGGCACCCGCGATGTAGTGGGTCCGCCCCTCCGGCGAGGTGATCTTGAGGATCAGCATGTGCTCGGCGAGCCAGCCCTCGTCCCGCGCCATCACGCTGGCGATCCGCAGCGAGTAGCACTTCTTGCCGAGCAGCGAGTTACCGCCGTAGCCGGAGCCGTACGACCAGATCTCCCGGGTCTCCGGGAAGTGCGAGATGTACTTGGTCTGGCTGCACGGCCAGACCTCGTCCTGCTGCCCGGGGGCAAGCGGCGCACCCACCGAGTGCAGCGCGTGCACGAAGTCGGCGTCGTCACCCATCGCCGCGAGCACCTTGCTGCCCATCCGGGTCATGATCCGCATCGAGGCGACCACGTACGGGCTGTCGGTGATCTCCACCCCGAACATGGGCTCTTCCGCCTCCAGCGGCCCCATGCAGAACGGGATGACGTACATCGTCCGGCCGCGCATCGAACCGCGGTAGAGATCGGTCATGGTGCGCTTCATCTCGGCCGGGGCCATCCAGTTGTTGGTGGGTCCGGCGTCGGCCTCGTCGACCGAACAGATGAACGTACGTTCCTCGACGCGGGCCACGTCGGAGGGATCGGTACGGGCGTAGAACGAGTTCGGTTTCTTCTCCGGGTTGAGCCGGATCAGGGTGCCGGCGTCGACGAGTTCGTCGGTGAGCCGCCGCCACTCCTCATCGGACCCGTCGACCCAGACGACCCGCTCAGGGGTGGTGAGTTCGGCGACCTCTCGAACCCAGGCAAGCAGTTTGGGATGGGTTGTCGGGGCCTGATCGAGACCCCGGACAGCAGCCGGAGCAACCATGACACATCTCCTTGTGGTCGACGCTGACCGATCTATGGGATGCACGATTCGGACGGGCGGGTATCCGCTTCGCCGACGTGGAAACCTGGGATTGCGCTCAGCGTAAACCTGGGTTCCCGGGCCGTCAGTGGGACTGGTTGTGAAGAACTGCACAAGATACGGATCAGGTGCGGCATCACGAGCTAGTACCCGCTTTCACGCGCAGCTTCACGCAAATCCTGCGGAGAACTGCATCAGATGGTGTGGGAAACCCCATCCACTTCGTCGACACATCAGCCACGATTCCGGGTACCCACTTCGACGGTGGGTGAACACGCACTCACCGCTCGAAGGTGGGACGCACCGTGCGTGGCGGACCGCGCCCACGGCGGGCGCGTGTGTGGATGGCGGACCGCGCCCACGGCGGGCGCGTGTGTGGATGGCGGACCGCGCCCACGGCGGGCGCGTGTGTGGATGGCGGACCGCGCCCACGGCGGGCGCGTGTGTGGATGGCGGACCGCGCCCACGGCGGGCGCGTGTGTGGATGGCGGACCGCGCCCACGGTGGCCCATGTGTACACGGCGGACCCGCCTGCACACGGACCATGGACCGGCGGGAGCGCCCGGGGTCGTAGTACGGCGCGCGACGGCGGCCGGGTATTGATGTCAGGTAGGGGTCGGGGCAACCGGTACGCTCGACCCGTGCCCGCGACCGCGACCGGAGATCAGCCGAGCCCGCCAGGGACGCGCACCGGACCGCTCCGTTCGCTGCTGGACCGGTTCGGTCACCTGATCCACGAGTTGAGCAAATTCGCCACCGTGGGCGGGATCGCGTTCGTCGTCGACTTCGCGCTCTTCAACTACGCCATCACCGCGCTGGGCATCGAGCCGCTCACCGCGAAGGCGGTCTCCACGGTGATCGCCGCGTCGGTCGCCTTCGTCGGTAACCGGTTCTGGACCTGGCGGCACCGCGAACGCAGCAATCCAGCCCGGGAGTACCTGCTCTTCTTCTTCTTCAACGCGGTCGGGTTGGGTATCGGGCTCGCCTGCCTCGCGATCAGCCGGTACGGGCTGGGGGCCATCTGGCCGGAGGTGTTCCAGACCCCGCTGGCCGACAACCTCGCGAGCTACATCGTCGGCACCGGCCTGGGGACGCTCTTCCGATTCTGGTCCTACCGACGGTTCGTCTTCGTCGCGGCGGGGACACCACAAACGGCCCGGAAGGACTCCGGGCGTGACCCTGCCGGGGCGTGACCTGACGCCCACCCGACCCGGTCGGACCGGTCCGACCGCCCGACTGCCCTAAGGTGTCCGCATGCGTCTTGTCCGTCTGCTGCCCGAGCGCTGGCAGAAGTTCATCCACGAGGCGCTCAAATTCGGCGTGGTCGGCGGCATCAACACCGTCATCAATTACGCGGTGTTCAACGCCCTGGCACTGACCGTCTTCGCCGACGGCCAGTTGAAGGCGACGGTCATCGCGACCATCGTGGCGACGATCACGTCCTATCTGATGAATCGGCACTGGACGTACCGCGATCGACCCAAATCGGCACTACGCCGTGAATACGCCCTTTTCTTCCTGTTCAACGCGACCGGGCTCCTCATCGAGCTGGGTGTCCTCGCCCTGGCGAAGTACGGCTTCGGCCTGACCAGCCTGCTCGCCCTGAATGTGGCGAAGACCGGGGGCGTACTGCTCGGCACGCTGTTCCGGTTCTGGTCGTACCGCACCTTCGTCTTCCAGCCCGCACCGAGGGTGACCAGCGGGGAGTCGTCGGTACGGGAGGCCACGCCCGGGGCGGAACCGGTCGCCGGAGTCCGGCCTGGGCAGGATGTGGCCGCCCGGCCCGGCCACGGTGTCCCGGCCCAGCCGACGCAGAATGTCGCAGGCCAGCCGGCACCGGGTGCGGCAGCCCAGCCGGCGCACGGCGTCGCGGCTGGTTCGACACCCGAGCGGGATCCCGCCCCGGGGTGGACCGAGCGGACCCCGGTCGGCGAGCTGAACCCGCTGGGAGTCGCCGAACTGGATCCGGTCGCGGACCTGGCCGGGTCGGTGACCGAACTTGAGGCCACGGAACCCACCGTGCCCGGCACCGGACCTCGGCCGGCACCCGGGCAGCTCGCCGGCGCACGGGGCGCGGGCCACCTCGCCCGACTCCGGCCCGACTACGAGGAGAGCACGATCGACGCCGAACTGGCTGCCCAGTGGGAGGCCGAACTCCAGGCCGCCGCCCGTCGGTCCACCGGCCGGTGAGCGCGGTAACGGCGCGCTCGGGTACGGGTGCCGAGGCCCAACTGTTCTTCGAGGATCTGACCCCGGGGCGGACGTTCGACCTGGGTGTCACCGAGGTGGACGGGGCCGAGATGCTGGCCTTCGCCCGCCGGTACGACCCGCAGTGGTATCACGTCGACGCCGACCTGGCCGCCAACAGCCACCACGGCGGCCTCATCGCCAGCGGCTTCTTCACCGTCAGCCTGTTCATGCGCGCCTACGTCGACCACGTACTGGCCCGGGCCGCCGCTGACGCCTCACCCGGGCTGGAGGAGCTGCGCTGGCTCGCCCCGGTACGTGCCGGTGACCGGCTCGCCGTCCGCCTGGATGTGATGGGGAGCAAGCCGTCGTCGGCGCGCCCCGGGCTCGGCACGGTCACCCTGGTCGGGACGATGCTCCGCCTCGGACCGGACGGTCAGCCGGAGTGCGAGGTGCTGCGTACCCGGTTCCGCGGCTGGTTCCTGCTCCGCCCCACCGGTTGATCAACCCCGCGCGGCTCTTTGGTTGTTCATGAGGTTGACGGGCATCCGGGCGGTCCTGGCACCCGCCAACCTCAACTCAGCGCGCCACGGCGGGCCAAACCGCCAGGGGGCGTGGATCAACCTGGCACGGCGTGGGCCGACCCGCGCCAGGGCGGGTCAGGTCGTGGTCGGGTGGTCGCGCAGCGGCTTGCCCTCACTCAGGTCAGCCAGCATTTCCCGCATCTCGCCGTCCCCCAGCGAGTGCCGGTCGTGGTGCGCCTCAACCAGCTCGTAGAGCCGGGTCTGCACCTGGCTGATCCCCGGCACGTCGGTGAGCACCGCCGGTCCCCGCTCGCCGGCCGACTCGATGGTGAGGGTGCCGCAGCCGAACAGCCGCTCCAGGAACCGCTGGTTCATCGTGTAGTCGTTGATCCGGGCCAGCGGGACGTCCCGGCGGTCCCGGGAGACCACCCCGTGCTGAAGCAGGACCCGTTCGTTGGTGAAGAGGTAGTGGGTGGTCCGCCAGACGAGGAACGGGCGCAGCGCCAGCCAGAGCACCAGCGCCAGGGCCACGCCGGAGATCACGTAGAGCCCGATGGCGCCGCCGTCGGAGTCCGGCAGCAGCACGAATCCGGCGACCACGGCGGCGACCGCGAGCACCAGTACCAGCCCCGGACCCACCAGGGCCTTCCAGTGCGGGTGCAGGTGCAGGACGACCTGCTCGTCCTCGGTGAGCACGTCCTCGGGGAATGCCACCCCAACCTCCTCGGGTACACACGACGTCCGCGCTGACCGTAGCCGCTCGGCGGCACCTGGTGGGTCAGCCGCGCGGTCGGGACCTGAGGTGTTAAGAAGGGGCCCTTCCTATACCGAAAACGTTAAGCGGGGGCCCTTCCTTACATCCCTTCCTTACATCCGTACGTGGCGGATGTCCCCGGCGGAGATCCGTTGCTCACCGTCGGCGGTCCGGACGAAGAGCTGACCGCCGTCGTCGACGCCGGTGGCGGTACCGGTCAGGGCACTGCCGTCGGGCAGCAGCACCCGGACGGTACGGCCGACCGTGTCACAGGCCTCCAGGTAGGCGCTGTGCAGCCCGCAGGCACCGGCGTCCCCACCGGCGTACCGCCAGCGGTCGTACCAGTCGGCGACCGCCCGCAGCAGGGCCCGGAGCAGCGGATCCCGGTCGGTGGCGGCGGCACCGGCCAGCTTGAGCGAGGTGGCCGGCAGGCCGGTCAAATTCTCCGGCAGCTCGTCGGCGCGCAGCGTGACGTTCAGCCCGATACCGAGCACGACGGCCGGGGGTGGGGACGGCACACCGGTCGGGACCGTACCGCCCGGTACCGCCTCGGCCAGGATGCCGGCGCACTTCGCCCCGTCCACCAGCAGATCGTTCGGCCATTTGAGCACGGCGTCCAGCTCGGTCAGCCGGTTCACCGCCTCGACCAGGGCGACTCCGGCGAGCAACGGCAGCCAGCCGTACCCGGATGCCGGCACCGGCGGCCAGTCCCGCTCCGGCGCGGCCTCCCCGGGGCGGAGCAGGACGCTGACCGCGATGCCGGCCCGGGGCGGCGACTGCCAGGCCCGGTCCCGTCGTCCCCGGCCGGCGGTCTGCCGTTCGGCGACCACCACCAGCCCCTCCGGTTCACCGGTCCGGGCGGCCTCTGCGGCGTCCGCGTTGGTCGAGCCGGTCTCGGCGTGCAGCTCCAACCGCCGCCAGGGTCCGGCGGGGGCGAGCAGCGCCCGGCGCAGCCGGCGCACGTCCAGCGGCGGGCGGTCCAGATCGGTGTACGGGGAGCCGGGCATCCGGTCAGCCTACGACCCGCCGGGCGGACCCGACCGGTACCCGACCAACCGGGCACCGGTGAGGCGAAGTGCACAGCGGCGGCGGACTGAACCATCGTTATATTCCACGGGTGACTACCGAGACCGAGGTCAACATCCACACCACCGCCGGCAAGCTGGCGGACCTGGAACGACGGGTCGACGAGGCGGTGCACGCCGGGTCGGCGCGGGCGGTGGAGAAGCAGCACGCCCGGGGCAAGAAGACCGCCCGTGAGCGGATCGAGCTGCTGCTCGACGAGGGCTCGTTCGTCGAGCTGGACGAGCTGGCCCGGCACCGCTCGACGAACTTCGGGCTGGACCGGACCCGCCCGTACGGCGACGGTGTGGTGACCGGTTACGGGACCGTGGACGGCCGGCAGGTCTGCGTCTTCGCCCAGGACTTCACCGTCTTCGGCGGCTCCCTCGGCGAGGTCTTCGGCTCCAAGATCGTCAAGGTGATGGACCTGGCC
>NZ_JBAKHU010000033.1:0-74162 GCF_036906895.1 Micromonospora sp. CPCC 206060
CACCGAACTCGTCGCCGGCTGTCCCTGGCTACCCACCGGCGCAGCGACCACCTGACCAGTCACCACCGGACAATGTCGATGCCGGTCGGATAACTGACTACTAATTGACAGGCAACTATTGCTTGGAATAATTGTCGGGGCCGGTGGGTCGGAAGTGCGAAACGACCGCCCGAGGCTGCCCACCATGCTCCTCCCGACCGCCCCCTGGAGGCCCGGTGTCGCCTGCGCAGCCCGCCGTGCCCGGGCCCACCGGCCGGTTCTCCCGCCGACAGGTGCTCGCCTGGTCCGTCCTGGCCGCCGCCGTACCGATCGGTGTCGCCGCCCGACCCCGTCCGGCCGGCGCCGAGTCGGCAGACGACGCCTACGCCCGGGCCTTCTCCGAGCTGCTCGCCGCCCATCCGGCGGTACGCCGGCACACCGTCGCCGGGCGGGAGTTCCTCTACCGGCCCCGGCAACTGCTGGTCGCCCCGGCCGACACCGCGCGGGTGATCACCAAACTGCGGTCGTACGGGCACGTCGTCAGCGAGGGCAACGGCTTCGGCGGGGTCCGCCGACTCGTCTTCGCCTACGAGACCGACATTCCCGCGGTGGTGGCCAGGCTGCGGGACCCGCAGCAGTGGAACGGCCAGCCGGTCCCGCTGGTGCAGCCGCACCACGTCGTGGTCGGCTTCGGCAACATCATGGGCAACCCGGGCAGCCCGCCCCGGGTCGCCTCCGCGCTGGCGCCACCGGACCCGGCCCGCGCCGGTGAGGGCGCCGGGGTCACCGTCGGGATCTGCGACACCGGCATCTGGCGGTCGGCCGGCGGCTTCCACCCGCAGTGGCTCGGTGGCTACTACCTGCCGCAGACCGACGACGAGGACCCGCTCTACACCGGGGCGGACATCCTGGCCCTCCAGGGCGGGCACGGCACGTTCGTCGCCGGGGTGGTCCGCCAGGCGGCTCCCGGGGTCCGCTTCGACCCGGAGCAGGCGCTCGACGCCAGCGGCATCGGCGACGAGGAGACGCTGGTCGGCGCGCTGGGCCGGCTCAGCTCGGGGACGTCCATCGTCAACCTCTCCCTGGGCTACTTCACCCAGGGCGACCAGCCGCCGCTGCCCCTGGTAAACGTCGTGACCGGGCTGCCGCCCCAGATGGCCGTGGTGGCCGCTGCCGGCAACGCCGGCACCAGCCGCCCGGCCTGGCCGGCCGCCCTGGACCGGGTGGTCGCCGTGGCCGCGCTGAGCCCCGGCTCCCCGGGCCCTGTCGCCGCCCCGTACAGCAGCTACGGCAGCTGGGTGGACGCCTGCGCGATCGGCGAGCGCACCAGCACGTACGTCCCGGGCCAACTGGTCCTCTCCGGTCAGCCGACCCGGGTCTTCCACGGCTTCGCCGCCTGGGCCGGCACCTCGTTCGCCACCGCCCACGTCTCCGGACGGCTCGCCGCCCTGATGACCGCCACCGGGGTGGACGCCGACACCGCCCGGCTCGCCCTGCTCGACGGTACCGCGTGGCACCCCGACTACGGCGTCCTCGTCGGGTGAACGCCCGGACCCTGCACCGGGTGGTGCACCGATGACCGACCCCGCCGTGGGCAGCCTGGTCGCCGCCGCCGCAGCTGGCGACGAAACGGCCTGGTCCGCACTGGTCCGCCGGTACACCCCGCTGGTGCTGGCGGTGATCCGCCGGTACGGGCTGGACCACACCGACGCGCTCGACGTCAACCAGACCGTCTGGTTGCGGCTGGTGGAGCAACTGCCCCGGTTGCGGGAGTCCGACGCCCTGGCCGCCTGGCTGGCCACCACGACCCGCCGCGAATGTTACCGACTGCTCCGCGTCGGCCGGCGTACCCAGCCCTTCGACCCGTACGACGAGTCGGTCGACGGGCACGTCGGGGTGCACCTGCTGGTGGACTCCGCGGCACCGGACGAGGACCTGCTGCGGGCGGAGCGGCAGCAGGCGCTGCGGGACGCCTTCGCGCAACTGCCGCCGCGCTGCCGCGAACTGCTGGCGCTGCTCGCCGCCGACCCGCCTGCCAGTTACCGGGAGGTGGGGGAACGGATGGGCATGCCGATCGGCAGCATCGGCCCCACGCAGGCCCGCTGTCTGCACAAACTGCGCAGATGTCCGGCGCTGGTCGCGTTCGGAGGCCGGGCGGCGGATACCGGGGCGAGCGGAGGTGAACGGGATGGAGCCGTGGCCGCCGGCCGCTGACGACGCCCTGCTGGCGGAGTTGGGTGCGGCACTACGGGATTCGGGTCCGGTCGGGGAGGAGTTCCTGACCGCGGCGCTGGCCGCGTTCAGTTGGCGCACCATCGACGCGGAACTGGCGATCGCCGAACTCACCTTCGACTCGGCGTGCGACGTGGAGCCGGCCGGTGCCGTCCGCTCCGGTGGTGGATCGCGCACCCTCTCCTTCCGTACCGGACCGGTGGTCGTCGAGATCGAGGTGACCGGAACCGGCATCGTCGGCCAGCTCTCCCCGGCCCGGGGTGGCCGGGTGGTGGCGCGCAGCGCCACCGGCCGCTACGAGGAGGCTCCGGTGGATCCAGTCGGCTTCTTCACGCTCGGCGTACCGCCGGCCGGCCCGGTCCAGCTCTGCGCGCGGACCACCGGGTACGCGGTGGCGACCGCCTGGGTCAGCCTCCGCTGACCCGGCCGGCCGGCACCGGCCGACGCCCTGCGGGTACGGCGAAACGGCCGTGGAGGCCGCGGGACGAGCCCGCGACCTCCACCCCCCACCGGTCCTGTCTGGTTACTGCCGACCCACCGTGATGTCGTACTGCACACCACCGAGGTCCGCGCGCTCCTCGCCGGTCACGTCCGGACCAACCTGGATCACGTCGATGCTGGCCCTCTCGGTGGTCAGTGCCGCCGCCGTGAAGTTCAGCCCGAACTCGATCCGCTCACCGCCGTTGAGCAGCAGGTTGTCGATGCTGGCCGTGGCCGGGTCGACGATCTCGATCTGGGTCTGGTTGACCCGCCGGATGCTCTTGCCGACCGCGCCGCCGGCCAGCCAGCGTTCGGTCAGGGTCGGGCCGAGGTCCACCACGAGCCGGCCACCGGCGTTCTGGAAACCGGTACCGGTCTGCCGGAACGTCAGGCTGCTGCGGGCCGCAGTGGTCAGCGGGTTGCCGATGGCGAACGGCCGCCAGACGATCGGGCCACCCACGAAGACATAGACCGAGTCGACGTTACGCCAGGCGATGTTGTTGTTGTAGCGGACGTTGGCGCTGATGCTCGGGCCCTCGAAGGTCATCGGATCGGTGGGGGAGACCCACCGGGCCAGCAGGCAGAAGTGACCCGGGCCGGGGACGCCGGTCCACGGGATGGTGACCGTGGTGACCCCGGCGAAGACCGGCACGCTGACCGCCCCGATCTGGGTCCAGGCGCCCGGCCAGTTGGCCCCGCCACCCGGAGTGGTGCGGTAGACCCGGAGGGTGCCGTTGTCGGTACCGGTGCCGTACGGGCCGGCGTTCCGGAGCTTGACGAAGAGGTAGTTCGTCACCCCGACCCGCGGGTTCTGGCTCACCGCGCACTCGACGGCGGTCGGGCAGACCTTGATGTCCGGGCTCGCCCAGAGCGGGTTGTAGCTGTGCGGCTGGTAGCCGAGGTCGGCGCTGACGTCCTTGATGTAGACGTCGGTGCGGGCGTTGACCCCGACCTCGGACCGGTCCTGCACCGGCGCGGCGCCGGCAGAGCTGACGGAGAGCAGCGCCGCCAGTGCCGTGCCGGTGAGCAGGGCCAGTGTGGAGCGGCGGGCGCGTCGCCCGGTGATACTCCGGAACACGTTTCCTCCCGTTGCTGGGGACTGCCGGCCCGGCTGTGGCGGGTGGGTCGGCGGGTGGATATCCCTACAGAGCGCGGGGTAGCGCGGGAAATACCGGCCGGTGCCTCGGGTGGTTGTCAGATGACGCCAGAAGGAATCAATCACCGTCAATTGCATTCGGGGGTTGGTCGGGTGCCCGGTCAGATCCAGCCCCGCCGGACCGCCCGTACGCCGGACGAGAGTCGCCGATGCCACACCCACCGTGCGTTGACAGCACGTGGACGCTACGGCAAGACTGGCCGGCACAACCGAATAGACGCGTGTGCGTGTGGGGGAAGTCCGGTCGAAGCCCGGCGCTGGCCCGCAACGGTAGGTCGTCGAGATGTCCGCATCCGACGACAAGCCCGAATACCCGCCGTACGCGTGACCCGCTCCCTCACCCGTCGTGGCCCACGGGTCGGAGTCCCGGCCGACCCGTGCGTACCTGCGCGGCCGGCCCGGTTCTGACGACCACCGGGCCGGAAAGGCGCTCCTGATGGTTGTCCGCCTGAGCCGGCACCGCCTGCTCACCCTGTTCTGCGGCGTCCTCGCCGCACTCACCCTGACCGGCCCCGCGGTGGCCGCCCCGGTCAACACCCCCAGCTCCACCACCGCCGACCGTCCGGCGGCCGCCGCCGGCTGGCTGGCCCGCCAACTCGTCGACGGGGAACGCTTCGAGGCCGTCTTCGACGGCGTCGCCTACCCGGATCAGGGGCTCACCCTGGACGCGGTCCTCGCGTTCGCCGCCGCCGGGGTGGCCGACGACTCCGGCGCCCGTGCCCTGGCCTGGGTCTCCCGGCCGGACGTCCGGGACGGCTACCTCGGTGACGGGGTGACCGAGGCGTACGCGGGCGCGACCGCGAAACTCGCCCTCGCCGTCCAGGTACGTGGCGCGGACCCGACAGCGGTCGGCGGCGTCGACCTGATCGCCCGGCTGCGCGGGCTCCAGGCCCCGTCCGGCCGGTTCACCGACCGCTCCGCGTGGGGCGACTACAGCAACACCTTCAGCCAGTCCTTCGCGCTGCTCACGCTGGCCCGTACCACGTCGGGCGTACCGGCGGACGCGGCCGGTTACCTGGCCGGCATCCGGTGCGCCGACGGTGGCTTCCCGGTGGTCCCCGAGCAGCCGGTCTGTGCCTCCGACGTGGACGCCACCGCGCTGGCGGTGCAGGCGCTGCGGGCCGCCGGCCGGTCGACCGAGGCCACCGCCGGACTGCGCTGGCTGGTCTCGGTGCAGGGCACCGACGGCGGGTTCCGCAACTCCGGCGGCGTGGCCAACGCCAACAGCACCGGGCTGGCGGCCCAGGCGCTCGCCGCAGGGGGCCGGACGCTGGCCTGGGCGCGGGCCCGGGGATTCCTGGCCGGACTCCAGGTCTGCTGCACCGGGGCGCCGGCTGACCGGGGCGCGGTCGACTACGACGGTGGCACCTTCGACCCGGCCACCGCCACCCGGGCCACCGCCCAGGCCGTCCTCGGTCTGGCCGGGGTCGGGTACGCGCAGCTGACCGCCGCCGGTGCTGCGTCGGGCGAACCCGAGCTGGTCTGCCCGTGACGGCCCGGGAAGCACAACCGACCCGCCAGCCGGCCGCAGCCCCCGTACCCCGGTCCCGAGGAGCCCTGATGTCCATCTCCGTCATCCGGCGGCTGGCCGCCCTGCTCGCCGCAGTCGTCGTCGCCGCCGGCCTGGTGGTCGTCGAACCGGCCCCGCCCGCCGCGCGGGCCGCCGCCTGCACCGGCACGTCCGGGGTCACCGTCGTGGTCGACTTCACCGCCCTCGGGGCCGGGGTGCAGGTCGCCTGCGCCCCGGGCGACCCGGCCACCGGGCTCGCCGCCCTGACCGGCGCCGGGTTCACCGTCACCGGTACCGCACGGTGGGGTCTGGCCTTCGTCTGCCGGATCAACGGGCTGCCCACCGCCGCCACCGAGGCGTGCATCAACACCCCGCCGGCCAGCGCCTACTGGTCCTACTGGCACGCGCCGGCCGGCGGCGCCTGGTCGTACAGCTCGGCGAGCGCCGGCAGCTACAACCCGGCACCCGGCACGGTGGAGGGCTGGGCGTTCGGCGCCGGCAGCCCGCCCAGCGTCCCAGCACCCTGACCAGGGCGTCCCGGTGGGTGGGGCCGACCCGCTCCGCCCACCGGGACGCGTCTGCCCGGCGTACCCGCCGGACCACACACCTGGAGCGCAAACACCCCGGGTGTGTGGTCCGGCGGTTCCTCGAACTCCTGCGAAAGGCACCCTCCATGCCCGACATCCGGCGGACCCGCCTCGCCGTCCGGGTCACGGTCGCGTCCGCGCTCACCGCGTTCGCCGTCACCGCACCCGGGACACCGTCCACCGCCGTCCCGGCCCCGGGCGACGCCACCCGGGCCGCGGCGACCTGGCTCGCCGCCGAGTTCGCCGACGGTGCGCTGCCCGGCCCGTTCGGCGGGCAGGACTGGGGACTGACCATCGACGGCCTGCTCGCGCTGACCGCCGCCGACGTGGCCGGGCAGACCCGGCAGGCCGCCGCCGCGCAGCTGGCCGCGCACGTGACCTCCTACACCACCTACGACGACTACGGCATCCCCGGCTTCACCGACGGTGGGGCGACCGCGAAGCTGCTCTTCGCCGCCGCCGCCGTGGCCGGTGCCGACCCCACCGACTTCGGCGGCCACGACCTGCACGCCAGGACGCTGGACCTGATCGCCGGGGCCGGTGACCAGGCCGGTCGGATCCTCAGCCGGACCACACCGGACACCGGCCCGGACGCCAGCAACACCTTCGACCAGTCGTTCGCCGTCCTCGGGCTGGCCCGTACCGGCCAGGTGCCGCAGACCGCGGTGGACTTCCTCATCCGGCAGCAGTGCGCGGTCGGCGGGTTCCGGCTCTATCCGGATGTGGCCGGAGCGCCCTCGCCGTCCTGCGACGCGCAGACCGACGCCCCGCTCGACGTCGACACCACCGCGATGGCGGTGCAGGCCCTGCTCGCCGCCGCCGATGACGGGTCCGTCGGGGCGGCCGACGCCGCCCGCCGGGGCGCCGACTGGCTGGCCGCCCAGCAGCACGCCGACGGCTCGTTCGGCGGCTCCGGGCCGACCAGCGGCGCCAACGCCAACAGCACCGGCCTGGCCGGCCAGGCGCTCGGCGCCGCCGGCCGTCGGACCCCGGCCGACCGGGCCGGCGGGGCCCTGGTGGCCCTCCAGTTGACCACCGCCGGTGGCGGTGCGGCCAGCGCCGACGCCGGTGCCGTCGCCTACTCCACCGAGGCGCTGACCGCCGCGCTCACCGACGGGATCAGCGACACCGGGCGCGACCAGTGGCGCCGGGCCACCAGCCAGGCTCTGCTCGGGCTGGCCGGAACACCACTGGGCCGGATCGGTCTCGACCCGCCGTCGTCCCCGGAACCCACCGGATCGCCCACCGGGTCGCCGTCGCCGTCCGGGTCGCCGTCCATCCCGCCGACGCCGTCACCCACTCCGTCGGCCACCGGATCGCCGTCCACCACCGCCGGACCCGGTACGCCCACCCCGTCGGCCGGCCCGACCGGTACGCCCACCCCGTCGGCCGGCCCGACGGCGGGCGGCTCCGGCCGGCTGCCCACCACCGGAGCGGCGATCACCGGGTACGCCCTGGTCGCTCTACTGCTGATCGGCGGCGGCGCGGTGCTGCTGGTGCTCAGCCGACGGCGGACCGGATGATCCGCCTTTCCCGGTCGCTGCTGGTGCTGGCGGTGCTGGGCGGTACCGTGCCGGCCCTACCCGTCCCGGCGTACGCCGCAACCGGGTCCGCCGGCTACTGCCCGGACGCCTCCGGGGTCACCGTCGTGGTCGACTTCACCACACTCGGCGGTGGGACCGTGATCCGGTGTGCCGCCGGTGACCAGTCCAGCGGCCTGGCGGCACTGCGGAACGCCGGCTTCTCCGTCACCGGGACCCTCCGCTGGGGGGAGAGCTTCGTCTGCCGCATCAACGGCCGGCCCGGCCCCGACAACGAGAAGTGCGTGGACACCCCGCCAGCCAGCGCCTACTGGTCCTACTGGCACGCCCCGAACGGCGGTAGCTGGACGTACAGCAGCCAGGGCGTGCTCAACCGCCGGCCACCGGCCGGCAGCTTCGAGGGCTGGGCGTTCTCCGCCAACCGCAGCACCGGTGACGCACCGCGCCCCGGGGTGGCGCCGAGACGGCCCGCCCCACCGCCCACCACCGCGCCGCCACCCGCCCGCCCGTCGGAGGCACCACGACCGACCCGCCCACCGCAGGCCCCGCCGGCCGTGCCGTCGCCGGACGGCGGGACCGGCCGGTCGCCGACCGGATCCGGCCCGCTCCCGTCAGCGGCCGGTACGTCCGCACCGGTGGTCACCCCGTCCGACGCCACCGGACCGGCGGCGCCGGTCACCCCGGTCGAGGAGCCGGTCCTGACCGACGTCGCCGCGCCGACCGCTGACGACGGACCCCCGACCGGTACCTGGATCGGGATCCTGCTGCTGGCCGGGCTGGTGGCCGGTGGGGCGCTGGTGGCGCGGCGCCGCCGGCGGGTCGACGCGGAACGCTGAGGTGGCCACCCCCATCCTCGCCCGGATACCCGGCGTGGCCCGGGCCTGGCTGCCCCGCGCGCTGCATCCGGGTGCCTGGTGGTGGTGGGCGCTGGGCCTGGCCACCGCCGCCAGCCGGACGGGCAATCCGCTGCTGATGGCCCTGCTGGTCGCCGCCGCCGCCCTGGTGGTGACCCGCCGCCGGGGGGACGCGCCGTGGGCCCTGGCGTTCCGGATGTACCTGCTGCTCGGCGCGGTGGTGGTGGCCACCCGGGTGGTGTTCCGGGTGGTCCTCGGCGGCGGTCAGGGCGAACACGTCCTGCTGCGCCTGCCGGAGATCCCGCTGCCGGCCTGGGCGGCGGGGATCCGCCTGTTCGGCCCGGTCGCCGTCGAGCAGGTGCTCGGCGGGCTCTACGACGGACTGCGGCTGGCCACCATGCTGGTCTGCCTCGGCGCCGCCAACGCCCTGGCCAACCCGAAGCGGCTGCTCAGGGCCGTACCCGGGGCGCTGTACGCGGTGGGTACCGCCGTGGTGGTGGCGCTCTCCGTCGCGCCGCAGCTGGTGGAGAGCGTGCACCGGGTCCGGCGGGCCCGGCGGCTACGCGGTGCGGGCGGACGCGGTATGCGGCTGCTGCGCGGGGTGGCCCTGCCGGTGCTCGCCGACGCCCTCGACCGGTCCCTCGCCCTCGCCGCAGCGATGGACTCGCGGGGTTACGGCCGGACCGCCGCCGTGCCGGCCGGACAGCGCGCGCTCACCGGTGGGCTGGTCCTCACCGGCCTGGTCGGGGTCTGCGCCGGCACGTACGGGCTGCTCGACGCCACCAGCCCCGGCTACCTCGGGCTGCCGATGCTGGTCACCGGGCTGGTCGCAGCCGTGGTCGGCATGCTGGTCGCCGGGCGTCGGGTCCGCCGCAGCCGGTACCGCCCGGACCGGTGGCGGCTGCCGGAACTGCTGGTGGCGGCGTGCGGGGTGCTGACCGCCGGGCTGACAGTCCTCGCCGTCGCCGTGGACCCGGCCCTGCTCCACCCGCCGGTCAGCCCACCCACCTGGCCCCGGCTGACCCCGCTGGCCGTCGCGGCGGTCGCCGTCGCCGTGGCACCGGCCTGGTTGACGCCACCACCACCGTCGCCGTCGCCGCCGGGGGCGCCACCCCGCCCACCCGTCCCCACCGGAGGTCCACCGTGATCGAGTTCAACCGGGTGAGCGTCCGGTACGCCGGGAGCACCGAACCGATGCTGCGCGACGTCACCCTCCGGATCGACGAGGGAGAGCTCTGCCTGGTGGTCGGGCGGACCGGGGCGGGAAAGTCCACTCTGCTGCGGGCGGTCAACGGGCTGGTACCGCACTTCACCGGGGGCACCCTGTCCGGCACGGTGACCGTCGCCGGCCGGGACACCCGGCACCACCCGCCGCGCGAGCTGGCAGACGTGGTCGGCGTGGTCGGGCAGGACCCGCTGGCCGGGTTCGCCACCGACACCGTGGAGGAGGAACTGGCGTACGGCATGGAGCAGCTCGCCCTGCCGGCCCCGGTGATGCGTAAACGGGTCGAGGAGACCCTCGACCTGCTCGGCATCGCCGAACTCCGGCACCGGCCACTGCGGACCCTCTCCGGCGGCCAGCAGCAGCGGGTCGCCATCGGCGCGGTCCTCACCTGCCAGCCCCGGGTGCTGGTGCTCGACGAACCGACCTCCGCACTCGACCCGACCGCCGCCGAGGACGTGCTGTCCGTGGTCACCCGGCTGGTGCACGACCTCGGGGTGACCGTGCTGGTCGCCGAGCACCGGATGGAGCGGGTCGTGCAGTACGCCGACCGGCTGATCCGGCTGGCCGGTGACGGCCGGATCGTCGACGGTACCCCGGCGGACGTGCTGGCCGGCATCGACATCGCCCCACCCCTGGTCGAGCTGGGTCGCCTTGCTGGTTGGTCCCCGCTGCCGTTGTCGGTACGCGACGCCCGCCGGCACGCCGGTGACCTGCGTGACCGCCTCGTCGGCGTACCGTCCCCGGTCCCGCCTCCGGCGCCGGTCGGACCGCCGGTGCTCACCGCGCGGGACGTCGTCGTCCGCTATCCGGGCACCGTCGCGGTCGCCGGGGTGGACCTCGACCTGCACCCCGGGGAGATCGTCGCGGTGATGGGCCGGAACGGCTCCGGCAAGTCCTCACTGCTCTGGGCGGTGCAGGGCAGCGGCCCCCGGCAGGGCGGGACGGTGACCGTGGCCGGCCCGGACGGTACCGTCGATCCGGGTTCCCTGCCACCGAAACGGGCCCGCCGGCTGGTCGGCCTGGTCCCGCAGACCCCGGGTGACCTGCTCTACCTGGAGACCGTGGCCGCCGAGTGCGCCCAGGCCGACCAGGAGTCCGGCGTCGCCCCCGGGACCTGCCGGCAACTGCTCGACGACCTCACCGGCGGACTTCCGGTCGACCGGCACCCCCGCGACCTGTCCGAGGGGCAACGGCTCGCCCTCGCGCTCGCCGTGCAGCTCGTCGCCACCCCGCCGGTGATCCTGCTCGACGAACCGACCCGTGGCCTGGACTACCACGCCAAGGAACAGTTCGCCGCCGTGGTGCGCGGGCTGGCCGCCGCCGGCCGGTGCGTGGTCCTGGCGACCCACGATGTCGAACTGGTCGCCACCGTCGCGCACCGGGTCGTCGTGCTGGCCGAGGGGGAGATCGTCGCGACCGGCCCGACCGCCGAGGTCATGCTCGCCTCACCGGCGTTTGCCCCGCAGGTGGCCAAGGTGCTCGCGCCACAGCCGTGGCTCACCGTCGAGCAGGTCCGCCGGGCGCTGGCGGTGACCGGGTGAGCGCGGTCCGGGTGGCGCCCCGTACCGCCCTGGTGCTGATCCTGGCGTCGCTGGCCGCCGTCGCGGCCTTCGCCTGGCCGCTGTTCGCCCCGGTCCGGCCGGAGGGTACGGCCCGCACCGGCGAGGCGCCGCTGATCTTCCTGGTGATGCTCCCGGTGCTGGTCGCCCTGGTACTGGCCGAGCTGACCTCCGGCGGCATCGACAGCAAGGCCCTGGCCATGCTCGGTGTCCTCGCGGCGGTCAACGCGGCGCTGCGTCCGCTGGGTGCCGGTACCGCCGGGATCGAGACCGTCTTCTTCCTGCTCGTCCTCGCCGGCCGGGTCTTCGGGCCGGGCTTCGGTTTCCTGCTCGGTTCGATATCGCTGTTCGCGTCCGCGTTGCTCACCGCCGGTGTCGGCCCCTGGCTGCCGTTCCAGATGCTCGCCGCGTCCTGGATCGGGCTCGGCGCCGGGCTGCTGCCGCGCCGGCTCCGGGGCCGGGCCGAGATTGCCGCGCTGGCCGGCTACGGCATGCTCGCCGCCTACGGCTACGGCCTGCTGATGAACCTGTGGTTCTGGCCGTTCAGCACCGGCGCGGACACCCAGCTCTCCTACCTGCCGGGCGCCCCGGTGTGGGAGAACCTGCACCGGTTCGCCGTCTTCACCGCCGTCACCTCCACCTTCGGCTGGGACACCGGCCGGGCGCTCACCACCGCCGTGGCGATCACCGTCGTCGGCCCCGCGGTGCTGGTCGCGCTGCGCCGGGCCGCCCGGCGGGCGGCCTTCGACGCGCCGGTGACCTTCGACGCAGACGGGGTGGGTGGGGTGGACGCCGTCAGGGGACCAGATGCGGACGGTCCGCGGCCAGCCCGAGGAGGTACAGGTTCCCCGCGCTCAACCGGTAGGTGACGGTCCGGTATCACCCGTTGGTCGACAGCCGCAGCAGACCTCTGACTCGCCGCCTGTCGAGCTGCACCGTCTGCGCCAGCACACGAGGGCCGACTGTCCCGCCGAACTGACACCGGACACCCGCTTCTGTCCTGATCGGCCTCGACCACGCTCGATGATCCACTCGATCTCCTGGTAGTCGCGGTGTCAGCCCCGATCCGATAGCCCGATTTCCTGAAAACGGGGGTGGATCGAGGGGTGTCCCTATCGGTGTCGTCAAGCGACGGCGGGTGCTTGGTGTGTGGGTCGGGGTTGGTCGGGGATCTTGTCGCGGAGCATGGCTCCTCCGCGCGTCGTCGGCCTGCGGATCAGGTTAGAGCGTCCGGCAACAGGACGGACCACGCTGCTGGTCGGACCCGGTCCGGTGACCGTCGCGCGGTCACCGGGCCGGGTCCACAGTGGTCGACGCGTCCCGGTGGGCGGCCCGCCCACCGGGACGACAGCGTCGGTCAGTCGGCGGTCGGGTCGTCCTGGTAGACCATGTTGGTGCCGTCGTTTCCGTTGACGACGTCGATGCCGGGGCCGCCGAAGAGCCGGTCGTCACCGTCGTTGCCGTTGACGACGTCGTTCCCGGCGCCGCCGCAGATCACGTCGTCGCCGTCGAGGCCGAGCAGGACGTCGTTCCCGCCGAGCCCGGTGATGACGTCGGCGCCGGCGGTACCGCGCAGCACGTCGTCGCCGTCCGTACCGACCACGGTGGCCACCCGGCCGTCGCAGCCGTGCACCACGGTGAAGCTGACCTCCCGGGTGAAATCGCCGTATCCGTACCGGACCCCGACCCGGTCACCCGGGCTGGTGCCCAGCGCACCGAGGTCCAGCACCCCGGTCAGGACGTCGGTGTTCTCCACCGCCTGGCGCACCGGCACGGTGCCCCGGTCGGCGCCGTTGACCACCAGCCGCAGCTCCGCGCTGTCCAGCGCGGCCGGGTCCAGGTTGAGCGGCGCCTCCAGCGTCAGCGACACCGTCGTCCCGGCCGGTACCCGGGTGGCCGGCTGCCCGTGCAGGTCCCGGACCCGCAGCGTGGTGTTGGCCACCGCCAGCCAGGCCAACGACTCGTTCCAGGCGGTGTTGAAGGTGACCCACCCCTCGGTCCACCCGACGTTGCCGAGCTGCGGGTTGTAGGGGTAGTGGTCGTTCTTCGGGCCGCCGTCGAGCACGCCACGGGCGCCCTGGAGTTTGCCGTTGCCGCCCTGGTACTCGGAGAACCAGCCCAGCTCGACCCCCTCGAACCCCCACTGCGCGGTCGCCGCCCGGTACGTGGCGTGCCGGCCGGTCGGGTTGCGGCCGAAGATGTTGTCCACGTGCGCGGTGGCGATCTGCCGCAGCCGGTCACTGGTCGGCCCGTTGCCGAGCAGCGTCGCGGCGGCCAGCGCCGGTGCGGCGAAGCCGGCCACGTTACCGGTCTCGTTGGGGTCCGCCGCCCCACCGCCGGTGAACGACGGGATCGTCCACCGGGTATCGGAGTACCGGCGGAAGTCCCACATGTTGTCCGAGCGGCCGATGGCGACCTCGGCCCACTCCTGCACGAACGGCCGGATACCGGCCGGCGCCTGGTCCGGGTACGCCAGGGCGAACCGGACCAGTCCGGTGACCAGGTGATACTCGCCCTGCCGCTGGCCCTTGGTGGTCTGCGGTGCAACCAGGTCGAGGTTGGCCACCAGCCAGGCGGCCTGGTCCCGGGCGGTGGCCAGGTAGCGGTCGGCGTCGGCGCGTCCCTCCCGCTTTGCCACCTCGTGCATCATCAGGTTCGGCCAGACCGAGTGACCGGGCGGGAACTCGCCCTTGCCGGTGCCGACCTGGGTGTAGACCTGGAACAGGTTCGCCGTGTGCGGGGTGTACTCGTGCCAGGCGAAGCGGTCCTTGGCGTCCTGTCCCCACAGCGGGAAGAGGTGGTCACGGACCCGCTCGTAGACCGACCGGGGAATGTGGTCGGACAGGTGCGGGTAGGCGTACAGGAAGGCGGCCAGTTGCTCCTTGAGGAAGGTGTGGTTCACCTGGCCGTCGAGGTAGATCTCCACCGCCCAGTGGATCAGCCGGACGATCTCCGGGGTGTCCGCCGGCAGGGTCACCGGCAGGCCCTCGTAGACGGCGGTCGGATCCTTGATCCGGTCGAACGCGGCCGGGTTGGACAGGTAGAGGTCGACCAGGCTGGACAGTTCGAAGGAGAACTGGTGTGAGTCCCGCCAGCCGACGCCGGCCCGGCAGTCCGGGTGCGACCCGCCGTGCGCCCGCTGGCTGAACCGGCCGTAGTAGCAGCGCACGTCGGTCATGAAGTTGATGGCGCGTTCGTACGACACCCGCTCGGTCCAGCTCGCGCCGATGCCGAACGGCACCGAGTCACCGGTACCGGCCGCCCCGGTGACCCGGATGCTGAACGGGCCGGTGTCGGTTGGTTTGAAGCCGGTGAAGTCGCCCGCCTGGCCGGTGACCGTACCGGTGAAGCGGGTCGCGCCGGACGCGTCGGTGATGACGAACGGGTCACCGTCGGCGGCCCGGGGTGCGGTGAACCGCTTCGGCCGGTCGACGTCGTAGCCGCTCTGGTTGACCAGTACCGGCTGGTCCACGTCGGGTGCCCCGGGCGGGGTCCACTGGCAGCCGCTCGGCTGGGTCGGATGGGTGGCCGGCACCTGGTCGAGTTCGTACGCGACGACCGAGGCGAACGACGCCTTGGCGTGGTAGACGCCGAGCGCGAGCGTGCCACCGGCGGCAGGTGCCGCCACGGCGGCCACCCGCTGGCCGTCGACCTCCACCACCGAGATGCTGTTGGCCCGCCGGATGACCAGTTCGTGCCACTCACCGGTCTTGACCGGTGCCGGCCCCTTGCAGACCGAGCCGGCGCCGTTCGGGCGGGAGATCTGGATGCTGCCGGGGCCGAGGATCTGCGCGGCCAGGTTCTGCTGGTTGGCCACCAGCGGGTCACCCTGGAAGTCGGTCAGCAGGTTGACGCTCGGGCTGGTCGAGGCGCTCTCGAAGCGTACCCGGGTGTGGAGTTCGTACCGGTCCGGCAGGTTGACCGCCGTGGCCGGCACGATGTACCGGCCGGATGTCTGGGTGCGGGTGTCGATGGTCAGGTAGTCGATCTCGGCGCTGCCCGGCTGCCACTCGGTGAGCGTGCCGGTGATTGCCCGCCAGTTGGTCGTGCCCGCGCTGAAGTCGTCGGCGAAGAGCTGTCGTCCCGGTACCGGCTGCTCGTTGGCCGCCGCGCCGGGCGGACCCAGGCTCGGCACCACGACACCCAGCAGCGCCGCGCCCAGCACACCGGCCGCGAGTCGCCGCAGGTTCGGTCCTCTCATCGTTTTCCTTCGGGGGTCTGGGGGTCAGGGAGTGGGGGGTCAGGGGAGTGGGGGAAGTGGGGAGCTACTTCTTGATCAGTGCCTGCATCGCGGTGGCGGCCCCGTCCAGCGCCGGCTTGGCCTTCTCCCGACCGGCCAGCACCGCCCCGATCGCATCGGTGAGCACCTTCTCCACCTGGGCGAAGTTCGGCAGTACCCAGAACGGGTCGGCGGAGGCGGTTTTGGTCACCTTCTCGGCGAAGTCCATCTGGTACGTGTCCGAGGTGAACCACGGCGACTGAAGCGCCTTCGTGGCCGCCGGTGGCAGGCTGGTCCCCTCGAAGAACGTCTTCAGGCTGTCCGGGTCGGCGGTGAGGTACTCGGCGAGCTGCCGTCCGGTCTCCGCGCCCTTGCCCTTGAACACCGCGACGCAGTGGCCGTGCGACATCGCCTGCGGCTTGTCCCCGGCGGTCAGCACCGGCCGGGAGACCGGGCGGGTGACCGCCGCGACCTCCTTGCCCTTCGGTGCCGCCAGCAGGAACTGCCGGGCCAGGGTGGCGTCGTCGTAGAGGGCGGCGTCGCCCCGGCCGAAGATGACCCGCGACTCGGTACGCGAGATGTCGCGCAGAATGAGGCCCTTGTCCAACAGGCCCTTGTACCACTCCAGGGCCCGGACCCCGCCCTCGTCGTTGACCTGTACCCGGCCGTCGGCGTACACCGCCGAGCCGAAGGTCCACATCCACGGGATGAGGTCCTTCAGCGCGGGGTCCTTGGTCGACCCGAGGTACGGCGCCTTGCCGGTGGCCTTCTTCAGTTCGGTGAGCAGCCCTTCGAACTCGGTGACCGTGGCCGGTACGTCCTTGGCGCCGATCCGGTCCAGCCAGGTCTGGTTGACGAACAGCCCGATCGCCCCGGAGTAGTGCGGCAGCGCGACCTGCTTGCCGTCCACCTGGCCGATCAGCAGCGTGGCCGGGGTGTAGTCGTTCTTCTTCGCCAGGTCGCCGAGGTCCTCCAGCACGCCGAGCGAGGCGAACGTGGTGAGCTGGTCGATCGGCATCTGGAGGGCGCCGAAGGTCTGCCCGTTACGCGCCGCGAGCAGCATCGGCTCCAGGAAGCCGGTCCACGGGTAGACCACCGGGGCGATCTTCACGTCCGGCCGCTTCGACTGGTACGCGGCGAGCAGCTTCTCCCAGGCCGGCTTGTTGGCCTCCTCCGACATCGACCAGTTGTAGAAGTTGATCTCTTTGGCGGCCTTGTCGCCGGCCACCGGGGCGGCGCCCTCGGAGGCGCAGGCGGTCAGGGCGGCGACACCGGCGCTGGCGCCGAACGCGCGCAGCAGGGTACGACGGCTGATGGTGGCGCTCATCGGTTTCTCCTGAACGGGGGAAGGGATGCGGGTTGTGGGGGAGTGGCGGTGGCCGGGATGCGGTGCGCCGCCCGGTCGGCGGGGATGTCGTGCGTCCCGGTCAGCCCTTGACCGCCCCGGCGGCCAGGCCGGTGACCAGGAACCGCTGGAGCAGGATGAAGACGATGATCACCGGCGCGGAGACGATCAGCGACGCGGCCATCAGGTCGGGCCAGTTCGACTGCGCCTCGGTGATGTAGGTGCGGACCAGGCCGGGGGGCAGGGTCTGGGTGTCCGGGCCGCCGAGGGTGAGGGCGAAGATGAAGTCGTTCCAACCCCGGATGAACGCGAACAGTCCGGCGGCGACCAGGCCGGGCCCGGTGATCGGTAGCACGACCCGGTGGATGATGGTCCACTCGCCGGCACCGTCCATCTTGGCCGCCTCGATCACGTCGTCGGGGATGGCGTCGAAGAAGCCCTTCAGCACGAAGACGCAGAGCGGCAGCGTGAAGGTGGAGAAGGACAGCACCAGCGCGGTGTAGGTGTAGAGCAGCCCCAGGTTCTGGAACAGCACGTAGAGCGCGATCAGCAGCAGCGACGACGGGAAGAGCTGCGAGACGAAGACCATCGTCATCAGTGAGCCGCGTCCCCGGTAGCGGAACTTGCTGAACGAGTACGCCATGTAGGTCGCGGCGGCCACCCCGAGCAGGGCGGTCACCCCGGCCACGATGAGCGAGTTGACCAGGTACCGGACCAGGGTCGCGTCGGCGAAGAAGGCGCCGAAGTGGGCCAGGGTCGGGCGGGCCGGGAAGAGCCGGAAGTCACCGCCGATCGCGTCCGCGTCCGGGGTGAACGCGGTGACGGTCATCCAGTAGATCGGGAACAGCCCGAAGCCCAGCAGCAGGACCAGCAGCGCCCAGCCGAGGATGCCGGGCCGTTCGGCGCCCACCCGGTCGGGTACCCGGCGGGGCCTGCGAGCGGGCCGGGTGGGTACGGGGGCGGTCGCCGGCGTGGATCGGGGGGTGTCGAGGAGGGTGCTCATGCGTTCTGGCCTTCCACGCGACGGTCGAGCCACCGGTACACGGTGAACAGGGCGGCGAGCAGGACGAGTCCGCAGAACCCGAGCGCGGCGGCCCGGCCCAGGTCGAAGCCGCGGAACGCCTCGTCGTAGATCCGGATGGCGAGGGTGGAGGTCGCCTTGCCCGGTCCGCCGCCGGTGAGGACGTAGATGATGTCGAAGTGCTGGAAGTTGTAGATGACCTCCAGCATCGCGACGACGAGCATGACCCCCCGGACCTGCGGGAGTTTGACCCGCCAGATCCGTTGCCAGCGGCTGGCGCCATCGATCTGGGCCGCCTCCAGCATCTCCACCGGCACGCTCTTGAGGGCCGCCAGGAGGGTGACCATGACCCAGGGGAACGTGGTCCAGGTCTTGGCGATGATCACCGTCAGCATCGCGGTGGAGACGTCCCCGGTCCAGGAGTGGTCCGCCGGCAGCCCCAGACTGCCGAGGATCTCGTTGAGCAGGCCGTAGTTGCTGTTGAAGATCCAGGACCAGAGGAACGAGACGACCACCCCGGGGATGACCCAGGGCAGCAGCATCAGCCCGCGCAGCGTGTTCCGGCCGGGGATGCGCATGTCGAGCAGCAGGGCGAGGGCGAGCCCGACCACGAACGGGGCGAGGGTGGCGCCGGCGGTGAAGACCAGGGTGGTCCAGACCGTGTCGACGAATCCGCCGTCGAGCACCGCCGCGTAGTTGGCCCAGCCGGCGAAGGTCCGTCCCGGGTAGACCAGGCTCTCGTTGGACAGGCTGGTCACGAACGACGCGACCAGCGGATACACCGACACCAGGCCGAGTAGGCCCAGGCCCGGCAACAGCAGCAGTACCGCAACGACCCCATTGGACAGGGCCCGCGGGGAGCGGGGGACGGGGGAAGCCACGGGTTGACTCCTCTTGGGTCCGGCTTGCACTAACCGAAGACTTGGAACCGCATCTTGCAATTCACTCTCGTACTGCGGAAGAGTAGGCGTGTCTGTTGCACACCGTCAACAGGCTGGAAACATCTATCCCGCGAGGCACCATGAAGATCAGCCACGTACGCACGTACGTAGTCCGGCAGGCCGCGGCGACCTATCTGGGGGACCGCCCCGAACGGGCCCTGTCCGGGTGGCCCGACTACCGGGTGCTCCCCCCGAGGAACACGCTCTACCCCCGTGACCTGGAGACCCTGATCGTCTCCGTGCACACCGACGAGGGCCTGGTCGGCTGGGGGGAGGCGCTGACCCCGGTCGGCACCGAGGCGGTCGCCACCCTCGTCAACCAACTGCTCACCCCGGCCCTGCTCGGCGAGGATCCGGCCGGCGTCGCGGTGCTCCAGCACCGGATGCGCCAGCTCATGCGGGTCCGCGGCCACCTCAGCGGGCACCAGGCCGACGCCGTGGCCGCCGTCGACACCGCACTGTGGGACCTGCGTGGCCGGGCCCTCGGCGTACCCGTCCACGAACTGCTCGGCGGTGCCTTCCGCACGGTCGTCCCGTCGTACCGCTCCGGGCTGCCGGGCGTCACCGACGCCGAACGCGCCTCGGCCGCCGCCCAGGCCGCCGCCGAGGAGGGCATGACCGCGGTCAAGCTGCACCTCGGCGCCGGGGTCGAGGCAGACCTGGCCACCTACGACGCGGTCGCCGCCGCCGTACCCGGGGTGCGGATCGCACTCGACGCGCACTGGGCGTACCGGCTCTTCGACGCCCGCCGGCTCGCGCACGGCCTGGACGAACGGGGCGCCTGGTTCCTGGAGGCCCCGCTCGCCCCGGAGGACGTGGAGGGCCACCGGGACCTGGCCCTCGCGGTCCGCACCCCGATCGCCGTGGGCGAGGCGCTGCGCAGCCGGTACGAGGCGGAGCACTGGTTGCGCCGCCGGGCCCTGCACATCTGCCAGCCCGACATCGGCCGTACCGGGATCACCGAGGGGATGGCGTTCGTGCAGCTCTGCGACGCCGCCCACGTACCGGTGGCACCGCATCACTCGGTCGCCGGCTCGATCGCGCTCGCCGCCGCGCTGCACGTCTGCGCCGCGACCCCCGAGCTGGTGGCCATGGAGTACCAGCCGAACCCGTTCCCGGTCGGTAACCAGCTGCTGCGCGAGCCGCTGCGGCACGGCCCGGCCGGCTTCACCGTGCCGGACGGCCCCGGCCTCGGCATCGACATCGACCCCGACAAGCTCGCGGAGGTGACCCGGTGACGTTCCCCGTGACCGGCCTCGTACCGATCCTCGCCACCCCGTTCGCCCCCGACGGCGCCCTGGCCGTCGCCGACCTGCACCGGCTGCTGGAGTTCCAGCTCGCCTGCGGGGTGGACGGCATCGCCCTGTTCGGCTTCGCCAGCGAGACGTTCGCGCTCTCCGCCCACGACCGGGAGCAGATCCTCGACGCCGTGGACACCGTCGTCGGCCGCGCCGTGCCGGTGGTGGTCGGGGTCAACGCCACCGGCCTGCCGGCCGCCGTGGAACAGGCCCAGCAGGCGGCCGAGCACGGGGCGGCCGGGTTGATGGTGCTGCCGCCGTACATGGTCAAGCCGTCCCCCGCGCAGCTGATCGACTTCTACGGTGGGCTCGCGGCGCAGGTGCCGGTACCGGTGATGGTGCAGGACGCGCCGAACATGACCGGGGTGCAGATGCCGGTGCCGCTGCTGGCCGAGCTGGCCGCACTGCCCGGGGTGGACGCGGTCAAGGTGGAGACACCGCCGACCGCCCCGAAGTGTGGCGCGGTCGGCCGGGCGGCCCCCGGGTTCGCCGTCTTCGGCGGGCAGAACGCGCTCTTCCTGCTGGAGGAGTACGCGCGCGGCGCGGTCGGCACCATGCCGGCCTGCGAGTTCGCCGACGCGCTGCGTCCGGTGCTCGACGACTGGGCCAAGGGGCTGCGCGACCAGGCGTACGACGGGTTCAACCGGTTGCTGCCGCTCATCCGGTACGGCCTCCAGCCGGGGCTGGCCTGGGCCATCCACAAGCACGTGCTGGTCCGCCGGGGGGTCATCGCCACCGCGACGGTGCGGGCCCCCGCCCAGCCGGTCGACGACGTGACCGTGGCCGAGCTGGACGCGATCCTGGCCGCGACCGGCCTGTGAAACGTCAGGTGCCCGGTGCCGGTGTGCGGCACCGGGCACCTGACGGTCAGACGAAGGTGGTCAGTGCGGCCGGACCGTGGTGACCGAGGCTGACACTCACCGCGTCGGCGGCCTCGATGGCGGCCGAGGCGAGCTGTGCCTCGCGGTGGGTCAGGTCGATCGCGGAGAGCGGCCCGGAGATGGACAGCGCCGCCACGACCTCCCCGGAGCCGCCCCGGATCGGGGCGGCGACACAGGCCCGGCCCAGCGCCAGTTCCTCCAGTTCGGTGGCGTACCCCCGGGCGGCGATCCGGTCCAACTCCGCGTCGAGGGCGGTCGGGTCGGTGATGGTCCGGTGGGTGAACGCGGGCAGTGGGCCCGGCAGCAGGGACCGGCGGGCGGCGGGATCCAGACCGGTGAGCAGGCTCTTACCCAGACCGGTGGCGTGTAGCGGGTTGCTCTGCCCGACCAGCGTGAACGACCGGGGGGAAAGCGGTCCCTCGAAGTTGGCCACGTAGAAGACCCGGTCGCCACGGCGGATCGCGACGTTGGCGCCGAGGCCGTGCTCGCGGGCCAGGTTCTGCACGATCTGCCGGGTGGCCCGGTGCACCGGCATCTGGTTCACCGCGATGCCGCCGAGGGTGATCGTCTTGGCGCCGAGCCGGTAGAGGTTGGACATCGGGTCCCGCTCCACGAACTCCAACGACTCCAAAGTTGCCAGCAACCGTGAGGTGGTCGACAGGCCCAGCCCGGTCGCCTTGGCCACGTCGGTGACCCGTAGCTCGGGGCGCCCGTGGGTGAAGGCGTCGAGCACCGCGGCGGCGCGAAGCACGCTCTGGTTGGAGGCGTTATCGGAAACCACGTGCACCCCTTGAAAGTGAGTTGCCAGCTATGACACTCTAGCCGCTGTTGCCGCCCACGTCACGGGCCGGCACATCGACCGTTGAGGAGCAGGATGCCCGATCACCGTGGCGCACTGGTCGTCGGTGCCTCGTCGCCGCTGGGCCGTGCCATCCAGGCCCAGCTCACCGACACCGGCCACACCGTCACCGGTGCCAGCCTGGCTTCCGTCGACGGTTACCACGACGTGGTCGGCGACTGCGCCACCCCGGACGGTGCACGGCAGGCGGTCGATACCGCGCTCACCACCGCCGGCCGGCTGGACGTGCTGATCCTGGCCGCTGCCGTGATGCCGGTCGCCCCGATCACCAGGACCACTGACGACGCGTGGCGGGCCGCCCTGGACGCCACCCTCGGCACCGCCTTCCAGGTCACCCGGGCCGCCCTGCCGCACCTGCGGCCCGGCGCCGCCATCGTCGCCGTCTCCAGCGTCAACGGCACCCTGGCCGCGCCGGGGGTGCCGGCGTACGCCGCCGCCAAGGCCGGACTGGAGGGGCTGGTCCGCCAGCTCGCCCTGGAGTACGGGCCGCGAGGGATACGGGTCAACGCGGTCGCCCCCGGCATGATCGCCCCGGCCACGGCGCCGGACGCCGCAGCCGGCTATCCGCTCGGCCGGATCGGCACCCCGGAGGAGATCGCCTCGGTGGTCTGCTTCCTCGCCTCGCCGGCCGCGTCGTTCGTCACCGGCACGGTCGTCCCCGTCGACGGGGGACTCTCCATCGCCTCGCCGGCCGCCTTCCTCCGCGCCGACCTGCGGCGGAGGTTCCTCGATGACTGACGCGTACTGCATCGGCGAAACCATGGCACTGGTCGCGCCGGTACCCCCGGCCCGCCTGCACCACGGTGGACCGGCGCAGCTCGACGTGGCCGGCGCGGAATCCAACGTGGCGATCGGCCTGGCCCAGCTCGGCGTGACCGTCGCCTGGCGGGGCCGGGTCGGCGACGACCCGCTCGGGCGGCTGGTGCTCGACCGCATCGCCGCCGCCGGGGTCGACGTCGGCGGCGCGGAGACCGACCCCGCCCATCCGACCGGGGTCTTCTTCAAGGATCCCGCACCGGACGGCACCACCGTGCACTACCTGCGCCGTGGCTCGGCCGGAGCCCGGCTGCACCGGGGAATGCTCCCACCGACCGCGCGGCTGGTCCACCTGACCGGGGTCACCCCGGCGCTCTCCCCGCAGGCCCGGGACCTGGTCCGGCACACGCTGGTCGACCGGCCGGTCCGGGGCGCGCTGGTCAGCTTCGACGTCAACCACCGCCCGGCACTCTGGTCCGGCCCGGACGAGGCGGCCACCGTCCTCGCCGAGCTGGCCGACCGGGCCGACATCGTCTTCGTCGGCCTCGACGAGGCCCAGCGGCTCTGGGGCTGCACCGACCCGGCCGAGGTGCGGGCCGTGCTGCCCGGCGCGGGCGCCGTGGTGGTCAAGGACGGCGCGATCGGCGCCACCGAGGGGGACACCTTCGTGCCGGCCGTCCCGGTGCGGGTGGTCGAACCGGTCGGTGCCGGGGACGCGTTCGCCGCCGGCTACCTCGCCGCGCTGCTGCGCGGGGCGGACGTGCCGGCCCGGCTGGGGCTCGGTCACCGGGTCGCCGCCGCCGTGCTCGGTACCGTCGGCGACACCGTCCGGCTCCCCGTCGACCTTCAGGAGATCCGACCGTGAAGACCCTCGACGAACTCTTCGGCAGCACGCGGGTGATGGCCATCCTCCGGGGCTACGACCCGGACCGCACCGTCGCCCTGGCCACCGCGGCCTGGGACCTCGGGGTCACCGCCCTCGAGGTACCGATCGGTGAACCGGGACAGTTGCCCGCCCTCACGGCTGCGGTGGCGGCCGGTGCCCGCCGCGGCCTGGCGGTGGGGGCCGGCACCGTGGTGACCCCGGAACAGGTCACCGCGGCGGCGGCCGCCGGAGCGGCGTACACCGTGGCGCCCGGCTTCGACCCGGAGGTGCTGGCCGCCAGCCTGCACGCCGGGCTGCCGCACCTGCCCGGAGTAGCCACCCCGACGGAGGCCCAGCGGGCGCTCCGCGCCGGTTGCCACTGGGCGAAGGCGTTCCCCGCCTCGGCGCTCGGCCCGGAGTGGATCGCGGGGGTCCTCGGCCCCTTTCCCCGGCTGCGCATCGTCGCCACCGGCGGGGTGCGACCGGGCGACGCCCCGGGCTATCTGGCGGCCGGGGCGGCGATGGTGGCGCTCGGCGCGGCGCTGGCCGACCCGGCGGCGCTGCCGGCCCTGCGCCCGCTGCTGCCGTCGACCTGACCGGCCGCGTCGTCGCGGGTACCGCCTACCCATCCTCGTGCCGCGCGGCACCATCGCGCCACTTACCTCGGTGGCCGGCGCACCTGCGTGGCGCCGGCAGCCAGCTAGGCCCCGGCCGACCAGCCGGCCATCACCGCAGCGGCGGTCGGCCGCGCCACGGGTGGGCCGCCGGCCCGCCGACCCCGGCATCGACCGCGAAGATCCGGCCGGCGTCCGGCTGCGCGGCCCGCTGGGCGGCGTCGAGACCGTGGTACGCGGTGGTGACCAGCAGCGTGGAGCCGGCGAACGCCACCGCGGTGGGGCGGGCCACCGGCAGTCGCACCTCGGCGAGCAGTCGGCCGTCCGGCGCGTACCGGTGCACCGCCCAGCCGTCCCAGACCGCCACCCAGATGCCGCCCTCGTCGTCGACCGCCAGCCCGTCCGGGTTGCCGCCGGCCACCCGGGTCACCGTCCGGCGCCGGCCCAGGCTGCCGTCGGGGTGCACGTCGAACGACTCCAGGCTGCGGGCCGGCAGGGTGTCGATGTAGTACATGGTCGTGCCGTCGGCGGTGAAGCCGATGCCGTTGGAGACGGTCACCCCGGTCAGGGCCACGTGTACCGACCCGTCGGTGTCCAGCCGGTGGAGCCGGGCCACCGGTTGACGGAGCCGGCTCTGCGAGCCGCAGTGGAACCGTCCGGCGGGGTCGCAGGCGCCGTCGTTCATCTGGCCGTGGTCGGCGGCCAGGCCGGCGTGCAGCACCGTGCGCGTGCCGTCCTCGGCGAGGTGCACGAAGCCGTCGGTGACGGCCACCAGCCAGCCCGCACCGGGCGCGGCGAGCGGGGCGACGGCACCGACCGGCTCACCGAGGTCGTACCTGCCGACCGGTACCAGCGTGCCGCCGGACAGGCGGCTGCGGTGCAGGGTGTGACCGGCGATGTCCACGAAGATCAGCTCGCCGGTCCGGGGGTCGAGTCGCGGCCCTTCACCCTGCTGATAGGCGTGCAGAGAGACGGCATCGGCAGTCAACATGTGCAAGAGCATTGCATGAACGTCGGTGTCGGGGAAGCGCACGTGGCAGTTGACCCGGGGTCGTCGGGCCGGTACGCCGAAGGGCCGCCCCGCACGGTCTCCCGGCCGGACGGCCCCTCGGCGTACCGGTGCGTCGTTACAGCAGCGACACGTGCACGTGGTCGGTATGGTCCGACGGCCCGCTGTAGGACTTCCAGCCGGTCGCCGGGAACCAGATCTGCTTGTACCAGATCACGTAGTAGATACCGAGCCGGTCGGCGTTCCGGACCAGGAACGCCGTCAGGTCGTTGCCGTACTTCTTCGTGTCGTTGTTGTACGCCGACCGGAAGCCACTGTTCATCAGCGACCAGTCGCAGGCCCGGCCCTTGGGGTGCTCCCAGGGGCCGCCGGGCCGGTAGCAACCGACGAAGCGGTTGAAGCCGGCCCGCTTGACCTCCTTGTACATGTGCAGGGTGCGTGGGGTGACACAGCCGCCGGTGGTCGGGTCGTTCTCGCTGCACGACTCCGGCCGCCAGTCACCGTCCGCGTCCCGGCCGGGGGCCATCCGGGCGACCGGCGAGGTGGCGACCACCATGCCTCCGGTCAGCCCCGGACCGCCCAGCAGCGCCAGCGCCTTCTCCGCGTCACGCTTCTGCTTGGCGATGATGTTCCGCTGCTTCTGCTGCTCGCGGACCTCGGCGTCCAGGGCCAACTTCGCCTGCTCGGCGTCGTTCTTGGCCTGCTGGACCTTGGCCAGCTTCTGCGCGTTCACCATGTTCAGTTCGTCGAGCGCGGCGGCGCGCTCAACGAACGAGTCCGGCGAACCGCTGTCCAGGAGGAAGGCCATCGCGCCGATCCGGCCGGACCGGTACGACTGTGCGGCGATCTGCCCGACCTGGGGGGCGAGCGCGTCCAGTTCGGCCTGGGCGCGCCGGACCTCCCAAGCGAGCGCCTTCTGGCGTTCCTCGGACTTCTTCAACCTCGCCGTAGCCTGCGCATAGCTGCGGTTGGTTGATTCCAGCACGTCGCTGAGCAGAGGTGTGTCGTCCTCGTGCCCCGACGGTTTCGGCGCCGAGGGCGCGGCTGTCGCCGGCAGGGGCCCGGAGACGATGGCCAGGGCGGCGAATACGGCCACCACAGGTCTTAACCAGCGGCGCAGGGGTGCCGTCACATCATTCCCTTCCGTTGACCGCCGACCGGGTTAGCTGACGGGTTCGGAGCGGAAGTGGCCCCGACCGCTGACGCGGATTCACCCCAGGTACCTGGTTCCCCGGCTCGTCCTTCGACGATTGGGCGGTGGCACCGCAGACGCCGCTCGCGCCTTCGGCGGTGACCGGCAGCGAGGTTACCCGAGACCCGACCCGGTGATCCACGCGGGAAGCCCCTTAAAACCGTTATTTCGCACAAGGTGTCCGAGGGTAGTGGCACGGTCTACAGAACCATCAGCCGATGGTCACGCTGCGGAAATGGAGAGTGTCGTCTGCGTGTTCATTCCGGCGCCGTCCAGTCGGCGGTGTCCCGGTCCGTGGTGGAGCGGCCAGCGGTACGCGGCTGGCTCAGGGCCTCCAACGCCTCGTCACGCTCGGTAGTGGATCGGGGCGCGGGGAGGCTGCCGCCGTCGGTCTCGGCGGTGGACGCGGCCCGCCGGCCCGCCGTGCTGACCAGCGCCGCCAGGCCGGTGGTCAGCGGTACCGCAGCGATCAGCCCGAGCGTCGCCACGCCGCTGCGGACGATCTCCTGGGCCAGGAACTCACTGGTCAGGATCTGCCCGACCGGACGCGAATCGGCGACGAGCAGGAGCAGCAGCGGCAGCGACGCGCCCGCATAGGCCAGCACGATGGTGTTGACCGTGGAGGCGATGTGCGCCCGGCCGACCCGGGTCGCCGCCCGGTAGAGCTGGAGCCGGGAGAGTCCCGGGTTGGCGTGGGCCAGTTCGGTCACCGTCGCCGCCTGGGTGACGGTGACATCGTCGAGCACCCCGAGCGAACCGATGATGATCCCGGCCAGCAGGATGCCGCGCAGGTCGATGTCGGCCTGGAGCATCGACAGCGTGGTGGCGTCCTCGCTGCCGTACCCGGTCAGATGGGTCGCGGCGGTGGCGACGGCGCCGAGCACGCCGGTGAGTACCAGGCTGCCCAGCGTCCCGAGCACCGCGACCGAGGTCTGGGCGGTGACCCCGTGGGTCAGGTAGAGCACCACGAACATGATCAGTGCCGCGCCCACGACCGCGACCAGCAGCGGGGACCGGCCGGCGCTGATCCCCGGCAGCACGAAGGTCAGCAGGATGGCGAAGCTGGCACCCAGTCCGGCCAGTGCGGCCAGACCCCGCCAGCGCCCGAACGCCACGATGGCGGCGGCGAACACCGCGGCCAGCCAGAGCAGCGGCTCGCCACGCTGGTGCTCGGCGATGTTGTAGCTGGTCGCCTCCGGATCGGCCGGATCAATCAACTCCACCAGGATGATCTCGTCGCCGACGGCGACGGACGGTGCTCCCGGACCGGCCGGTACCGGTGCCTCGACCTCGTGGCCCGCGTCCGGTCCGTCCCCGACCCGGACCGTGACCGTGCCGCAGGGCCCCTGCGGACCCGGCGGGGCCCCCTCCGGGGTGGCCTCGGGCGGCGGGCACGGTTCGGTCACCACCCGGGTGACCGTGCCGTGGTGGCGTGGCACGTCGTCAACGCCGTCCAGGGTCGGGGTGTCCCGCGGCCAGAGCACCCCGGCGGCGACCACCGTGGCCACGAAGAGCGGCACCACGGTCGCGAGCAGGATCCGGCGCACCCGGGGTGGGGTGGGTCGAGCGGCACGGGTGTGGTCGGCGCCCATCGGTCTCCAGTGGTTCAGTCGGGTACGGGTCGGCCTGCCGGCCCACCCTTGTCGGTGCTCCACTTGAGCAGGTCCGATCGTCTCACGGGTCTCGCTACTGCTCGTAGTGGGTCCGGACGGGCCGGCACCGGCTGGTTCCCCGGTCGGCTGGCGAGGGGCGACGGGTGGTCCGCCGTCAGCCGCCACTCGGTTACCGAGCGTAATTGAGGGGGGTGTTGGCCGTGCGATCTCGGCGGTCTTCGTGGCGCGGGCGTATCCGTACCGCAATGTCTGTTCGGGAAATTTATTGTCGTCTTTCTGACACGCGGGGTCGGCGCCGGATATGGACGACAATTGTCGGGTGGAGAACGGGCGGAATCACCGGGACGGTTGGGGAATCGGGCGCACCCTACGGCCACCGATGCCGGGTGCCGTGCTGACCACCGTGGTCATCTTCGGAATTCTGGCGGTCCTTTTCATCCTGGCCGCGTTCCTGCACATGCTGGTCGAGGATGGCACACTGGCCGCCGGGATCTTCTTCGTGACATTGGCGCTGGCCTGTGCCGCCGTCGCCGCCGGACTGGTACAGCGTCGGCCCTGGTCCGGCCATCTCGTTCTCGTGCTCTCCGGACTGCTCTTCGCGGCCTCCCTCGGTGTGTTCGGCGCGATCACCATTGTCGGCGTCGGCCTGGTGGTCTGGGTTCTCTGGGCACTGAACCGACGGGAGTCCCGGGAATGGCTGGCCGTCCGCGCCCGTCGGCGCTGACCACGCTCCGGGATCTTCGGGCCGTTGATCCGATGACCGGTTGCCGGGGCGCACGGGAGGCGGGTCTACCCTCCGGTGCGCCCCGGCCCTTCGTCAACCGGCCCGCGCGACGACCTCCTCCGGGGTGAGTGGCGCCTTCGGGTGGTGGGTCAGGCAGAGTGGGACGTCGACCTTGACGAACCGGAAGCCCTCCCCGGCGGCGTAGAACTGACCGCTGCGCATCAGCCCGATGTCGGGCAGTCGGCCGCCCTTGGCCTGGGCCAGTTCGCGGGCCGCCTCGATCTGGGCCGGCGCGTTCAGCAACCCGAAGAACTGCGTGGTCGCGTTGCCGGAGATCTGGTTGTGCAGTCCCTTCGGTGCCTGGGTGGCGAAGACCAGCCCCAGACCGTACTTCCTGGCCTGCGCGGCGAGTGCGATCGAACTGGCCGTGCACGGGGTGTTCCCGGTCGACGGAGCGAGCGTCTGCGCCTCGTCCATCACGAACAACCCGCCGAGCGGGCGGTCGCCGGCCGGGTGTCGCTTGATCCAGGCGAAGAGCGCCATCTGCAACTGGTTGACGAAGCTCTGCCGCTGCTCGTCGGAGTTGAGCCCGACGAAGTTGATCACTGAGACCCGGGCCCGTCGGCCCGGCGCCGGGGTCAGCAGCACACCCGGATCGGCCGGGGTGCCCGCCCCACCGAAGAGGGGATCGGTGACCATGGCCGCCTTGAGCGTCTCGGCCACCTCGTGGGCCAGCCGGTCGGCCCGGGCCATCCGGCTGACCCCGTCGGGCAGGGCGTCGAGGAACTCCACGAAGCCCGGCAGACCGGTGAGACCGCTCCTGGCGTACGCCATGAGTGCCTCGGTGAGCACCGCTTTGCCCTGATGGGCGAGTTTGGTCGACCGGTCCACCCCGGCGCGGGGCGCGAGCGCCTCCACCGCCGAGCGGATGGCCTGGTCGAACTCGTCGGGTGAGTCACGGACCGGGGCGAAGTCCGGCAGCGGCTGGAAACTGAGCGGCCGACCGGCCGTCACGCGCGGGGTCCAGACCACCACCTCGGTGTGGTCGAGGTAGTCCCGGGCCCGGGCATCGTCCCCGGGCCACCAGCCCTCCGGCGGCTCCGGCCACGGGTCACCCAACCGGGCCAGATCGTTGTTGGGATCCAGCACGATCGAGGAGACACCCTGTCGGGCACACTCCTCGACCAGGCGACGGATCAGCACCGTCTTACCGGAACCGGATCCGGCGAAGATGACGCTGTGCCGGCGCAGCGACTCCAGGTCGATCTCGAACGGCTGCCCGTCGTCGGTGGCCCGGCCGAGCCGGATCCGCGCCCCGTACCCGGTCCGGTCGTCGTCCGCCGGGCCGCAGGGGTGCGGAGCGGCGACGCCGTACCCGCCGGGGCCGATCACCCCGTACCCGCCGGGGCCGGCCACCTTCGCGGCCGGTCCGCCGACCGTCGCCGCCCTGGCGTCCGGTGGGCCGGCCGGTGCCGCAGCCGCCATCCCGGTCGGCCGATCCAGCACCGCCCGGAAGAGGGCGGTGTCGCTCGCCGGACGGCGGCTCACCAGCCACTCCTCGAACCGGGCGTCGGATGTCGTGGCCATCTCCGCCAGGGCGGCGAAGACCCGCAGGTCGCGTTCCGCGACGGCGTGCACGACACCACCGGCGGCTTCGAACGCGGCGAGTACCTCGCCGGTACGTCGACCGGTCGGCCAGGGGCCGTTTCGCAGCAGCACCAGCCGTCGCTGCGGCACCTCCCGGTCCAGCCCGGCCATCATGCACGCCGCCCGGACCCGGCTGATCACCGCGATGGCGTTGCTGCTGGCGACGGCCCGGAAACACCAGTGGGCCTCGTTCTCGGTGGCCTCGTCCAGCACCTCGACGAGCCGGGCGTGCAGCGCGGGCCGCCGGCCCGGCAACGGGTCGTGCCGGTATGCCGCCCCGGTCGGGGCCTGCTCACCGATCCAGGCGGCGAGGCCCGCTCCGAGCAGCGCCGGTACCCGTTCGTCCTCGGTCTGCGGGTCGAGCGCGTCGAGGATCTGCGCCGAGTCGACCAGTTCGGCGAAGCGACGGTCCAACGACCCCAGATCCGCCGTCCCGGTGACCGGGGTGCGTACGGTACCGGCCGGTGTCGCACCTCCGCCGTCGATCAGGCGGTCCAGCTCGGTCACCTCGTCCCGGTCCCGGCAGGACAGGACATGCCGGTCCACCCGCCGCAGCAGCGCACGCGGGGTCAGGCTCGGCGCGTCGACGAACGCCCCGGCAGTGATCGGCCAGGTCGGATAGGGCGGTACGAAGTGCTGTCCGGCGAACGCCAGCGCGAACCGCTTCTCGACGATCGCCCGGCCGATCTCCGCACTGGGGATCCGGTCCGGCAGTACCGCCTCCCGGAACCGGTCGGCGACCGGCGTCGGCGCGCTCCTGGTCAGCAGAACCCAGGTGTCGGGTAGGCAGGACACCACGGTCAGCGTGCGCCGGGTGATGTCCCGCAGGGTCAGCAGTCCGTCGGCCACCGGCCCCACGATCTTCGCCTGGCCGTCCTCCAACGCGGCGTGCGGGTCGAACAGGGACGTGCTGGTCTGCGCGAACAGCGTGTCGAGCTGGTCGACCGCGATCACGGTCGGATCCAGCGTGAGCGCCATCAGTCGGGAGATGTCCTGCACGATCTGCTGCGGGCTGCGGATCGCCGGGGTCAGACCCCAGGCTGCCCTGCCGGCCGGATCACCCACCTCGGAGATGAGGTGGGCGTACCCGACATCCTGTGCTGCGAAGTCCTGCGCGTTGTGCAGTACCAGCGCCCGCGCCGTGTCCTGCGCGTCCCGACCCACCTCCCGGTGGTGCGTCCGCAGCGCCCGGATGAAGGTGTCCAGCTCCTCGCGGGCCAGCGGCCGGGTACCGGCGACCGCGTCGCGCACCTCGGCCGGAATGCCCAGTTGGGAGGTGAGCCGGCGCAGGTACGTCTTGAGCTGGGTGCCCCAACCGATCGCGTCCCGGCCCATCCCCTCCACCAGGGAGAGTGCCACGCTCTCCCAGAAGGTCCGTCCGCTGATCATGCCGACCAGGAAGAAGTACCCGCCGTCGCGCTGGATCCGGTCCCGCACCGCACCGAGCAGGTGGGTCTTGCCCGAGCCGGCCCGGCCCTGCATGGCCACGCCGAGTGGGGAGATGTCGTCGGCGGTACGCGCCCGGCCCACCCCGCTGAGGATCTCCCGGACCACCCGCTCGTGCAGCTCCGGTACGTCGTAGGGGGAGGGGCGCCACACGTCGTCCGGGGTGGCCGCCGGGTTGAAGCTGAGGGCCTCCAGCGCCGCGCGCTCGTCGGGAGCGATCACGCCGGCCCGATCGACAGGGTGTGGTTGTCCTCGTCACCGATCCGCACCGCCGCAGCCCGGTCCCGGGCGGTCAGCGCCTTGGTGTTCGCCACCGGGATGATCCGGACACCGGGCTGCCCGACCAGCGTCCGCAGCGCCTCGTCCACCGCGCCACGGTCCTGACCAGCCAGCCGTTCCCGCAGGTCGGCGAGGCCGACCCAGGCCCCCGGCGATCCCGCGAGATCCTGGTACGCGGCCCGGACCAGACCGACCAGATCCACGGTGGCTGCCGCTGCGGTCGTGGGCGTCTGCGTGAAGAAGTCAGCCGGGCTGACCCGCAGCCGGTCCAGTGCCCGGTGCGTGTTCCGCAGCACGGCGAAGAGCGACCGGGTGGCGGCCCCGCCTGCTTTGGGCGGCGGCACCGTGTGCAGCTGCCGCAGGACCCGCCAACCCCGGTCGGTCAACTCGTGGGTGAACGGCCGGTGCGACCGGTCGGTCGTGACCAGGCCCTCGTCGACCAGCTTCCTGTTGTCCTTACCGGTCAGCGTGAAACCGGCGAGTTCCTTCAGCTCACTGTTGGTCAGCTCACGCGCCTCCACCATCAGCACCACCAGGGCGTTGATCTGATTCGGCGTCAGGCTCGGAACGTCCACAACGGTCGACATCATGCTCCATTCCACTGGCTGCGGTCCGCTGCCCGCCGTCGGACCAGCAATTGTCGGATCTGCCGCACCACGGTGTGGATGTCGGACAGCACCTGCTCATTGGTGAACCGCAGCACGTCGTACCCGAGAAGTTGCAGTTGGACGTCGCGCTGCCGATCGTCGGCAAACTTTATGGGCCCGCGGTGCTCGGGTCCATCCACCTCCACGACAAGACCCTCGACCGCCCAGCAGAGATCCAGCCGGTACGGCCGACCGAGAATGTGCCACTCGTGGATCTGGTTCCACCGCCGACCGCGCGCCCACCCGTGCCGGGCCAACGCCCGTTCCAGGGCCTGCTCGGCCGCACTGTCGGCGCGGGGCAGGCCGGCCAGGGTCGGACAACTGAGTACCGGTGTGGGAGCGGCCGGACGCTCCGGTACCACGATCGGCCCGCGTCCTTCGGCCGCTGACCCGTCGCCCGGCCCCACGCCGGCCAGCGCCGTCTCCGTCGCGAGCCGGGTCAGGCCGGACGGCAGGTGGAGCCGGACCTCACGTACCCGGTCCACTGTGCGCAGCGGGGCGCCGGTGAGCCACACCGTGAACCGGCCGTGCTGCACCAACCACTCGGCGGTGGCGGTGAGTGCCCGTTCGTCGGCTGCCGTGCGGTCGTCGGGCACCTGGACCAGGAGGACCGTGGACGACCGCCGGTACGCCTCGGCGATGACCCGGGCCAGCCCCGTCGCCCGGACCTCAGCCGGGAACCGTGACACGTCGGCATCGCCGCCCGCACCGTGCAGGCCGCGCTCGGCCAGCTCGGTGAGGAACGGACCGAAGTGCGACGATCGGGCGGCTGCCCGGGCGGCCAGGGTCCGGACCGCGTCGACGCCCAGCCGGTCCGGGGCGCCGAGCCGGTCCGCACCCGGCAACCAGCGTGGGAACAGTGCGACCGCAGCCCGGTCCAGCTCGGTGAGGAGAATCGTCATCTGGTCGGCGGCGCAGACCTTGACCGGTGGGCGGAAACGGACAATGGCCGGCGCGCCGTCGGGTAGGGGATCCAGCGCGATTTCCAGCAGTTCCGGCGGTACGCCGACGAGATGACTGACCTGACCCAGCGGCGGCACCATCCACCAGGCTCGCGTTTTCGGCTGCCGCATTCCCGGAACGATACCGACGATGTCATTCGTCGAGTCGGGGGCCGTCGCGGAAAACCGGGATGGGAATGGTCGCCGGGGTTACCGCGTGGACAGTGGCAGCCAGGCCAGCACGTCGCGGACGGTGCGGTCCCAGTAGGCCCAGTCGTGGTCGCCCGGACCGAATCCGACGGTCACCGGGAGGCCACGCTCCCGGGCCGCGGTGCTGAACCGCACGTTGTCGTCGTAGAGGAAGTCCTCGGTGCCGCAGGCCAGGTACAGCGGCGGGATCCGGGCCGGATCGGCGGTGTCGAGCAGGTGCAGCACGTCGTCGTCGCTGCCGCCGACCGGCCGGTCACCGAAGACGGTGTGCCAGACCCGGGCGTCCAGGGGGCGGTCCGAATCCGGGCCCCGGCCCGCGACGTCCAGCACCCCGGAGAGGCTGGCCGCCGCCGCGAACCGGTCCGGGTGGCGCAGTGCCCACTTGACCGCCCCGTACCCGCCCATGGAGAGGCCGGCGACGAAGGTGTCCGAGGGGCGGTCCGACAGGCGGAAGAAACTCCGGCAGAGCTGCGGTAGTTCCTCGCTGAGGAAGGTCCAGTACCGGTTGCCGTGTTCCTCGTCGGTGTAGAAGCTGCGGCCGACCTGCGGCATCACCACCGCCAGCCCCAACGGTGCGACGTACCGCTCGATGGAGGTGCGACGCAGCCAGATGGTGTGGTCGTCGCTGAGGCCGTGCAGCAGGTAGAGGACGGGTGGGTCGCCGGCCGGGGAGGTACCGGCCAGGCCGATCTGGGACGAGGTCTGCTGGGGCAGGAGCACGGTCATCGAGGTGCTCAGGCCGAGCGACTCGGCGAAGAAGTCGCAGTGGATCAGTGCCATGGAATCCGACCCTAGTGGTGGGGTGGACGGTATCGGCGCGGCTCCGCCGTGCCGACCCGCCGTCGGTGCCCCGGAGGGTGGCACGGGACGCCACCCTCCGGGGCCGGTGGTCAGCGGCTGAGCCGGTACAGCTCGGAGCCCCGGGCGTAGTACATGTCACCCTGGGCGTCCATGGTCCAGATGTCGTTGATCCCGGTGACCAGCTTCTCCACGGTCAGGGTCGCCGGGTCGACGCAGGCGATGGTGTTGCGGAAGTTGCCGCAGAGATCGCCGTCCGGGGCGAAGGCCAGGTGGTCACTGCGCCAGACGTGGGTCCCCTGCCAGTCGAACGGCTCGATCTCCACCGAGCGCAGCACCGTCCGGGTCGCCGGGTCGAACTCGAAGAGGGTACCGCTGGTCGCACCCCAGACCTTGCCGTCCGGCGCGGCGATCAGCTGGGTGACCGCCTTCGCGCCCGGCAGGACCGGTCCCTCCCAGACCTTGGTGGCGGTGGCCGGGTCCCAGAGGAACAGCCGCGCCTCGGTCTCGGTCGGGGTGCTGCCCAGCCCGCCCCAGATGCCGGTACCGCCGAGGATCAGGCCGCCCATGGTGGTCAGTGCGGTGACGCTCTGGTTCGGCACCACGTTGCGGTGCACCTCGCGGGCGCCGGTGGCCGGGTCGATCAGGGCCAGCGCCCCGCCGAGCTGGCCGTACTGGGGGATGGTGCCGAAGGCGACCCGGTTGCCGACGCCGGTGATGGCGAACGGCCGGTCCTGCTGCTCGGCCGTCAGCGAGCCGATCCGGCGCGGGTTGCTGCCGGCCGCGATCGGCCGGGTCGGGTCGATCTCGAAGAGGGTGGCACCCGGGTAGACACCCGCGTAGAGCTTGCCCTGGTAGGCGTAGATCCCCTCGGCCTGGCCGAGCGCGCCCGCGTTCTCCGCGAAGGTGCCGGTGGCCGGGTCGAAGGCGGTGATCCCGCCACTGGGGTAGGCGCTCGACCAGATTCGGCCGTCCGGGCCGGCGGTCACGGTCTGCAACTGCACCGGGCGGCCGGTTATGCCGGGCCGGGCGGTCTTCGTCGCCCCGGTCCTCGGGTTGTAGTAGGACAGCTTGCCGCCCAGGTCGATGGTGACCAGGGTCCGGCCGGGCCAGTCACGCCCGCCGAGGTGCGTCCAGCCGAAGTCACGCGAGGTGCCGAAGCTGGTGAAACTGGTCGGGGTGACCGTCCGGCTGTCCAGGTTGTACGCCATCAGCTGACCGGTGCCGGAGGAGAAGTAGACGTTGCCGTTCTCGTCCGGCGGGGAGAAGTCCAGTCCCCGGCCGGTACCCAGCTCACCGGTCCAGGCGCCGGTCTTCAGGTCGTACACCAGCACCTGGTTGCTGTTGGCCAGCCGGACGAACATCTGCTGCCGGTGCACGTCGAGGTCGTAGACGAACTGCTCGGCACGGTACTTCTCCGGCAGCGGAATCTCCCGCCGGGCGCCGCTGGTGATGTCGATCTCCACGACCCGGGCCACCGTGCCGAGACCCGCGTAGAGCTTGCCGGCCGAGATGCCGAGGCTGCGCACGTACTGCTCGCCGGGCCAGACCTGGCCGTAGTCGCGTACCTGGTCCGTGCCGTGGTCGTAGGAGTAGACCTTGCCGTTGGGGAAGGTACCGACGAAGACCCGCTGGCCGTCGGTGGTCAGTCGCCAGGCGGTGGTCTCCCCGGGCACGGGGGTGCCGAGGTCCTCCACGCCCTGCGCACCCGGCCGGTAGCGGAAGAGCTTGCCGTCCACGCCGAGGTAGACCGTGCCGTCGTCGGTGACGGTGCCGCCCCACGCCCCGGCCGCGCCGGGCAGTTCCATGGTGCGGACCACCGTCGCGGTCCGGGTGTCGACGACGCTCAGGGCGCCGGGTGTACCCCGGGCGACCGCGTACGCGTAGTCACCGTCGGGGGTGGAACCGAAGGTCGCTCCGTAGATGCTGAGACTGTGGTGCGGCACGCCGAGGAGCGTTTCGGTGGCCGTGGTGGTGGCCTGTCCCGGAACGGCCACCGCGAAGGCGGCCGTGGTGGTGAGCAGGGTCAGCGTCGCGGCCAGAGCGGTGCGCCGGGCGAGTGGGGCAAGAGGCACAGCGTATCCCTTCTAGAGATTACGGTCACAACCGTAAGTGCCTCGATCATGAAGGGTCAAGGAAAGCTGGTAAGCGACTGTTGATTCGGCCAGGTCCGTTACTATCCTGTTCGGTGCCCGCAGCGGAGCGTCCACGACACGAGGTGGGGTGGTCGGCAAGCGCCGTCCACCCCACCTCGACGGGGTACGTCTCAGAGGTTGCCGGTGTGCACCAACCGGTTCGGCGTACCGGCCAGGTCGCCCTGGACGACCCCGGTGGTGGCGTTGCCCACCAGCCAGCTGTGCAGGGTGGCCTGCGGCACGTCCCCGTTCGTGCTCTTGTAGAGCGCCGCGATGCCGGCGACGTGCGGGGTGGCCATCGACGTGCCGTTGAAGACCGCCGTGGTGTTGTTCGGCTGGGTCGACAGGATCGACGAGCCCGGGGCGTACAGGTCCACACAGGCGCCGGTGGAGGAGTAGCTGGCCCGGGCGTCGGTGCTGGTGGAGGCGGCGACCGCGACAGCGGCGGTGACCGCCCTCGGCAGCCGGTCGCACGAGTCGGCGCCGGTGTTGCCGGCGGAGGTGGCCAGGAAGACCCCGGAGTCCATCATGGCGCTGATCGCGTCGGCCAGGGTGACCGAGTAGGTCCAGTTCCACGAGGTGTTCGCCACGGCCGGCTTGACCGCGTTGGCGGTCACCCAGTCGATGGCGCTGATCGTGGCGGAGGTCTTCCCCGACCCCTGGCAGTTGAGCATCTTGACCGCGTGCAGGCGGACGCCCTTGGCGACCCCGTACGTCCGGGAGCCGATCGTGCCGGCCACGTGGGTGCCGTGCCCGTCGCAGTCGGTGTTGCGCCGGTCGATGGCGTTGAAGTCGAAGCTGGCCCGGCCCTCGAAGTCCGGGTGGGTCACGTCGATGCCGGTGTCGATCACGTACGCGTGTACCCCGGCGCCGGTCGCGGTCGTGGTGTAGCTGGCGGACAGCGGCAGGTTGCGCTGGTCGATGCGGTCCAGCCCCCAGGACGGCGGGTTGGTCTGGGTACCCTCCGGGACGTCGTCCAGCCATGCGTCCTGCTCGACCGAGAGCACCGCCGGGTTGCGGCGCAGCGCCTGCACCTGCCCGTCGGTCAGTTCGGCGGCGAATCCGTTGACCGCCGTGGAGTAGACGAACTCGGGGGTGACCAGCAGCGCCCGGGCGAGGCCGCGCGGGTCGGCCTCCGGGCGGAGCCGGACGATGTAGGCGCCCGGCACCGGGCGTACGCCCTGCCCGGCGCGGGCCGCGACCATCGGTGCGAGCGCCCCGTCCGAGGGGGCCGCGACCGCCGGTACGGCGAACAGGGTCGAGCTGGCCGCGACCAGCGAGGCCAGCAGAATACGTGACTTCACCACTTCCTCCTCACCGACTGTCATCGAAAAGGGAGCGATGACATGCGTGGTGAGGGGCACGCTAGGGCGGCCGTCGCCGCGCCGTCAACGTTCTGGGCCGGATCTGTCAGCGCGGTGGCCGGCGATGGACCGGCACCGGGCCCGCCACCAGCGAGGACGGTGACGGGCCCGGCCGGGCGATGCTGTCGGGTGCCGACCGGCACCGGGTACACAGTGCGGGGTCGGTGGGGTACGGCGGACGACCCGGAAGAGATGTGAACCGGCGGGCGGCAGGGCATTCGATCATCGTCGGACATTAATGTCGTACCCGGGGTTCAGCATGACGGTATGGCTGCCCCCGCTCTCACCGACCACCGCGACCAGCCGCGCACCCTGCCGATGCGCGAGGTCCGCACCCGACTCACCCAACTTCTCGCCATGGCCGAGTTGACCGACACGGTCACCGTCGTCACCCGCGACGGCGATCCCCGCCCGGTCGCCGCGATCGTCCCGGCCCCGGCCGCCCGCACCATGGCCCAGACCCGGGCCGACGCCGAGCGGCTCCGCGCGGTCTCCGCCGGGTGGGCCCGTCGGCTCGACGAGCTGCACCAGCGGAGCGCCCGCCGGCACGCGGCCGAGTTGCGGGCGGCCACCGACGCCCTCGCCGAGGTCTGGGCCGAGCTCGACCGGAGGATCCCGCCGGGCAGCGACCCGGCGCTCGCCCGGCTGCGCGCCGCCCACACCGACCTGCTGCGCGGGAACGGTCCGTCCACCCCCGACCACTAGGTATTCCCCGACGGAATCGGCACGCCCCCCACGGAACGCATTCCGGTGCCACAATTCTGCGGTGCTGCGTGCATTCCGCAATTCCAGGATCGCTGATCCTGATTCACTTCCCTCACCGGCTGGTTCCCGCCGACGGAATTCTGCCGTGCAATTCTTCGAATCGGTGGAGACGCTGCTCTCGGGTCCGGTCACCGACGGGCCGACAACCACCCCGCACAACGACACCGGTGCGCTGGGCTGGGGGCTCTCCTGGCGGATGCACGCCTATCTGCTGATGGCCGAGGCGACCGGTGACCCGGGCTTCGCCCGCCGGCTGGCGCGGATGGCCGACGGCGTCATCGCCGCCCGGGACCACCTCCGGGGCGTCCGCGAGCACCGGGGCCTCAGCCTGCCGGTGTGGAGTTCGGCCGGCCCGTACACCGTGGCCACCGCGATCATCCCCGACGGCACGGGCGTCGACGCCCTGCACGTCCACCTCTGCCCGCCGCACACCGCCGACGCGGTGGTCGAGGTGACCCCGGCCGGCGACAGCCGGTTCGACCTCACCGTCAACCGGGCCGGTGGCCGCCCGCCGATCCTGCTGGCGCAGCTCAGCCTGGACCCGGACGACCCCCGGCGGGCCGACCGCGTCGCCTACCTCCAGCACCGGCCGGCGACGCCGGTGACCGTGGACCTGCCCGTCGCGTCCGGCCCGCCCGCCGGTGACCGCCGACCCCGTCCCGGCCGCTACCCGTGCCGGCCGGCCCGGGTCGCCCTGGCCGCGCAGACCGGAATGATCACCTACCCACTCGCCGGCCTGGCCCGGCTGGCCCGGGAACGACCGGACGCCGTACCGGACGACGTCGCCGGCCGCGTCGACGACTACCTGGCCGTGGTGCACGAGGCCCTCGCCGTACACGACCACCAGTGGCGGGTCTCCGCCGAGGGCGACGCCCACTACACCTGGCTGCCCGACGAGCCGGTGTCGTTCGCCGGCGCCGAGTTACCCACCAACGAGTTCCTCGCGGTCGGCCGGACGCTGATCCAGCTCGCCGCGGTCACCGGCGACCGCTGCTACGTCGACCGTGCGACGGCCCTGGCCCACACCCTGCGCCGGCAGTTCCAGCCGCAGGGCGACGCGCTGGTCTGGCCCTACTGGCCGTCGTTCGGTCGGGTCCACCAGGGCTGGACGCGGACCGGCGACCCGGCCGGTGACGGCTCCCGCTACCGGCCGGAGTTCCACGCCGTGCCCAAGGCCGAGGACGTCACCCACGCCCTGATCGACATCGACTTCGCGGTGCTGTACCGGTCGACGCCGCAGTTGCCCGAGGTCTTCACCGACGCCGATCTGCGGGCGCTGGGGCGCACCTTCACCCGGCACGTCCACTTCCGCCGACTCGGCCTGCGGCCCACCGTCCGGCACGATGTCAGCGGTCACGGCCGGGCGGGTACGCCCCGGCACGAGGCACACGTCGCGGGCTGGTTGCCGCTGCGCCGGTGGGAGCCCACGGTTAACCGGGGGGTCGGCGCCGTCCACCGGTACCGGCGGTCGGTACCGGCGATGGGGGTCGACGCGTACTGCGCCGCGCTGCTCGCCCGCTGGAGCTGAGCCGGGCCGTGGTCTACCCGGCCTGCGGGTCGGTAACCGTCGGGTCCGCCGGCAGCCCGGCACCCCACGCACCGGCCACAACGGGGTACGGCCGCTCGACCGGGAGCAGGTCGGTGGCGGCCACCAGGTCACCGGCCACGACCAGCCGGTGGATCTCCCGGCACCGGTCGGTGACGTCGGTGATCGTGACGGCCCACTCGTCGACGTACCGGTGCACCGCCGGACCAGAGAGCCCGACCTGGATGGCCCGGTGCGGCAGCGGTCGCAGGTGCAGGTCCCGCTCCGGATCCCACTGCACGCGCACCGGCGCGCGCAGACCCGCCCGCCACTGCGCCCGGTCGGCGTGGACCGCCGGCTCATAGCTGCTCAGGGCACCGTTGGCCAGCGCCCACTCGAACCCCGCGCGTCGGATCCGGACCGCCAGTACCCGTTCCTGGCCGGGCTTGCCGGCCCAGCCGCTGCGGTACATCATCCAGCGAAACGACGGCTTGATCCAGGTCATCCGGTCCCGTTTGAACCCGGCACCGAACCGCCCGTCGCGCACCGCCGCCTCGGCGATCACAGGGCTGTACGCCTGGTACACGGTGATGCTGTCCGCGTCGAAGCTGGCGCGGATCTGCCGGTGCGGAACGACTGTCACCGCCAGGACGGTAGCGGCGGGGCCTGCCGGTCGGCGAGCGATTTCACGGCCGGTCTCCCGTCCTTCCCGGTTCTGTCGGCCCGCCTCCGTACCATCCCCGGCATGCCGACTCTGGAGATCACTTTGAACGCCCGCCTGCGCCCGCTCGACCGTGGCGAGGTCTACGAGGACCCGCTGCAGGAGGTGCTGGAGGCCCGGGCGCCGGGCAGCGAGATCGTCGGCGGCGGCACGATGATGAGCCCCGACGGTGAGCCGCTGTCCTGCGACGTGGCCATCGACCTCGCCGGTGACTCCGAGGCCGGGCTGGCTCTGGTCGTCGACGTGTTGCAGCAGCTCGGCGCGCCCCGGGGCTCGACCGCTCGGCTCGGCGACAACGGGCCGGTGGTCTTCGGGCTCAGCGAGGGTGTCGGGCTCTACCTCAACGGCACCGACCTGCCCGAGCAGGTGTACGCCGAGTCCGACATCAACGAGCTGATCGGGCAGCTCATCGCACGGCTGGGGGAGCGCGGTGGGATGCACTCCTACTGGCAGGGCCCCCGGGAGACCGCGCTCTACTTCTACGGGCCCTCGGCCCGGGAGATGGCGGAGCTGATGCGGGAGGTGCTGGACACCCACCCGTTGGCGCAGCGCAGCCGGCTGGTCAGCCTGACCGACCCGGACGCCGCCCTTTGAGACGCCGACCCAGCTCGCGGGCGATCTCCCGGTTGGCGTCCCGCTCGGCCAGGGCCTGCCGCTTGTCGTAGGACTTCCGGCCCCGGGCGAGACCCAGTTCGACCTTCGCCCAGCCGTCGGCGAAATACAGCGACAGCGGCACCAGGGTCAACCCACCCTCGCGGAGCCGGTCCAGGATCCGGTCGATCTCCACCCGGTTGAGCAGCAGCTTGCGGGTCCGGCGCGGCTGGTGGTTGGTCCAGCTTCCGAAGCCGTACTCGGCGATGTGCAGCCCATGCAGCATCAGTTCGCGGTCGTGTTCCTGGGCGAACGCGTCGACCAGGGACACCCGGCCGGCGCGCAGCGACTTGACCTCGGTGCCGACCAGCACCAGGCCCGCCTCGTACGTCTTGAGGATCGTGTAGTCGTGCTGCGCCCTCCGGTTGGAGGCGACGAGCTGACGACCGGTCTGCCTGGCCGCGACGACCTCCCGAACTCGTGGTCCTGCCGGCCCACCCTACCCGGGATGGATCAGTCCCGGTCGGGGGTGAACCGGCAGCAGGTTCGTGGATGCCCGGCCGACGGTCGAGATCCCGGACTTCACCGTCGCCCGGTGCGGGTACGACACCGCGGTAATCCACACCCCGATCCGGCGGGCACAGCGGGCGCTCGACCAGGGTGGAAACCTCGCCCGGCAACTGGCCAGCTGGCCGGAGGACCGGCCGGACACCGGAACGTGACCGCCCCGGCGGACCCGGCCGGTGGTGGTCAGCCCGGTCCCTGGCCCTGCCAGTCGGCCCCGGCGCCGGCGGCGGCCGGTGGGTCCGGGGCGGTGCCGGGGGCCGGACCGGGCGCCGGATTTTGGGGCGGATCCTGCGGTGGCGCCACCGTCGCCTGGTATGACCGCCAGGTCAACCAGAGGGCGACCATACCGGCCACCGCCGCCGCCACGCTGGCGAGCTGGTCCGCCAGCGACGGGCCCAGCGCCATCACCAGGATCATCAGGACGAGGGTGGCGAGCAGGCCGAGCGCCACGGTACGGGCCCGGGTCTTGGCGGGACTGTCGCTCCAACTGTGCAGCAGCGTGCCGATGGTGAGTTCCACCAGGATGATGCCGGCCATCACGAAGACCGGCATCTGCCACGGATCGATTCTCATCGTGCTGTCCTTCCCCGTGTCCGTCCCCGGTCAGGAGAGCGTCCTGCGGATCTCCACCGCGAACTCCGGCGTCAGCTCCCTGCCGTCGTGCAGCAACGCGTTGGCGTGATCGCGGACGAGTTTGGCGAACGCCCGGTAGTTGGGGTGGACCGGCCGGGACCGGGACCCCTCCACCGCCTCCCGGACCCTGATCAGGTGCGGGATCACCGCCCGCAGGTTCGCGTCGCCGTACGCGCTGATCCGGGTCGGGGTCAGGCCGTGCGCGGCGAGGATCTTCTGGGCCGGGTCGTCGGTGAGGAACTCCACGAACTCCCGGGCCCGGTCGGCGTGCGGTGACCGGGCGACGATGGCCAGACTCTGACCGCCGAGGATGCCGACCGGCAGTGGTTCGACCTGGATCCGACCGTTCCGCACGTCGGGGTCGCCGGCCTGTTGCAACTCGCGGTACTTCACCGGCCAGTTCCGCATGTACCGCAGCCGGTTGTCGACGAAGCTGTTGAGGCTGTCCGTCTCGTCGCCGGAGAGCCGTACCCGTCGGTCGGCGATCGCGGCCCGCAGCGGCGCCAAGGCGAGCTGCCAGCGTTCCAGGTCGTCGGAGACCGTGCCGTCGCGGTCGATGAGGTCCGGGGCGCGGGACAACGCGTGTTCCAGCACGTTGACCACGAACGCCTCGTCGTAGGTGGACGCGTTGGGCTGCAACTGGGCCACGAACTGCTGCGAGCCGTCGGCGATCTCCTCGTCGAGGGTCCGGGCCAGTCCGTGGCTGGCGGTGTCGCGCTCGTCGGCGCGGCGCCGGAAGAGCATGCCCACGTCGGTGTTGAACGGCGCGGCCCAGTACAGGTCGGGATCGTTGGCCACCTGGCTGACCCGGCGGGCGGGCTCGATGAACTGGAGGCTGTCGGCCAGCGGGATCGGGGTGATGAGGTGCTGCCGGGCGAACTCCGGTACGTCGATGATGTCGAGGTTGACGATGTCCGCCTCGCCGGCCCGGGCCTTGCTGAGCATGCTCGTCCGTTCGTCACCGGAACCGCTGGTGATCGGGTTGACCAGGCGGATGGTCGTCCTCGGGTGGGCCCGGTTCCACAGGTCGATCAGCAGGTCCCGGGCGCCGGTCGGATCCGCGCCGCTGATCATCCGCAGCTCGACCGAGGGAAGCGACCGCCCGCCCGGCAGCAGGTAGACCGCCCCGGCGGAGAGCGTCCCGCAGGCCAGTACCCCACTCAGAAAGGAGCGTCGGGAATAGTGATCCGCCATCGAGCGTGATCTCCTTCGACCTGGTTCGATCCCGGACGGGACGGCTGACAGGCTGGTCCAGGATACGACGCGTAGCCATGGAATTAGCAGAATGTTCACCGTGATCCGCTGGTGAGATGCGTGGTGTCGTGGTATGTGATCCGTCGCCCCCGGTGGTTCTGCCCGTGCCGCACCAGGTCAGCGCCGCCGTCGACTGCCGCCGTCGACTGCCGCCGTCGACTGCCGGTGTCGCTCCGGCCGGTGCGGGACGGCAGCGGTACGGATAATCGGCTGGCCCGGTGTACCGGGGGCTGTCTAGCCTGCGGGACATGCGACGTCCAGACAACCCCTCCCGGTGGGTCGCCCGGTGAGCGGCCGGCTCCGGGAGATCGCCCGGCAGACGGTGGCCATCGTCGGGGCCGGGCGCTATCCCGACAGCAGTGGTGCCGAGGTGGTGATCGGTCCGGCGGTGCGCGCGGCGGTCGACGGTACCCGGCACTACCCGCCGGACGCGGTGTTGCCGGCCGGTGGCGCGGTTACCGGCCCGGCCCGGATCGACGTGACGTACGAGTCGACGTTGATGGCGGCGCGCCGGCTGGGGCCGGGGGACGGCGTGTCTGGTGTTCGCGTCGGCGAAGAACCCGGGCGGCGGGTTCCTGGGCGGCGCGAAGGCCCAGGAGGAGAGCATCGCCCGGTCCTCCGCGCTCTACCCGTGTCTGCTGGCCGCGCCGGACTTCTACGCGTTCCACCGGGCCCAGGGGGACCTGCGCTACAGCGACCGGGTCATCATCAGCCCGGATGTCCCGGTCATCCGTGACGACCAGGGCCGGCTGCTCGATGAGCCGTACCGGACGACGTTCCTGACCACAGCCGCCCCGAACCTCGGCGCGATCCGGCGTAACCAGCCCGAGCACGTCGACGACGTACCGGCGGCGCTGGTCCGACGGGCGCGGCGGGTGCTGGCGGTGGCCGCCGTGCACGGCTGCCGCCAACTCGTGCTCGGGGCGTGGGGCTGCGGGGTGTTCCGCAACGATCCGGCGACGGTGGCGGAAGCGTTCGCCGACGCATTGGCTGCCGTCGACCGGTTCGACCGGGTGGTCATCGCCATCCGGGACGGGCTACCAGGCACCCCGGTGTACGCCGCGTTCCTGGCCCGCTTCGCCGGATCGACGACGCCGACCGGCTGACCCTCCAAAGAGGGACCGACTCCGACCGTCCCGGCCGGACACCGGCGCAGGCGTACCGCACCATCGAACCACTGACCGGCCGCTTCCGTCCGCCGCCGGCGCCCGGCCGCCGGTGACCCGCCGGCCGGGCAGGGAGGCTGACGCGTCCCCAATCCGTGTACCGCGCCGATCTCCGGGACCGTCGGCGCGGTACACGGATTGACGTACATGAGATTCTAACTGTTAAGTATCCGAACCGTTCCCGGGAGGTCGCCGTGCGACGATCCGTACTGCTGGTCACGGTCCTGCTCACGCTCGTCGCGACCGCCCCACCGGCCGGCGCAGGCGCCGTCCCCGCCCCGGTCGGCGGGACGGGAACGGTCACCGCCCCGACCGCGCCCGGCACCCGGGCGGCGACCCCGGTGCAGATCTACGGCGCATGGCACTGCGGCAACGACTTCTGCACCTGGGGTACGGTCCGCACCGTCGCCGAGTTCGACAGCCAGAACCACTGGCTGATCGACCGGGGTGACGGCCGGCCCTCGGTGAACCTCGTCGTGCTCAGCTTCGTCAACCCGCTCGCGCTGCTGCGCGGGACCACCGACGCGACAACCCTGGACGGGGTACCCCGGGGAATGACCCCGGAGATCGTCGACTACTTCACCTCCCGGGGCATCCGGGTGATGCTCTCCATCGGCGGGATCACCTACACCGACGACTGGGACGCCGCCCTCGCCGAGAACCCGACCCTGTTCGGGCAGCGGGCCGCCGCCGTGGCCAGCCGGCTCGGCGTCGGTATCGAGATCGACTACGAGCAGAACACCGACCCGAACCTGCCCGCGCTCCAGCAGTTCATCGACGCCTACCGGGCCGTCCACCCGTACGACGCGACCGGCGCCCGGCCCGCGGCGCGGCTCACCATCGATGTCGCCGCCGGCGACCGCTGGCTCATCGCGCTGAACCGCAAGGCGACCGCCGACTGGCTGCGTACCGACACCCCGGTGCTGGACTACGCCAACGCGATGGTGACCGCCCGGCCCGCCTCGGCCACCAGTTCCCAGGAGAACTGGCAGGAGCACGTCGACGGCAAGCCGCAGTACAGCCCGCCGGTCCCGCCCCTGGCTCCGGCCAAGTTCACCGGAGGCGTCTACATCGCCTACGGCGGTCGGGCGTTGCCGGAGTGCGTCGACTACGCCTCGTCCGTCCAGCGGGCCGCCGCACCCTATGTGCAGACCGTCGCGCCCAACGGCGCCGGGACCACCGCCGGCATGCTCGGGTTCATGTTCTGGGCCGCCGAACGCCCCTCCACCCGGGGTATCGGCACCGTGCCGCCGTACACCTGCGAGGGTGGTACCGGCGCGGGAGCCGCCGCGTTGGACATCCCGGTGCCCATGCCGCCGCTGCGACAGGGCTGACCCGGACGGGCCGTCCGCCGTGGTCGGGTCAGTGGTAAGACGGCCCGGCGTGGGTGGCGTTCGTCCTCGTGCTCCACGACTGCTCCGTCCCGGCGTGCCTGCTGGTCAGGTGCCGGGTCGAGCGGACCCGCACAGGCTAGCCGGCGGCCGTGCCGGTGGGGCGGAAACGGTGCCCGTGGCATCACCGGCTGTGCAGGCCGAACTCCCGACGTCGGGGGTTGACCGGTCCGTCCGCCGGTGGCTCACCGCTGACCTCGCGCGGTGCCACCGGCGACGGGTTGAGATGCTCGCGGACGGTCTGCTCGGTGACCACGACCTTTGTCACGTCATGCCGGCTGGGGATGTCGTACATGATCGGCCAGAGGACCTTCTCCATCACCGCCCGCAGGCCCCGGGCGCCGGTGCCGAGCAGGATGGCCTTGTCGACGATGGCCTCCAGGGCGGGCCGGGTGAACTCCAGTTCGACGTGGTCCATGTCGAACAGCTTCTGGTACTGCTTGACCAGTGCGTTGCGCGGTTCGGTGAGCGTCTTGAGCAGCGCCTCCCGGTCCAGGCTGGACACCCGCGCGATGACCGGGAGCCGGCCGATGAACTCCGGGATCAGGCCGAACTTGATGAGATCCTCCGGCATCACCCGGGCGAACATCTCCGCGTGGCCGACCGCCGCCGTGCTGACGATCTCCGCACCGAAACCGACCGCGCGTCGGCCGGTCCGCTTGCTGACGATCGTCTCCAGCCCGGCGAAGGCACCGGCCACGATGAACAGCACGTTCGTCGTGTCGATCTGGATGAACTCCTGCTGGGGGTGTTTCCGCCCGCCCTGCGGCGGCACCGAGGCGACCGTACCCTCCAGGATCTTGAGCAGCGCCTGCTGCACGCCCTCGCCGGAGACGTCCCGCGTGATCGACTGGCTCTCGCTCTTGCGGGCGATCTTGTCGATCTCGTCGATGTAGATGATACCGCTCTCGGCCCGCTTCACGTCGTAGTCGGCCGCCTGGATGAGCTTGAGCAGGATGTTCTCCACGTCCTCGCCGACGTACCCGGCCTCGGTGAGCGCGGTCGCGTCGGCGATCGCGAACGGTACGTTGAGCAGCCGGGCCAGGGTCTGGGCGAGGTAGGTCTTGCCGCACCCGGTCGGGCCGAGCAGCAGGATGTTGGACTTGGTGACCTCGACTGATTCGTTCCGGGTCTCCCGGTCTCCACCATGGATCCGCTTGTAGTGGTTGTAGACCGCCACGGCCAGCGACCGCTTGGCCCCCTCCTGCCCGATCACGTACTGGTCGAGGAAGCGGTGGATCTCCGCCGGCTTCGGCAACTCGTCGAGGTGCGTCTCGTCGGCGACGGTCAGCTCCTCCTCGATCAGCTCGTTGCACAGCTCGACGCACTCGTTGCAGATGTAGACCCCGGAGGGGCCGGCGATGAGTTTGCGTACCTGCTTCTGACTCTTGCCGCAGAACGAGCACTTCAGCAGGTCGCCGCCGTCGCCTATGCGTGCCATTGCCGTCGACCCGTCCCCTCCGTTGCGCCGCGGTGTGCCCCGTGACCGTCGTGGGCGCACCAGCCCGACTGTCCAGTGCGACCTGCGCACAGTAGTCGATCACCTGACGCTGGTGTCATACACGACAGCGTCACGGTCGGATAACTCTCGGTCAAGCGGTCGGTGTGGCCGTCCGGCGCGCCGTGCCTGATCGATCACAATCTGGATGATGTTATCATCCAGATGTTCAAGGCATCTGGATGGCCAGGTGTCGAGTGGTGGTAGGAGGGCGGATGGCCCGGCTCAGCAGGGCGGAGGCTCAGGAGCGCACCCGGGGCAAGATCCTGGCCGCCGCGCGCGTCGAGTTCACCGAACGCGGTTACCGGGCGGCCAGGATCGACGACATCGCGGCCCGGGCCGAGCTGACCCGCGGAGCCGTCTACTCCAACTTTCCCGGCAAACGGGCGCTCTACTTCGCGGTGCTGGCCGACCTCGCGGCGCAGGTGACGGTCCCGGCCCACGCCCGGCCCGGCGGTACCCCCAAGGCGGCCCTCGGCGCGTTCGCCCGCTCCTGGGTCACCCGGCTCCCACTCACCGACCACGACGTCGACCATGGGCCTGACCACCTCGGTCTGGGCCTGACCGCCGAGATCTTCGCCGACGAGCGGCTCCGCCGACCGTTCCGGCAACTGCTCAAACTGGACGCGCTACTGCTGGCGCTCGCGCTGGAGCAGCTCGCCCCGCCGGTGTCCGCCGCGCCGGTGCCGGTCGCCCGGCTGGTACGGCTGGCCGAGACCGTCCTCACCACCCTGCACGGAGCCAGTCAACTGGCCGCCACCGCGCCCGGCTTCGTCGAGCCCTTCGACGTGGTAAGCGCCTGCGAACAACTGGCCGGCCTCACCTTCAGCGACTGGTGGGCGCCGCCGCCGGTCGGCGCGACGAGCCGCCCGGTCGACGAGCCGTGGGCTCCACCGGCCGCCACCGATCCGGTCCGCGCCGAGCCGGTCCCCCTCCGGGAGGACGGTGTCGTGGTGTTTCTCGGGCTCGACCGGCTCGCCGCCGTGGAGGACGCGGTCCGGGCCGCCCCTGCCGGCACCCCGGTCAGCGCGGTGCTGGTCACGGGCGCGCCGGGCGAACTGGCGCCCCTGGCCCGGCTGGTCCTCCTCGACCTCGGCAACCACCTGCGCCAGTCGTTCCCCGGACCGGCCTGGCCACGGCTGCGTGTGGTCTGTGACGCCTCGGGTGACATCGCAACCGCCGCCGGAGTGCCGGTGGACGACGCCACGGAGACGGCGCTCCGCATCGACCGGGGTCGGGTCATCCGTCGGGCGGACGGCCCCGGCGCCGGGTACGCGCTGGCCCGGTCCGGCCAGCCGGCCCGGTCGTCCCGGTAGGGGAGGGCGGCGGGGATGTACGAGCCGGTCGCCGACGCGTGGTTGCGGTACCTGACGCTGGTGGATGCGACCGTGCCGGCGGATCCGGGCCGCTCGGTACGGGCTGCCGAGATCCACACCCGGTTCGGCCAGCTGGACCTGATCCTGAGCGGCATCACCACGCACCTGCCCGCCGGATCGCCCTACGGCGACGAGGCGGAACACCGGCGTGATCTTGCGACCTGGGACTGGGTCGCGATCCTGACCGACTCGTTCTACTTCTTCGGTTGGCGGTTGGTCGACCTGCTCAACGGGGCGGGCGGCGACCCCTTCCCCCGGCTGGCGCCGGTCCGGCCGGCCGGGCTGCTCGCGGTCCGGCACCGGTCGCTCGACCACCCCGAGTGGCAGAGCGGGTACTTCCGGCACGCCGGGGAACTCCGGGACGAGGCGGGCGTGAAGATCGAGCAGGCGATCGTGGCCCTGACGGCGGAGTAGGGGGCGGATCGCACCTCAGCGGCGGAGGAGACCGGGGGTGCCCCCCGGGCCGGGCGCTGGACCTGGCCGCCGCTTCGGGACGGCCCGGCGGCCGGTCACCCACCCGGTCAGCGTTGGCAGTTGTAGACGAAGCTCGTCGCCCCCTGCACCGGGGACGGGGTGGTGATGTTGATGGTGGCGGTCTCCCGGGTGGTACCCACCCCGCTGAACGACCACTTCAGGTGCAGGTTGACCGTCCGTTGACCTCGACCGACCTGCTCGGTGAGCAGGTTGCTCGGCGTGGCGCCGGTACGCAGCCACTGGTAGGTGATGGTGCCGGCCCGGCCGTTGGTCCGTACGGTCGCCACCACGTCGACCGTGATGTCACACCGGTTACCCGGTGGCTGCGGCACCGCGACGCTGACCGAGGTGACCTCCAGTGGGCTGAGCCGCTGCCACAGGTAGAGCCCGACCGCGGCGAGCAGGGCCAGGGTGAGCAGCGCCGACAGTACCGAGCTGACCACCCGCCACGCGGACCGGCGCGGGCGGGCCGGCTGGGGCGGTTGCGGACGCCAGGCCGGGGCGGTGGGCGGTGGCGGGACGCCCGGCCCGAAGCGGATCTCGCCTCCGGTCGGCGGTCCGGCCGGGCCGGTCGGCTCGTACCGGCCGGTGGGCCTCGCCCCGGCCGTCGCGGTGGGTACCCCGGCAGCCGTCGGGGCAGCCGGCGACGTCGCCGCCAGCAGGTCCGTCGGTTGCCCGTACTGCGCCGGTACGGATGATGGTGCGGGCTGCCCGATGACCGCAGTCGGGTCCGGGGTGGAGAGCCGTTGGGTCGGCTCGGCCGGTGGGGTGATCAGGTGGGTGGGTACGGCCTGGGTGGCGTCGGCCGGCGGGGTCGACAGTCGCTGGGTCGGCTCGGCCGGCGAGGTGATGCGCTGGGTCGGCTCGGCCGGCGGGGTCGACAGTCGCTGGGTCGGCTCGGCCGGTGCGGTGAGGTACGCCGTCGGCTCGGACCCGGCCGGTGCGGCGAGGTACGCCGCGACCGCGGCCACCAGAGGGGCCCGGTCGCGGAAGCCCGGCGGAAGCAGGGACGACTCGTCGCGCAGGGTGCGTACCGCAGCGGTCAGGTCGTGTTCGCCCTGCGCGGCGCAGCGCAGCAGCAGGTCGACGGCCGCCCCCGGCCGGCCCCACTGCCCGGTCAGCCAGCGGACCAGGTCCGCCCAGGCGCGCCGGTCCGTGGCCGGATCCCCCGGTACGCCGTGCAGCGCTGGCAGGAGCGCGGTTTCCACGAGGGTCACCGCACCGATGGCGGTGACCGTGACGGTCTGCCCGTGTACCGCGCCGTGACCGAGCCCGGCGGCGTGCAGCACGGCCAGTGACTGGGCGGTCTCGGCGGCGACGGCGGCCACGGCCCCGATGTCCATCGCGCCACCGGCGCCCTGGGCCAGGTCGATCAGGGTGGGCCGGGCCGGTCGGGGTGCCACCAGCCACAGGGCACCGTCGTGCCGGATCGGGTCGCCGGTGGCCGGCAGCCCGCTGTGGTGCAGGGCCGCCACGGCGTGGTTGGCGGTGGCGATCCGCTGGCTGGTACCCGGATCGGTGCCGGTCGGATGCAGGCGCAGCACACCCCGTTCGGCGCCGTCCGGTGCCACTGCCGGCCACCAGGTACCGCAGACACCGGCGCGGGCCGGGCCGGAGGGCCGGAGACCGGCCGGGAGAATCGTCTGGCTCATCCGCTGCCTAGCCGGGGGTGCAGTAGTTGTTGAGGGTCACGTAGATCACGGTGCCCGCGCCGACGTTACCGGCGGCGTCGAGTGCCTCCACCCGGACCGGGATCCGGGTGATGACCTTGGGGTACGGGAGGTTGCCCAGCACGCCATGGAAGACGCCACTGCGGCTGGGGAACATCGACACCGTGTTGGTCGCCCCGTTGAGCGTGTAGGTGAACCGGACCCGCAGCTTCTCCACCGGGGTCCGGTCGTCCTCCGCCGTCGCCGAGATCGTGCTGGACCGGGCCCCGTACGGGCAGGTGCCGGGCTCGATCACGGTCGGGCTCGCGGCGGACCTGCCGATCTTGGGTGGGCTGACGTCCGGGGGCGGCGGTGGGCTGGTGCTCGGCGACGGGCTGGGACTGCGGGTCGGTGTCCGGCTCGGCGTGGGGGTACGGCCCGGGGTGGTGGGGGTGTCCCCAACCGACGCGGTCGGTGCTGGCGGTGTCGCGGTCGGCACCGAGGTGGGCGTGGGCGGCAACGGTGGCGTCGGGTCGGCCGTCGTCGGGTCCACGGGCGCCGACGGGGTGTCCGTCACGACCGGTGCGTCCGTGTCCTTGGACGACTCGACCGGGTCCCCCTCCAGGGAGGCGTAGCTGAGCCCGAAGCCACCGGCCACCAGCAGCGCCACCAGGCCCCCGCCGACCAGTGCCTTCTGCGCCCCGCCCAGCCGCCGGCCACGCGGGGCGCCGAGGCCGGCCGTACCGGCACCCGGCCCGCCGAATCCGGAACTCTCGGTCAGCACGGTCTCGGCGACCGCGGTGCCACCGCCGGCCGGGTCGTTGAACGGGAAGAGCAGGGCCAGCAGCGCGGCCCGTTCGGCGAGCCGGCGCCGGCCGCGTTCCTCCCACTCCGGCCCGTACGCGGCGACCGCGGTCGCCTCCAGGATGTCCAGGAACGCCGCCGCCGGCTGCGGGCGTTCCTCGGGCCGTTTCGCCATCCCGCTGCGCAGCAGGTCGTGTACCGGCGGCGGTGCGGGGTCGGTCGGGATCGGCGCACTCGCGTGCTGGTCGCGCAGGACGATGATGCCCTGACCCTCGAAGGGCGGTCGACCGGTCAGACACTCGTAGAAGACCGCGGTCGCCGCGTAGATGTCGGAGGCGGGGGTGGCCGCCTGTCCGGTCCACTGCTCGGGAGCCATGTACCGGGGCGTACCGGTGACCGATGACCCGGCCTCCCGACCCACCGGCATGGCGATGCCGAAGTCCGCCAGCTTGCTGGTGCCCTCGGCGGTGACGAGCACGTTCTCCGGCTTGTAGTCCCGGTGCACCACGCCCCGGGAGTGCGCCGCGTGCAGACCCAGCAGCGAACCCTTGAGAACGTAGAGCGCGGACTCCGGGTCGGTCGGCCCGTTGGCCCGCAGCATCTGCCGTAGCGACACGCCGTTGACCAGTTCCATCACGATCGCCGCGCCCTGCGCCGACTCGACGTACTCGTAGAGCCGGGCCACGTTCGGGTCGTCGATCGTCGCGAGCAGTTCGGCCTCGCCCCGGAAGGCGTTGCGGAACGAGGCGTCCGCGCCGACGTCCCCGACCAGGTACTTGATCGCGGTCGGCGTACCGGTCGCGTCGTGTGTCGCGAGGACCACCCGTCCCGACGCGCCCGAACCGAGTTCGCGCAGATGGGTGTAGCCGGAGACCTGCCACCCGTTGACCGTCACTGCCCTGCCTCCACTGATCCGCCCCGCCCGGCCCGGACGGGGTCGACGGTGACGCTGGTCCCCGACACCAGCGGGCGCCGGGTCGGCAGCGGGGTGGCTGCGGTACCGGCGGCGTTGAGCGTACGCATCACCGGAGCCGGCGCGAATCGGCCGGTGCGTCCGGTAGTGGTGGGCGGATCGGTTACTGGCACAGGGCAACTGTTAGCAGAGCCGGACAACGCTCCTTCGGGAGTCGGTTCGGTCCGTGCCCGTCGATCCGGTCGACGGGCAGGGAACAGTGGAAACGGTTACGGTCATGGCCGTAAAAGGGGTGGTGTCGCCGTTCCGTCGCGGGTCAACCGGTCACCGTTGTGGCCCCGGTCCGCTGGTCGGGCAGTACCGGAGGCCGCAGCCGGACGGGTGCGCCCCCCGACAGTCGGCTGCGCTCGGCGGCGAAGACCATCCGGTGGCTGTCCAGGGACTCCCGGGGGCCGGACCGGACCAGTGACCGGTCTCCGGTGGCGACCGCCTCGACGAACGCGGCCATCAGCCCGTGATCGCCACCGCCGTGTCCGGAACCGGCGTCCGCGCCACTGGTCGCGATCTCCACCGTGGTGGTGCGGCCGGTGACGAAGTCGGTGTGGATCACCCGTTCGCCGTCGCCTTCCAGGTAGCCCCGGGTGCCCATGATCCGGGTCCGCCGGTGCCCGCCCGGGGTGAAGGCGCTCATGGTGAGCGTGGCCGTCGCGCCCTGGGAGAAGGAGACCGTGACGGTCTGGTGGTCCACCACGTCGTTGTCGCTGGCGTAGACGCAGCGCCCGTACGGCCCGTGGGTCAGCGCCTCCCGTACCCCCTGCTCGGTGAGGTCCCGGGTGAGCACCGACAGCGGCCAGACGTGCCGGCCCGGGTCGGCGAGGCAGTCGGCGTAGAACCGGGTCGCCGAGTACGGGCAGGTCGACTCGACCCGGCAGTCCACGCACCGGTCCGCGGCGTCGGCCGGCCGGTTGCCGGGGTGGAAGTGGTTCAGCCGGCCCACGCTGCTGACCTGTGTGGGCGTGTCCGCCACCAGGTACTGGAGCCAGTCCAGGTCGTGGCAGCACTTGGCCAGCAGGCTGGACGAGGACTCGTCCGCGCGCCGCCAGTTGCCGCGCACGTAGGAGTGCGCAAAGTGCCACCAGCCGACCGGCTCCAGGTGCTCCACGCCGATGATCTCGCCGACCGCCCCGGCGGTCACCAGCTGCCGGACCGTATCCGTGTACGGGGTGTAGCGCAGGACGTGGCAGACCGCGAGCAGCACGCCGGTGCGCTCGGCCACCTCGACCACCGCCTCGCAGGCGGCCTCGTCCGGGGCCATCGGTTTCTCCAGCAGCACGTGGTAGCCGAGCGCGGCGAGGCGGGCCACCGGCTCGGCGTGTTCGCGGTCCGGCGTGGCGATGACCACGGCGTCGGCCAGCCGTGGCTGCGTGGCTAGGGCCTGCCAGGACGGGTACCGGTCGGCGGCGGGCACCCCGTGCCGGTCGGCGAGCGCCTCGCGGTAGTCGGATCGGGGGTCGGCGACAGCGACGACGCGGGCGCGGTCCGGGAAGTGTTCGGCGTATCCGGCGTAGGTGCCGCCCCGGCTGCCCGCGCCGACGATGGCGAGCGAGACTGTCATCCGATTCCTCCGAGATTCGGTGGGGTCCCAGCCGGCTGTCCAGCCGGAGGAGCAGGAACGATGCGACCTTGAGATGATTCGGCCTCTAGTATCGGCCCGGACCGTAAGTTAGCCTACTGCGAACCAAGCTCCCTGGAAGGATGCGAGATGCGTGTTCAGAAGAGCCTGTCGGCCATTGCGGTGGCGCTCGTCGCCGCGCTCGCGGCCGGTGGCTGTGGCGGGTCCGACTCCGGCGGGTCGGACAAGAAATCGGTGACCATGTGGATCTACCCGGTCATCGCCGACGAGGCCAAGCACCGGGCGTACTGGGACGAGACGATTACCGCGTTCAAGGCCAAGCACCCCGACACCGAGGTCAAGGTCGAGATCTTCCCCTGGGCGAACCGGGACCAGGCACTGGCCACCGCGATCGCCGGTAACAAGGGCCCGGACGTGGTCTACCTGATCCCGGACCAGCTGCCCAAGTACGCCCGCAACATCGAGCCGGTCGACGCGTACCTCGACGACGCGGCCAAGAGCGACTACCACGAGAACGTGATCAAGTCGGTCAGCATCGACGGCAAGATGATGGGCGCCCCGGTGCTCACCAGCTCCCAGCCGCTGACCTGTAACAAGAAGGTCTTCGAGGCCGTCGGCCAGCAGACCTACCCGAGCAGCTGGAACGACCTGCTGGCCATGGCGCCGGCGTTCAAGGCCAAGGGCTTCGACATCACCTCCTACCCCGGTGACATCAAGAACACCCTGAACCTGACCTTCTACCCGCTGCTCTGGCAGGCCGGCGGCGACGTGTTCAGCGCCGACGGCAAGTCGGTCGCCTTCGACGGCGACGCCGGCCGCAAGGCGCTCGGCCTGGTCAAGCAGCTCGTCGACGGCGGGTACACCGAGAAGAGCCTGATCACCACCCAGCCGCCGGTGGAGCAGACCCGCCTGGCGCAGAACAAGGTCGGCTGCGTGTGGCACTCGCCGACGTCGGAGCTGGAGAAGTTCTGGGGCAAGGAGAACATCAAGGTCCTCCCGCCGCTCACCGAGACCAAGTCGGTCGCGTACGGCACCGTCGGCTCGCTGTCGATGCTCAAGGGCGCGCAGGACAAGAAGGCCGCCGGTGAGTGGATCGCCTTCGTCTCCGGCGCCGAGCAGGCCAAGAAGTACGACCTGTCGTCCAACTTCTTCTCCGCGAAGAAGTCGGCCGGTGCGCTCTACACCAGCGACCCGGTGCTCGGGGAGATGGAGAAGTTCGTGAGCACCACCACCCCCGGACCACTGCACGAGAAGGCCCGCGACGTCCAGGGCGTGCTCGCCCCGGAGATCCAGGCCGCCCTGCTCGGCAAGAAGTCCGTCGACCAGGCGCTGAGCGACGCGGCCAAGGCCGCCAACCAGCTGCTCGGCTAGTACTGACCCGGTTCGCGGTGGGCGGCGCCGCCCACCGCGAACCGTCAAGGGAGGATTCGAGATGGTTGCACTCCCGGCGGGTCGTGGCCGGCGCCCGCGCCGGCCGTCGGCCCGCGAGGCCGGTACGGCGTTGCTGTTCGTACTGCCGTTCCTGCTGCTGTTCATCGTGTTCCGGTTCGGCCCCGCGATCGCCGGGGCGGTGCTCGGGTTCACCGACTACACCATCGGCGGTGAGGCCGGATTCGTCGGCCTGGACAACTTCCGTCGCCTGGTGGAGGACTCGACCTTCTGGTCCGCGCTGCGGGTGACGGTGATCTTCACCGCGCTCTCCGTACCGCTGTCCATGATCGCCTCGCTGGCCATGGCGGTGCTGACCCGGCGGATGTTCCGTGGGGTCAAGCTCTTCCGGTCCATCTTCTTCCTGCCGGTGGTGACCAGCCTGGTGCTGGCCGGCGTGGTCTTCACCTGGGTGTTCTCCGAGGGTGGGCCGTGGTCGCAGGCGATGGGTGCGCTCGGCCTGCCGGCCGGTTCCTGGCTCGCCGACAGCGTCCTGGTCATCCCCGCGCTGGTGCTCGTCTCGGTCTGGTCCCGCTTCGGGTACGGCATGCTCATCCTGCTCGCCCGGATGCAGGACATCCCGGCCGAGCTGGAGGAGGCGGCGCTCACCGACGGCGCATCGGCCTGGCAGCGGTTCCGCTACGTGACCCTGCCGCAGATGCGTCCCGCGCTGTTCTTCGTGGCGATCATCGAGACCACGGTGTCGTTCCAGGCCTTCGACACCATCTACGTGATGACCGGCGGTGGCCCCGTCCGGTCCAGCTACACCCTGGTCTACATGCTCTACGACCAGGGCTTCAAGTACTTCGACCTGGGCTACGCCAGCGCGGTCGGGGTCGCCCTGTTCGTGCTGACCATCATCGTGGCGCTGATCCAGCGCCTCACCCTGGGGAGGGAAAAGTGACGGACACCCTCGCGCCACCGGCGGCCGTGACCCCCGACCCGCCGGTCCCGCCCCGTCGCCGGTCGCGCCCCTACCGGCCGGGTCAGCCCAGCCTGGTGGCCAAGATCGTGCGTACCGGGCTGCTGCTGCTCGGCGCCGTGGTCACGCTCTTCCCCTTCTACGCGATGGTCGTGCTGTCGTTCAAGCCGGCCGGCCCGGTGACCTTCCCGGACAGCCTGCTGCCCTGGCCGTTCTCCACCGAGGCGTACGACCAGGTGGTCGGCGCCAAGAGCGTGCTGCGCTGGATGTGGAACACCGTCATCTACTCGGTGGTGTCCGTGGTCGGCGTGCTGCTGTTCGCCTCGATGGCCGGGTACGCCTTCGCGAAGAAGCGCTTCCCCGGCAAGGAGGCGATGTTCTGGTCGTTCCTGGCGATGCTGATGGTGCCGTACCACGTCACCATGATCCCGACGTTCATCATCATCTCCGAGCTGAACGGCGTGGACACCTACTGGGGCATGATCGTGCCGACCCTGGCCAACGCCCAGGCGGTGTTCCTGATGCGGCAGTTCATCGCCTCGCTGCCGGACTCGCTGTTCGAGGCCGCCCGGCTGGACGGCTGTTCCGAGTGGCGGGTCTACGTCTCGATCGTGCTGCCGCTGATCAAACCGATCATGGCCACCCTCGGGGTCTTCGTCTTCCTCTGGCACTGGAACGACTTCCTCTGGCCGCTGATCGTCGGACAGAGCCTCGACATGCGGACGCTCACCACCGGCATCGCCTCGCTCCAGCAGGAGAACGTGCCACTGAACATGCTGCTCGCCGGCTCGGTGGTGGCCTTCGTGCCGATCTTCATGGCGTACCTGATCGGGCAGCGCTACTTCACCGAGGGCGTGAGCACGACGGGCATCAAGGGGTGACCGGCCGGACGGTGGCCCCGGCGGAGCTGACCGGCCGGACGGTGGGTCCGGCGGAGCGTCCGCCGCTCATCGCGGTGGCCGCCCCACCGCACCTGCGGCGGCTCTTCTTCGAACCGGCCGCCTGGGACGCGCTGGCGGCGCTGGGCCGGCTGCGACTGCCTACCACCGATGCCGACGTGGGCGACGAGCGGGTCCTCGCGGAGCTGCTCGCCGACGCCGACGTCGTGATCACCGCCTGGGGTACACACCGGCTGTCGGCACCGGTGCTGGCGGCAGCGCCCCGGCTCCGGCTGCTCGCGCACACCGGCGCCACGGTGAAACCGTTCGTCACCCCGGAGAGCTTCGCCCACGGGGTACGGGTCACCCAGGCCGGTGACGCGATGGGCTACGCGGTGGGGGAGCAGGCCCTGGCCCTCACCCTCGCCCTGCTGCACCGGGTACACCGGTACGACCACGCGCTGCGGACCGGGGTGGACTGGGACCGGGCGAAGGACGTACCGCCCCGTCGGGAACTGCGCGGCGCGACGGTGGGCGTGGTCGGGGCGTCCCGCACCGGGCGGGCGTACCTCGGGCTGGTCCGGGCGCTCGGGGCGGAGGTGCTGGTCGTCGACCCGCTACTGACCGACGAGGCGGCGGCCGGGCTGGGCGTCACCCGGGTCGGGCTCGACGAGCTGCTCACCCGCTCGCGGGTGGTGTCGCTGCACGCCCCGGTCCTGCCCGCCACCACCGGGATGATCGGTGCCCGGGACCTGGCCCTGCTGCCCGACGGCGGGCTGCTGGTGAACACCGCCCGGCCGGCGCTGGTGGACGAGGCCGCCCTGCTGGCCGAGCTGCGGACCGGGCGGATCGACGCGGCCCTGGACGTCTTCGACGCTGAGCCGCTGCCGGTCGACCATCCGTTGCGGCACCTGCCCAACGTCCTGTTGACCCCGCACGAGGCCGCCGGCACGGTCGAGTCCCGCCAGCGGGCCGGGGCGATCGTGGTCGACGAGATCGATCGGTTCCTGCGTGGCGCGGCACTGCGCCACGAGATCCGGCCGGAGCAGCTCGACACGATGGGCTGAGCGGGTTTCCCGCCGCTGACCAGCGGTTGACGCGGCGGGAAACCCCCTGGGTAGCCTCTGGACCCATGCGCATCGCCCTGGCCGGACTGGCCACCAGTCACCCGTACACCGACGCCCGGGCCCTCCGGGGCGACGCCGAGCTCGTGGTCTGGGAGCCGGATCCGCAGCGGTTGGCGCGGTTCCGTGACGAGCAGCCGGACGCGACGGTGGTACCGGATCTGGCCGGCCTGCTGGCCACCCGGCCGGACGGGGTGGTGCTCACCGTGCCCACCCCGCAGGTGCCCCAGACCCTGGCGCAGGTGCTCGACCACCGGCTGCCGTGTTTCGTCAACAAGCCGGCGGCGGCCACCGCCGAACAGCTCGCCCGGCTGGAACCGGTCGTCTCCCGGGCACCGGAGCTGGTGCTCTCCTCCTCGGTGCTGCGGTTTGCCCCGGACTTCGTCGCGCTGGACGTACCCCGCGAGGAGGTGCTGGCGGTCCGCGCGACGATCCGGCACGACGTGGGGGTCTGGGCCACCGGGTACAACCCCTGGCAGGTCGACCCGGCGGTGGGCGGCGGCGCCCTGGTCATGATGGGGCTGCACGGGGTGGAGCTGATGGTCGCCCTGCGGGGACCGGCCGTGCGGCTGGTCGGCGCGAGTGGGGCGACCCGCAGTTACCGGACCCTGCCGTCGGAGGACACCGCGGTGCTGACGATGCAGTGGGACGACGGGGTGCCGGGCACCGTCGAGGTCATCGGGGTGACCTCCGACGAGGCGTACGAGATCACGGTGCACACCCGGGACGGCGAACGCCGTGTCGCGCTGCGGGGCGGGCCGGAGGAGCTGGGCTACCGGGCCACCATCGACGCGTTCCTCGACATGGTCCGCGGTGCCCCCAGCCCGGTGCCGTGGGCGCAGACCCGGGCCGTGCTGACCCTGCTCGCCCAGGCGCGCGCCCGGGTCTGACCGCCCGGCCGGTGTCGGTGGACGGCCGGCCAGTTATCGCGTAGATGCCCTGCATCACCTTGACGGCCGAATCCGGTTGAAGTTACGGTCAGGACCGTTAATCGGAGAGGGGCCTGTTGTATGCGTTCGTTGGCAGAGCTTGAGGAGCGGCTGTCGCGCCCGCGGGACGTCCTGGTGGACGATCTACGCAAGCTCGACGGCGACATCCTGATCCTCGGCGCCGGTGGGAAACTCGGTCCGAGCCTGGTCCGGTTGGCGCTGCGCGGGGTGGCGGCGGCCGGCACCGGAGCGCAGGTCATCGCCGTCTCCCGCTTCTCCGAGGCCGGGCTGGCCGACGCGCTGCGCGCCGAGGGCGCGGTCGTGGTCGAGGCGGACATCACCGACGACGCCGCGCTGGCCGCCCTGCCGGACGCGCCGAACGTGGTCTTCCTGGTAGGCGCCAAGTTCGGCACCTCGGGCCGGGAGTACGCCACCTGGGCCACCAACACCTACCTGCCCGGCCGGGTGGCCAACCGCTTCGCCGGGTCGCGGATCGTCGCGCTCAGCACCGGCAACGTCTACCCGCTCGTGCCGGTGACCACCGGCGGATGCGTCGAGGAGACGCCGCTGCAACCGGTCGGCGAGTACGCGATGTCCTGCCTCGGACGGGAGCGCATCCTCACCCACTTCGCGCTGAAGCACGACACCCCGCTGGCGCTGATCCGGCTGAACTACGCCGTCGAGATGCGGTACGGCGTCCTCGTCGACATCGCCACCGCCGTCCGTGCCGGCCGGCCCGTCGACCTGACCATGGGACACGCCAACATCGTCTGGCAGGGGTACGCCAACGAGGTGACCCTGCGAGCCCTGCTGCACACCGCAACCCCGCCGTTCGTGCTGAACCTGACCGGCCCGGAGATGATCTCGGTCCGGCAGGTCGCCACCGCGCTTGCCGCCCGGCTGGAACGCGAACCGGTCTTCACCGGAACCGAGGCGCCGACCGCGCTGCTGTCCAATGCCCAGCTCTGCCACCAGCTGTTCGGGTACCCGGACGTGCCGGTCGCCGAACTGGTCGACTGGACGGCGCACTGGGTCGCCGAGGACAACCCCCTGCTCGGCAAGCCGACCGGCTTCCAGCGCCGCGACGGCAACTTCTAGGAGAGACCGTGTTGACTGCTTCGAGCCCTCGGAACTCGACCGCCCTGGACCGGTTCAAGCGCGGTTGCGTCATCCCCGCCCACCCGCTCGCCCTCGACGAGAACCGCAGACTGGACGAGCGGCGGCAGCGGGCGCTGACCCGGTACTACCTGGCCGCCGGCGCCGGCGGGATCGCGGTGGGCGTGCACACCACCCAGTTCGCCATCCACGACCCGCAGATCGGGCTGCTCGCCCCGGTGCTGGAACTCGCCGCCGAGACCGCCGCCGGCTCGGATGCCATCCTGGTGGCCGGTGCCTGCGGGCCCACCGAGCAGGCCGTCGCGGAGGCCGAGCTGGCCGCGTCGCTCGGCTACCACATGGTGCTGCTGCCGCCGCACCCCGACCTCGACGAGGACGCCCTGATCGCGCGGGCCCGCGCGGTCGGCGAGGTGCTGCCCGTGGTCGGGTTCTACCTGCAACCGGCGGTCGGCGGACGGCCGCTGTCCCGGGAGTTCTGGGCCCGGCTGGCCAACCTCGACGCGGTGGTCGGGATCAAGGTGGCACCCTTCGACCGGTACCGCACCCTGGACGTCCTGCACGGCGTCGTGGCGGCGGGGCGGGTCGGTGACCTGGCCCTCTACACCGGCAACGACGACCACATCCTCGCCGACCTGGTGGCTCCGCACCGGGTGGTGGTGGACGGCCGGTCGGTCGAGGTCGAGTTCGTCGGGGGACTGCTCGGCCAGTGGGCGGTCTGGGCGCACACCGCGGTCGGTCTGCTCGCCGAGGCCCACCAGGCCCGCTCCGGTGACGACGACGCGCTGCGCCGGCTGCTCACCCTGGACGGCCACCTGACCGACGCCAACGCCGCGATCTTCGACGCGGCCAACGGTTACCACGGCTGCATCCCCGGCATCCACGAGGTGCTGCGCCGCCAGGGGCTGCTCGCCGGCCGCTGGTGCCTCGACCCGGCCGAGGAGCTCTCGCCCGGCCAGCTCGCCGAGCTGGACCGGGTGCACCAGGCCTACCCGCACCTGCGCGACGACGAGTTCGTCGCGGCGCACCTGGACGAGTGGCTGCGCTGACCACCGGGTGACGACGGCCGGGTGGCGACCACCGGTCGGGCCGCTGCCGGCTGGTCGGGCCGAAGCCGGCGGACGCCGACGGGCCGCTGCCGGCGGACCCGGTCACGGTACCGGTCCATCCGGACACAACGGGGTGTCCGGATGGACCCCGCCTCCGCGTGGGCGCCAGGTCGGGGCGGCGGTCAGAGGGTCAGCCGGTAGAGCGTCAACGGCCGCCCGCTGCTGCCCGAGGAGAGGTTGCCGAGCCGTTCGGCGAGACCGGCCAGCTCCAGCCGGTGCAGCATCCGCCGGGCGGTGCGCTGCTGCACGTTGAGCTGGTCCGCCACCTCCCGGGTGGTCAGTGGCTCGGTGCCGGCGGCGTGGCGTACCTCGCGCAACCGCAGCAGGGTCGGCACGGAGAGGCCGACCCGCTGGGCGATGACCGCCAGGTTGACGTCCGGCGTCGGCAGCGCCGGCGCGGTCGACTCCAGCACGATGTCGGTGTCGCCGCGCAGCGAGAGCACCGCGGCGGCGGAGCCGACCCGACGGGCCCGGCTCAGTGCGCGGCGGGCCAGGTTCTCCGCCTCGGCGGCGCTGCGCCCGAGCCCGAACCCGATGTGTACGGTGTCGTGCCGGTCGGCGAGGCGGCGCAGCATCGGCAGGGTGGTGAAGCCGGCGGTCGCATCGTGCAGCGGCCCCCGGGTGGTGACGATCAGATGGATGTTGTGGGCGAACCGGGCGAGCGTGCCGCCCAGGACCGCGACCTCCCGGAGCAGACCGCCGTCGCCGTCGGAGAGGTGCGCCAGGCCGAGCGCGATCTGCGCGTCCTCCTGTGCCTGGCTGCTGGCGTGCAGCAGCAGCTGGCGCAGGGCGGTCCGGACCGAGTGGTACGACGGGGCGAGGCGGATCACCGGCATCTCGTGGCGCAGCGTCTCGTAGACGGAGCTGATACAGGTCACCGCCACCTCCGCACCGGCCCGTCGCTGCCGGCGGTGGAAGTGCGCCACGTCCTTGCTGGCCAGGCCGCTGCGGTACGGCAGGGTGCGCACGTGTTCCACCGGCAGGCCGGCCTCGCCGAAGGTGGTGTTGACGTCGGTGCTGGTCAGGGTGTCGATGGAGACCCGGGTCACGTCATGGCCGTCGCGCAGCAGCCGCACGGCGGCCTGGAGCAGGGTCGCCCCGGTGTAGTCGACGAAGATCGCCGGCCGGTTGAGCACGTTCGCGTCCCGGGCCAGGGTGTACGGCACCACGCCGGTGAACAGCCAGGCCTCCACCTGCCCGGCGTGCGCCTCGACGATCGCCGGGGCCTGTGACTCGTGGTCGTAGTCGAACCGCCGGACCGTGACCCCGGGTTGCTCCTCGCAGGTCGTGGCGACGTCGTCGACCAGGTCGTGGGGACCGACGACGCCGATCTCGATGCTCACCGACTCCTCCTCAACGGTTGCGTGGTTCGCATCTTCAGATTACGGTCAGGCCCGGTATTCGTGAAGCCGGGAGGGCGCGTGTCGTATCCCAGCATGGCCGACGCCGACGGGCGAACCCTCGGCGCGGAGGAGATCGAGGCGGTCAGCCGCGTGCTGCGTACCGGCATGCTCAGCTCCGTCTGGGGCACCGAGGTTCGCGCCCTGGAACGGGAGATGGCCGCGCTGCACGCGGTGCCGCACGCCGTGGCGTGCAGCTCGGGCACCGCCGCCCTGCACCTGGCCGTGGCAGCGGTCGCGCCGGATCCCGGCGACGAGATCATCACTTCTCCGATCAGTGACATCGGTACGGTCGCGCCGATTCTCGCCCAGAACGCCGTCCCGGTTTTCGCCGACGTCGATCCGTACACGGGGAATCTAGACCCGGACGCGGTGGCCGCCGCGATCGGGCCGCGTACCCGGGCGATCCTCGGGGTGCATCTCTTCGGCGCCGCCGCGACCGGGCTGCGTGAGGTGGCCGACGCGGCCGGTGTCCCGCTGATCGAGGACTGCGCCCAGGCGTGGCTCACCCGCTATCCCGACGACCGGCTCGCCGGCACCGTCGGGACGATCGGCTGTTTCAGCCTCCAGCAGTGGAAACACATCACCTGCGGCGACGGCGGGCTGGTCGTCACCGGCGACGCGACCCTGGCCCGCCGGATGCGGCTCTTCGCCGACAAGGGCTGGCCCCGCGACGGCGGAACCCGGCGGTACGTCAGCCTCGGGCTGAACTACCGGATGACCGAGCTGGCCGGGGCGGTCGCCCGGGCCCAGCTGGCCAAGCTGCCCGCCGTGCTGGCCGACCGGCGGCGGACCGCCCGCCGGCTCGTCGCCGCACTGGCCGACCTGCCCGGCGTACGCCTGCCCGCCGACCCCGACCGGCACGCCTGGTGGCTCTTCCCGATCGTGCTGGAGCCGCCGCTGGACAACGCCGACGTGGCCGCCCGGCTCGCCGCCGACGGGGTACCGGCCCGCGCCGGCTATCTCGACGAACCGCTGCACTGCGCGCCCGTGCTCACCGACGCGCCGTTCTACGGCACCTCCCGGTACCCGCTGTGCACCCCGCCCGCCGACCGGTTGCCCCGCTACGGGTGGGGGACCCGGCCGAACGCGGAACGGCTGGTGACGCAGACTCTGCTGGTGATCCAGTGGAACGAGCGCTACACCGACGAGCACGTCGACCGGATCGCGGCGGCGGTCCGCCGGGCGGTGACCGGATGACGATCGACCCCCGCGCGGCGGCCCTGCGTGACCGGCTCCGCTGGCGGCTCGTCGCCGCCGCGGCCACCCCGTCGACCGCCACCGGCGACGTCGATCCGGCGACCGTCGGCGGGTACCTGCGCGGGCTGGTCGCCGACGGCGCTGACGCCCTCGCGGTGCTCGCCCACACCGGTCGCGGTCCGTTCCTCGACCCGGACACCCGGGCCGGCGTCATCCGGCAGGCGGTGGCGACCGGGGTGCCGGTCCTCGTCGGGGTCGGCGGGCGGCCGGGGGAGACCGGCGCGGAGGTGGCCGCCCAGGCGGTCCAGGCGGCCGCGCTCGGTGCCGTCGGCCTGCTGGTCTTCCCGGTCACCGACGATCCGGTCGGCCACCACGACGCCCTGTGGCGGGCCGCCGGCCTGCCGATGCTCGCCTTCGACCTCTACCTCTGTCCGTACCCGCCGGACACGCTCGCCGCGCTGCTGGCGCATCCCGGTGTCGCCGGGGTCAAGGCGGCCCGGCTGCACGACGCGATCGCCTGTCAGGCCACCCTGGACGCCGCACACGCCGCCGACCGGCTGGCGGTGACCGGCGAGGACCGGATGTTCGGCCCGTCCCTGATGTGGGGTGCCGAGGCAGCCCTGGTCGGGCTGGCCGCCGCTGCGGTGCCGGTCACCCGGGCCGTGCTGCGCAGCTTCGCCGACGCCGACCACGCCGGCTTCGTCGCCGCCTCCGCGCGGCTCGACCGGCTCGCCGCCGCCACCTTCACCGCTCCGATGGAGGGGTACGTGCAGCGCATGCTCTGGATCGCGGCCGAGGAAGGGCGGATCCCCGCCGGGCACGCCGTCGACCGGTACGGCCCCGCACTGCCCGCCGGTGAGCGGGAACGGGTCCTGCGGGCGGTACCGACGCGATGACCGCCCCCGCCGCCGGCAACCCCTCCGTCGCCGCCGACCCGTCCCCGGTCAACCCGTTCGTCGCCACCGACCTGCCGCCGGTGACCCTCGACATCGACGTGCTCATCGGCCGGTACGCCGACCGCCCCGGGCCGTCCGGGGAGCCGGAGGCGGTGGCCGCGCTGCTGTCCGGCAACGGCATCACCGGCGCGGCCGTGGCCAACCTGCGGGCCGCCCTGTTCGGCGTGACCAGCGGCAACGACGAGGTCGCCGCTCTCGGCAGCACGGTGCTGCCAGTCGGTGCGCTGGATCTGCGCGACGCCCTCGGCGCCGAGCGGGAGATCGTCCGGCTCGCCGGGCGGGGTTTCCGGGCGGTGCGCATCTTCCCCGACGAGCAGGGGGTCCAGCCCGACTACCCCTCGGTGCGGCACGTGGCCCGCCGGGCCACCGAGGCGGGGCTGGTGATCCTGGCCGGCGGGGATGTCCGCCGGTACTGGCGACCGCTGCGCGGGGCGACCGTGGTCTTTCTGGACACGCACTTCTACCACCTGGGCGACTTCGTGGTGGCCGCCCGGGACGAGCCGGGTTTCCACACCTCGACCCGGCTGCTCAACTCGCCCGACGCGCTGGAGACCGTCGCCGCGCACCTCGGTGTCGGGCGGCTGCTCTACGGCTCCCGTACGCCGTTGCAGGAGCCGGTGGTGCCCCGACTCCGGCTGGCCCGGTCCGGACTGGACGCGGCCGAGGTGGCCGCCGTGGCTGGCGGCAACGCCCGGCGGATCCTGGGGGTCGCAGCGTGATCATCGACGTGCACGCGCACTGGGGTCCGTGGTTCTTCAGCATGGACGTCGGCGCGGTCGCGGTGAACCTCGCCGTGATGGACCGGTACGGCATCGACCTGGCGGTGGTGTCGGCCACCGAGGCGGTGATCTACGACGTCCGGTCCGGCAACCGGGCGATGGCCCGGGTGCTGGAGACCACCGACCGGTTCCTCGGCTACCTGACCGTCAACCCGCGCCGGTTGGCCGACGCCGAGCGGGACCTGGCCGAACTGCTCCCGTCCGGCCGGTTCGTCGGCGTCAAGATCCATACGGACTACTCCGGTTCGCCGGTCACCTCCGCGCAGACCCGGGAGGCGCTGGCCCTGGTCGCCGCGTACGACCTGCCGGCGCTGGTGCACACCTGGGACACCACCCCGCTCGACCTGGCCCAGGCGTGCGCCGACATCCCGGGGCTGCGGGCCATCGCCGGGCACATGGGAGCGAACGGCTGGCGGTACGCCGTCGAGGCGGCCAACTCCGTGGACCGGCTCTGGCTGGAGCCCTGCTTCTCGCACACCGAGGCCGGCCGGTTCGCCGCGGTGGCGGCGGCCATCGACCCGCGCCGGCTGCTCTTCGGTACCGACGCCACGCTGATCGACCCGGCAGCGGCCTACGGCGCGGTACTCGCCGCCGACCTCGACCCGGTCACCGCCGAGCGGGTCGCCTGGCGCAACGCCGCCGAACTGTTCGGCGTCGACCCGGTCCGCACCGACCCGTCCGGCACCACACGCGGGTAGTCGCCCTCCACCACCACCCCGGTCCGGGTGCCCGCCGACACGTTGGGCAGCCAAACCGCCTCCTTTTCAGGCCGTCAGCCGGTACGACGGCAACCCGCGTCGGCGGATCAGCCACTCGGCGACGAGCAGGTTCGGCAGCCAGGCGAGGAACGGCAGCGGGGCGTACGCGTTGTCGAAGACCGCCTGGAAATCACCCTCGGCGACGGGCAGTTGCACGAGGATCAGCACCCCCAGCCAGGTGCGCAGGGTGACTGCCCCGTAGGTGAGGGCGTAGTTGCGGATCATCCAGGCGCGGTGCTGGCGCAGGTCGCCACCGCGGACGGCCCGGTAGCCGCGCAGCGCCGTCCAGCCCCAGACCACCGCCAGACCGCCGAACCCGAAAAAGCCCACCAGGCCGGCCGAGTTGACCGGCGCCAGGACCAGCGCGGAGAGCACGCCCAGCGCCACGGCACCGAGATAGGTCCGGCCGATCAGCCGGTGCGCCGCCGGGTACCGCTGCCGCAGCCGGCGGGAGAACTGCCCGGGCCCGAGCAGCAGGGCCAGCGCGCCGGTGACGACGTGCAGGTAGAACGCGACCTGCACCGGCGGTGCGGCGGACGCGTAGTGCGGGGCCAGCCCGGCGTCGGCGCCGGCCAGGTCCGCCAGGCTGCCCTGGGCGTAGAGCGCGATGGAGTATCCGCCGACCGCCAGCGCGGACAGGGCCACCACGAGCCATCCGGTCGGGGACCGGCGGGGCGGCCGGGTGGTGGTCACCGGCCCAGCCGGTCGGGTGATCGTCGCTTCGGTCAAGCTTCGCCTCCTGGCAGACCCAAATGTATGTATCAGTCACTTACAATGTAAGTGACGCCAACATAAGGGCTGATGTTAGAGTCGTCAACATGCCCACCGGCGTCAAGCGGAGCTCCTACCACCACGGCTCGTTACGCGAGGCGTTGCTCGACGGTGCCCGGACGCTGCTGGCCGAACGGGGCAGTCAGGGCTTCAGCCTCAACGAACTGGCCCGCCGGGTGGGGGTCAGCTCGGCGGCGCCGTACCGGCACTTCGTCGACCGGGACGCCCTGCTGGGCGAGCTGGCCGACCAGGGATACCTCGGCCTGCGTACCGCGCTGGAGGAGACGGAGCGGCCCAGCACGACCCCGGCCGACCGGATCCGCCGGATGGGGGTGGCCTACCTGCGGTTCGCCGCCGACAACCCGGCTGTCTTCGGCATCATGTTCCAGCACCGGCCCGGGCACGAGAAGGTGCGCCCACTGGCCTTCCAACCCCTGGTGGACGTGGTCGGGCAGGCGCAGGAGCACGGTGACCTGCCAGACCACGTGCCACCGGGAGTGGTGGCCCGGACCATCTGGGCGACCGTGCACGGCCTGGCCACCCTCCAACTCGGTCAGGGCTTCGTGGGCCTGGGCCTGGAGGACTCCACGGAGAACCTGGTGGACCAGGCGCTCACCCTGCTGCTGCGGCGTCCACGCCCGGGAGGCTGAGTCCGCGCCGAGCCGGCCGCGTTCCGGTGACCACCGTGGCGTACCGCTCGGCGCACCGGGCCACCGTCGGGACCAGGCCGGCGTCGGCGACGATCGCCACCGCAACCCGCACCTGGTGCTCACCGGTTTCGAAGAGCAGGTGACCGTCGGGTGCCAACCACGCGGGCGCCTCGGCGGCCACCCGACGCAGCACGTCGAGCCCGTCCGCACCACCGTCGAGCGCCAGCCGGGGCTCGTGCACCCGGGCCTCGGCGGGCAGCAGTGCCACCTCCGCGCTCGGCACGTAGGGCACGTTGGCGAGCAGGATGTCGACCCGACCCCGCAGGGTGGCCGGCAACGGGCGGAAGAGGTCCCCCTGGTACACCTGCCCGCCGACGGCGCCGACATTGTGGCGGGCGCACCGCACCGCGACCGGGTCGAGGTCGGCGGCGTGCAGGTCGATACGCCCCCGGGCCTCCGCCAACGCCACACCCAGCGCCCCCGAACCGCAGCACAGGTCGATGACGATCGGCGTCCGGTTGGTAGGTGGGCAGAGGTGGGCCGCCCGCTCGACGAGGAACTCGGTACGGCGCCGGGGAACGAACACCCCTGGTTCGACCACCATCCGCCGCCCGCAGAACTCGGCCCAACCGAGGACATGCTCCAGGGGCAGGCCGGCGGCGCGGCGCTCGACCATCCCGGCGGCCTCGGCCGCGGAGCGGGCGGAGGACAGGATCAGTTCCGCCTCCTCCTCGGCGAAGACGCAGCCGGCGGCGCGGAGGCGGGCAATGACAGCTGACGGGGTGACAGTGATCTGGGGAGCGGGCACAGGGACCTCCGGGAGAGCCTGGGTCATGCTCTCCCTGCGCACCTATCCCAGGTGGACGCGGAAGGGGGAGAGCAGTCGGTCGGACGACGCGTTGATCGGTCCCACCCCCTCAGGTCGTGCCAGTCGATCCGCTCACCATACCGGAACCCGCCGCCCGTCCACCGGTCGCTCCCGCCGCGACCGGCGGGTACGCTGCCCGCCATGGCAGGTCTGTGGCGGGGTGTGGCGGCGACGGTCGGTCGGGTGGCGGGCCGGATCCCGACCCCGCGTCGAGGGCCCAGCCCGGCCCAGGTGGCGCGGCGACGTCAGGTCACCGCCCTGCAGAGCCGACGCCTGGTCTACGCCCCCGAGTTGGACGGGCAGGCCGACCCGGGGGAGATCGTCTGGACCTGGGTGCCCTACGAGGACGATCCCCGCCAGGGCAAGGACCGGCCGGTGCTCGTGGTCGGGCGGGAAAGCCGGACCCTCTTCGGGCTCATGCTCTCCAGCCAGGGCGACCGGGACGGCCAGCGGCACTGGCTGGCGCTCGGCCCCGGTGAGTGGGACCGCGACAACCGCCCGAGCTGGGTACGCCTCGACCGGGTCCTCACCATGCGGGAGGACAGCATCCGGCGGGAGGGCGCGGTACTCGACCCGGACCGGTTCACCCGGGTCGGGCATGCGCTGCGCGCCGGCTACGGCTGGTCCTGAGGTGTAAGGAAGGGCCCCCTCTTATCGTTTTCGGTAGAGGAAGGGGCCCTTCTTAACACTCCGGCGTGAGTTCGTCGGGCGGGGTCGACGTCCCGCAGCCCAACTCGGCTGGACGCCGTCGCTAGCCGGGTACGGCGACCGGGCGGGTGGCCACCGCCGGACCGAGGACGAAGTCCGGGTCGATCTGGCTGGTCAGGTCGGTCCCGGCCCGCTCGTTGGCCCAGGCGTGCGCGTTGCGCCGGTGGAACTCGTGGGCGAGCCGGGTGAAGGTCGACCAGTCCTGTTCGGTGCGGTCCACGGTGTCCACCATCCGGTCCAGCACGGCCCGGTTGGCGGGTTCGAGCTCCTCCAACGGAGCCACCGTCCCGCGTTCGGCGCGCCGGACGTACGCGGAGCGGCTGACCCAGGTCAGCAGGGCGTCGCCCACGTGCTCGCGGAGGAAGCCGACGTCGGAGTCATCCTCGATCTTGTTGCCGACCACGGAGAGCGCCACGCCGTACTCGCGGGCGTATCCGGCGTACTGGTGGTACACGCCGACACTGCGCAGGGTCGGTTCGCAGACCAGGAAGGTCCGGTCGAAGCGGGTGAACAGGCCGGAGGCGAACGAGTCGGCGCCTGCGGTCATGTCCACCACCACGTACTCGCCGGGGCCGTCGACGAGGTGGTTGAGCAGGAGTTCCACCGCGCCGACCTTCGAGTGGTAGCAGGCCACGCCCAGGTCGTCCTCGGTGAACGCGCCGGTCACGGCCAGCCGTACGTCGCCCACCGGCCGTACGCAGGCCTGGTAGATCGGGTTGTCGTCGACCACGCGGAGCAGTCGGGACCCGGCGCCGGGCGGGGTGGTCTTGACCATCGCCGCTGGGGAGGTGATCCGGGGGTTGTCGCCGCGCAGGTACTCCTTGATCTGTGGCAGGTACTCGCTGAGCGGTGGTGCGCTGGTCGACGGCGTGGTCGTACTGCCGAGCGCGGTGGCGAGGTGCTGGTTGATGTCGGCGTCGATGGCCAGCACCGGGCGCCCGGCCCTACCCAGGTGACGGGCGAAGAGTGCGGCCAGGGTGGTCTTGCCGCTGCCGCCCTTGCCGACGAATGCGACCTTCATTGGCGCCACCCCAACGACCAGGTTATGGAAACCGTTTTCATGGTCGGCATGGTAGCGGGCCGGATGTCGGAGTCGCCGGAAAAGGGCCATCCTGTGGCGTGTCGGGCTGCCGGCCCGGACCGGTCGGCCGGTGGTGCGCGAGGGTGCCCGGTCTACCGGACGGTGCGCGAGGGTGTCCTGGCCTGCCGGGCGGTGCGCGAGGGTGCCCGGTCTACCGGACGGTGCGCGAGGGTGTCCTGGCCTGCCGGGCGGTGCGCGAGGGTGCCCGGTCTACCGGACGGTGCGCGAGGGTGTCCTGGCCTGCCGGGCGGTGCGCGAGGGTGTCCTCGCCTGGCGGGCGGTGCGCGAGGGTGCCCCGGTCCGCCGGGCGCGTCCGAGCGGCCGGGGGCACCCCGCGATGTCGTGGCAGTGGGTCAGCAGTCGCGCAACTCGGGGGACTGGTTCAGCAGTTGGCCCCGAGGTGAGATGAAGCGGCGGTAGGTGTCCGAGTCGACCGCTGCGGGCCGGAAGGCCGCCACCCGGTGGCAGTTCTGGAAGGCGAGCTTGACGCCGAAGTGGCGCTCCAGGCCGGCCCTGATCGCGTCGCTGGCCAGGGCGCGGAGCAGTTGGCCGCGTTCGGTCTCGGTGGGCGGCGGGATGACGTTGTCGGCGAAGTCCTCCGATGAGGACTCCAGGTCGGCGGCCACCCGGCTGACCGTCTGCCACGCGTACGGCAGCGAGTCGCGGATGCAGGCGACGAACTCCGCGTCGTCGACTGGGCCGCGCTCGGCGGCTTCGAGCAGTGTGGGCGGGACAGTGAGAGACATGCTCCTCCTCGCGGGTACTGGCAACGACGATCATTGTCATCTGTACTCCGCGAGCACATCACGTAACCAACCGTACGTCAATATGTCCGACCCGCTGCCTGGAAATCCGTTGTCGGTGTCGGTGGGCGCGCCTACTGTTGCCCTGCACCTGACGAGTGAGGAGTGACCGATGCCGGTGACCGGACCACGACCCTGGCGGTGGACGCCGGCCGGTCGCCTGGCCGGGACCGGGACAGTCCTCCGGTGCACCACCGTCAGGGTCCCCCGCCACGGCAGACCATTGCCGGTCGTCCGGGCGCGCTGAGCCCGACCCCGTCCCGCCCGGTGCGGCCCCGGCATCCAGGGACCGTGGGGACGATCGACGAGCGTGCTCTACCGCCCCGTCCGGCCCTGCTCCGGTGCCGTGGGCATCGACAGTCCAGACTTTTCCTGCCTTCCATCGATCTGAGGAGATCCGGTGAGTTACACCCTGCTCTACGGCACCCGAGCCCCGGTCCGGGTCTGGACCGAACCGTGGACGATCGACGAGGGCGCCACCCGGCAACTGCGCAACATCGGCGCCCTGCCCTGGGTCGAGGGGGTCGCCGTGATGCCGGACGTGCACTACGGCAAGGGCGCCACGGTCGGCTCGGTCATCGCCATGCGGCAGGCCCTCGCACCGGCCGCGGTCGGCGTCGACATCGGCTGCGGGATGTCCGCGGTACGCACCAACCTGACCGACGCCGACCTGCCCGACGACCTCGGCGCGCTCCGGTCCGCCATCGAGGCCGCGATCCCGGTCGGGTTCCGCGCCCACGACGACCCGGTCAACCCGTACCGGGTGCACGGCCTGCCGACCGCCGGATGGGACACGTTCTGGTCCGGCTTCGACGCGCTGCACGAGGGCGTCACCGCCCTGCGGTCGCGGGCGGAGAAGCAGATCGGCAGCCTGGGCGGGGGTAATCACTTCATCGAGGTCTGCGTCGAGCAGGGTGGTGCGGAGGCGGGGCGGGTCTGGCTGATGCTGCACTCCGGATCCCGCAACATCGGCAAGGAACTGGCCGAGCGGCACATCGCGGTCGCCCGGCAGTTGCCGCACAACGCCGACCTGCCCGACCGGGACCTGGCCGTGTTCGTCGCCGGCACCCCGGAAATGGCCGCCTACCGTCGGGACCTGGAGTGGGCCCAGGAGTACGCGGCCCGCAACCGGGCAGTGATGCTCGCGCTGCTGTGCACCGTGGTCCGTAACGCGGTACCGAAGGTCCGTTTCGACGAACCCATCTCGTGCCATCACAACTACGTAGCTGAGGAGCGGTACGGCGGGGTGGACCTGCTGGTGACGCGGAAGGGCGCGATCCGGGCCGGTCGCGGTGACCTCGGCATCATCCCCGGGTCGATGGGCACCGGTTCGTACATCGTGCGTGGTCTGGGCAACACCGACGCGTACTGCTCCGCGTCGCACGGGGCGGGACGGCGGATGTCCCGCGCCAAGGCCAAGAAGACGTACTCGGTGGCCGACCTGGCCCGGCAGACCGTCGGGGTGGAGTGCCGCAAGGACGCGGGCGTGGTCGACGAGATCCCGGCCGCGTACAAGGACCTTGACGCGGTGATGAAGCAGCAGTCCGATCTGGTCGAGGTGGTCGCCCACCTCAAGCAGGTGGTCTGCGTCAAGGGCTGAGCAGGGCGCCGGCCACGGGCGCGACCCGGGCCGGCGCTTCCGCATGCCTGTCGTCCGGTTGACGGCCGGATGTCCGGTTCGGGGCGCCGCCCGGTGGCGCCCGGTGGGGAATGGTGGCGGGTCGGGGGTCGTTGTGTATCGGGTACGACCGAGGAAGCGTCCGCGCTGGTCAGTGAGCGTGGGTGTGGGTCGCCGGGA